>USMB01000031.1 GCA_900555615.1 uncultured Clostridium sp. | reverse complement strand
ACAGAAGGAAAAGTAGAATATGGACAAGCAAGTTCTATTGTAAAAAATATGTATTATCTATCAAAAGGACAAGCGAATGCAAGAGTATTAGCAGGAATGTTAAGAGAGATAACAGGAAATAATCCTAAATATGAAGAGATTATAGAGTACATTGAAAATAATGGATTTGAAATAGAGTCAAAAATAACAACAAGAAAAAGTAATACAGGATATAGAGTAAGTGAATCAGTAAACTTAAATTTAAAGCCAAATGAAATAGGATTAGTAGATTCAATAAAAGGTTTAACAGATGAAGAACAAATGCAAATAATACAAAACAGAGGACTTTCAAATGTAAGAGGTATAATGACATCAAATTTTGCACAATTACAGATGGCAGAAGCAATGTCAAAAGAAGAATATTTTGCAAGTGCAATAGTAGATGCATACGATTGGAGCAGTCTTAATATTGAAAGATTATCTGTAACAGAAAGAAATGAATTAATCCAAAAATTAAAACAAAGTAATTGTCTTTTAATTTATGAAAAATTAAAAGAAGCAGGAATAGAAAATGAAGATATACCAAGAGCAGTTATAAATATAGCGTCAAAAGGAAGATTAAGTGAAATAGTACAAGCAGGAAATTATGTAGAACAAATACAAGAATTCATAGAAGAAATAACACAAAATCTTTCAATAGAACAAATAGAAAGATATTTAAAATATTATGATGTAAAAGGAACAGGAATAAGTTTAAGAGAATATCAACAAGATGCAATAGATAAAACAGAAAAACTATATGAAGAAAAAAGATATGCAAGTGTAATATTACCAACAGGAGGAGGAAAAACATATGTAGCATTAACAGAGATGCTACGATATGGAAAAACGGCCGAAGAAATCGAAAAAGAAGAAAATCAAATAGGACTAGGAGAAATAGCATATAAAACTAATAATAAAAAAATGCTATATTTAGCTCCATCAAATGAAATATTAGAGCAGACTAAAGATAGAATAATAGAAAATATTCACGGTAAAAAAGGAATAACAAGAAAAAGCAAAGATGAAATAATAGCAGAAGTATTTCCAAATTTACAATTTGCAACATATCAAAGTTTAATAAGAAAAGCAGGTAAAGAAACATTAAAAACACAATATGATTTTATGATATTTGATGAATTACATAGAACAGGTGCAGAAAGATGGGAAAAATCATTAGATAAGTTAATAGAAAATCAACCAGAAGAAACAAAAGTATTAGGAATAACAGCAACACCAACAAGAGATGCAGATGATAGAAATATGTCTGATGAAGTAGCAAGAAAACTAGGATATACAGATGAAGAAATAAGTGCAGGAAGGCATATAGCGACAAAAATAGAATTAAAAGAAGCAATACAACTAGGAATGGTAGTAAATCCAAAAGTAGTTTCATGTGAGTATAATTTATTAACAGATGGAAGTATGGAAAATTTAGAAGAGCAAATAAATGAGATAGAGGATGAAAATGAGAGAAAGAAAAAATTAGAACAATATGATAAATTAAGAAAAAATCTTGAAAGTGCAGATGGAATTCCTGAAATATTGCAACAAAATGTAAAAAAAGGTGGAAAATATATAGTATTTATACCAGTTACAGAAAATTTAGATGGTACAGAAATAGAAGATGAAGACGGAAATAAAACAGAAAATAGTAAAACAAGTGTAGAAAAAATAGAAGAATATAAAAGAAAGATTAGTGAATATTTAAGAAATTCAGGGATAGAACCAGAATATTATTCAATGCTTGGAGCTTATAGTGATAAAGAAAATGAGAGGCAATTAGAAGGATTTGAAAGTGAAAACTCAGACAAAACAAAATTTATGGTAGTAATGAACAAAGCCAATGAAGGATTACATGTAAAAGGTGTAGATGGAATAATATGGTTTAGAGCATTAGATGAAAATTCAAGAATATTATATTTACAACAATTAGGAAGAACAATAACATCAATAGATCCAAATAATCCAGTAAAAGATGAAGATAGACCAGTAGTAATAGATTTAGCCAATAATACACAAAGAGTTGATATAGATAAAGAAATGAAAAATACTAATAGAAAAGATGACTTAGAATTATTAACGATAGTAGTAGATTGGGTAAAAGCACATGGAGATAATTTACCACAAGTAACAAGCACTAGTGAACAAGAAAGAAAATATGCAGCAACATTATATAGAATCCAACAAAAATATATAGAATATAGAAATGGAATTGATAATGAAGAGGTTACAGCAGAAGAAAGAAAGAATATAGAAAAGATTATAGCAAAGGGTGAAGAAATAGAGTTATGGGATAGAGAGCTTGAAGAGATTCCAAAAGGAAAAATTGGTAAAATTTTAGATGTTGATAGTTTTGAAGTAAAAGGATATTTACATGATTTTGTTGAATTAGATAAAGAAGTTGAAGGATTGGCAAAGAGGAATACAATAGATGAATTTATAGAAAAACTAGAAAAATTGCAAGAAATAGGAGTAGATGTATCAAAAATAGTAAAAGGAGATACAATATTAAATTTAGCAAAAAAAACGCTAGAAGAACCAGAAGAAATATTAATACAAAGAATAAAAGGAATAGGATTAAACCCAGATGATAAGATTGGGCAGAAAAAAAATAGTATAAAATCAGATTATAATAAAAGTCAAAAAGAAAAAGATGTAGGTGGTAAAACTATAGCAACAGAAGCCCAAGTAAAAAGATTAAAAGAAATGGGAGTGTGGGAGAAGAATACGATAGATGAATTTATAGAAAAACTAGAAAAATTGCAAGAAATAGGAGTAGATGTATCAAAAATAGTAAAAGGAGATACAATATTAAATTTAGCAAAAAAAACGCTAGAAGAACCAGAAGAAATATTAATACAAAGAATAAAAGGAATAGGATTAAACCCAGATGATAAGATTGGAAATAAAAAAGATAATATAAAATTTTATTATAATAAAAGTCAAAAAGGAAAAGATGTAGTTGATAGAACTATAGCAACAGAAGAACAAGTAGAAAAAATAAGAAGTTTTGGAATAAAAATAGGTGAAGAAATCACAGGGCAATCAATAGGCCAAGCATCATATACAGCCAATGTACAAGAATGTGATGATGCACAAGCAAAATTAAATAGATTAGTCCAAGAACAACAAACAAAAGAAGGAGGTCAACATTAGATGACTAAATATAAAAATGCATATACAGAAGTATATGAAATAATAGAACAATTAAATGAAGAAGAATACAGTAAAATACCTCCACAAGTAATAAAAGCAATAGAAGAAAATAGGAATACTGAATATGAATTTGAATTAGAGGAAGACATAGAACTAAAAGACCAAGAGCTATTACCAGAAACCAAAGCAATCTTATTTAATCTATTTAGAGATTATTTATCAACACCAGAACAAAAAGAAAAGATAATAAAAATGCAAGTAGAAGAAAGACGAAAAAATGAACAAAATAAATCAGAACAATATAATTTAGATATATTTGCTAATAAGCCAAAAAATCGAGACATTAGAGAGGAACATATAGAATTAATTGAATACAAAGAAAATATATTCAAAAGAATTTTAAATAAAATAAGACAATTTTTTCATATATAAAAAGAGCCAATAAAGAGTTTATTAAGGCTCTTTTTGGCATTTTACATTTTATTACTTAAAATGAGATATGATTTAAAAGAGGAATTATACAAAAAATATATGGTAAGAATTTTATGTCATACTACTTAAAAAAATGCAAAAATGTGATAAAACGGTTTGAAATGATTGCAAAAATGTGAAAAAAAATAAAAATAAATTGCAAAAACGTGATTTATGATGTATAATTTATATAGATATACATATAATATAAGAGGTGATAAAGATGCGTAGATATATAAAAGAACAATTAATAAAGTGGAAAAACAGAAAAGATAGAAAACCATTAATATTAAAAGGAGCTAGACAAGTAGGAAAAACGTACATATTAAAAGAATTTGGAGAAGAACAATATGAAAATATTGCATACTTCAATTTTGATCATGACGAGCCATTAAAAGAACTATTTGCCAATACAAAAGACCCCAAAAGAATATTGGAACAATTAATATTTGCAACAGGAAGAGCTATAAAACCAGAGAAAACATTAATAATATTTGATGAAATTCAAGAATGTTCTGATGCATTAAATTCATTAAAATATTTCCAAGAAGAAGCAAATGAATATCATATTGTTTGTGCAGGAAGCCTATTAGGAATAAAATTATCACATACATCATTCCCTGTAGGAAAAGTAGAATATCTTGAAATGTATCCAATGACGTTTACAGAATTTCTACTAGCAGATGGAGCAGAAAATTTAGTTAAATATATGGAATCAATAAATAAAATTGAAAAAATACCAGATATTATTTTTACACAATTAAATGAAAAAATAAAATCATATTTTATAGTTGGAGGAATGCCAGAAGTAGTAAGAGCTTGGGTGGAAAATAAAGATATAGAAGAAGTAAATAGGTTACAGAAACAAATTTTAAAAGGATATGAAGACGACTTTGGAAAACATATAGAAAATTCTAGTATGCAAGCTAAGATATCTATTATATGGGAAAGCATAGTATCGCAATTAGCAAAGGAAAATAAAAAATTTTTATATCAAGTAGCTAAAGATGGAGCGAGAGCAAGAGAGTATGAAGATGCAGTTAATTGGCTTAATAATGCTAATATTGTAGATAAAATTTTTAATGTAACAAAACCAGATTTTCCGCTAAATGCATATACAGATTTAAGTAGCTTTAAATTATATATGCTAGACGTAGGATTATTGAGAAGAAAAGCAAATTTAGATTCTAGAATAGTAATTGAAGGAAATAAATTATTTGAAGAATTTAAAGGAGCTCTAACAGAAAATTTTATATTAAATATGTTATTGTTTAAATATGAGGAAAGACCTAATTATTATGTATTTGATAGACATGAAATAGATTTTATTATACAAGAGAGAAATGAGATTATTCCAATTGAAGTGAAATCTAGTGAAAATAGAAATAATGCTAGTTTAACAAGATTTAATGAAAATAATGATAATAAAATATCAGTAAGATTTTCAACGAGAAATTTGGATATGAGTGGAAAGATTTTGAATGTGCCAATTTTTATGGCTGAATATATTGATAAATTAATTCAAATTATTAGAACATAATAATCCTAGTAAAAGTTCTATAATAACATTAAAATGTTACCGACTATGGAGTAAGTTTTCTGCCATCAAGAGTTAATTCTCTTGGTGGCATTTTTTCTTGCCTATTAATAATTTTTATATGATAATAAAGTACTGCTGATAGAAAGTTATAAAAAACCTACAGGCTCTTTTTGGCTATTTGCATTTTATCACTTGAAATGAAAAATTTAATTTGCTATAATATGAATAAATTGATGAATGAGGAAAATAAAATGAAATATGGTTTAAAAGAAGAAGTATACAATAAAATATTAAGTATTGCGAAAGAAAATAAGCAATATAAGTTTATATTATTTGGTTCAAGAGCGAGAGGAAACTATAAAAAAGAATCAGACATAGATATAGCAATAAAAGGAAATATTATGACAGATGATAAATATAGAATAATAAATGAATTTGATCTTATAAATACCATTCATAAAATAGACTTGGTTTTTATCGATGAATTTACTAAGAAAGAATTAGTTGAATCAATTAATAATGAAGGAGTGGAAATAAAATGAAAAGATTTGAAGAAAGAAAACAAGACTTAGCAAATGCAACAGAAAGACTAAAAGAAGCATTACAACAAGAAGAAAATGATATAGTAATAGATTGCGTATTACATAGATTTGAATTTACATTTGAATTAGCATGGAAAACAATGAAAGATTTTTTAGAATACAATGGAATATCTGAAAATATAGGAAGTCCACGAGAGATATTAAGACGAGCATTTGAAAGTCATTTAATAGAAGATGGAGAAGAATGGATCAACATGATGCTTGCAAGAAATAGTTTATCACATTTATATAATGAAGAAACGTCTAGAAAAATTTATAAGGAAATAAAAGAAAACTATATAAAATTATTAGAAAAATTAAATCAAAGATTTGAAACATTACTATAAAAATAATAAATAAAAAGTAGTCAGTATCTAAATAGATGCTGGCTTTTTATGTGTTATAAAATAAAAAAAATCAATAAAAAAGAGGGAATTATGTAAAATTCGTCGAATAATATAATTATGCATAGAAGTATGTTCAAAAATATGTGTAGGAGTGGAGGAAAATGATACGATATAGTGATGAAATTATAGAAGAAGTAAGACAAAACAATGATATAGTAGACATCATTTCACAATATGTTCATTTAACTCGAAAAGGAAGAAATTATTTTGGGCTATGTCCATTCCATAGTGAAAAATCTCCATCATTTTCAGTATCACCAGACAGGCAAATTTTTCACTGTTTTGGGTGTGGAGTAGGTGGAAATGTCTACACATTTTTAATGAAGATAGAAGGAATAACATTTAAAGAAGCATTAGAACAATTAGCAGAAAGAGCTAACATACAATTACCAAAATTAGAAAACAATGCAGATACTGCAAGAGAAGAACTAAAAGCAAAAGTATACAAAGTTAATGAATTTACAGCAGAATTTTATCATCAAAATTTATACAAGCCAACATCCAAAATTGGTCAAGAATATGTAAAAAAGAGAAAAATGAATAAAGAAACTCTTGAAGCATATAGAATAGGGTTTTCAGGAAAATTTGATGAATTATATAAAGCACTAAAAGCACAAGGATTTGGAGAAAAGGAAATATTAGAATCAGGACTAGTTAATAAAAATGACAATGGAACATACATTGACAGATACAGAAACCGATTAATGTTTCCTATTTGTGATGTGAGGGGAAAAGTAATAGCATTTGGAGGAAGAATATTAGATGATTCCAAAATAAAAGATTCAAAATTTCCTCAACCTAAATATATAAACTCTCCAGAAAATGTTGTGTATAGTAAAGGAAGACATTTATTTGGATTAAATGTAGCAAAAAAAGATTCTGCCAAAAAACTACTAATAGTAGAAGGATATATGGATGTTATATCATTACATCAAAGAGGAGTAACAAATGTAGTAGGAGCATTAGGAACAGCATTAACAGAGCAACAAGGCTGGTTACTTAGAAAAAGTACAGAACAAGTAATACTAGGTTTTGATGCTGATGGTGCTGGACAGACAGCTATTGCAAGGTCAATGGAAATATTGCAAAAAATGGGATGTGATATGAGAGTATTACAGATAGAAGGAGCAAAAGATCCAGACGAATATATTGTAAAATTTGGAGAAGGCAGATTTAGATTGGCAATGGATAATGCAATATCACTAGTAGAATTTAAAGTAAAAAATCTAAAAAAAGATTTAAACTTAGAAAACACAGGGGATAAAATAAAATTCTTAAATGAAATAGCAAAAATACTTTCAAAAGTAGAAAACACAATGGAAAGAGAAATATACATAGAAAAAATAGCACAAGGGTATAATATATCAAAAGAAGCAATTTATGCTGAAGTTAACAAATTGATATATAATAATACCAAAGAAGATAAAGTATTGCAAAGTAGAGAAATAAAGCCAGTAAGAGAAAATATTAAAAACACAACAGAAATAGATGAAGATTTAAAAAGAAGAGAAAATACAATAATAGCTATTTTATTAGATTCAAATGCAAATATGTTTGCAAAAATAAAAGAACAAATAAAACCAGAAGATTTTAAAGATTCAGTAAATAGGAAAATAGCAGAGCAATTGTATAAAGAACTTGAAAAAGAAGACTGTAATATAAATAGACTAATAGATTCTTTTGATGAAGAAACTCAAAACCATATAACAATGGTAATGGCAACAGATTATGAAATAGATAATCTAGAAAAAGCAGTTGATGATATATTACAAAAATATGAGAAAAAAAAATTAGATAATAGAAAACAAGAGATTTTGAAACAATTAGAAATTGAAGAAGATGTAGATAAAAAGAAAGAATTAGGTAAAGAGCTAAGTAATATAATAATTACATTAGCTAAAATTAAGTAGGGGTGAATTTTTGTGGGGAATAAAAAAGATGAAAATCAATTAGAAATAGCTGAAATGGCTAAAGAAAAAGATGTGGTAAAACCAAAAATTAAGGTAGAAGAAAAAGCTGAAAATAAGACTGAAAAGAAAGAACAACCAAAAATAGAAATAAAAGATGAAAAACTTAAAAACATAGTAAAAAAAGCTAAAGAAACAGGAAAGATGACATATGAAGAATTAGCAAAAGAATTAGAAGATACAAATCCTGAACAAATAGATAAAGTATTTGATGCATTTGAAGAAATGGGAGTAAACCTTTTAAATGATGATTTTGAAGAAGAACCAGATATTGAAGATTTAAAAGAAGTTGAAAACTTAAAATTAGATGAAATAACAGATACAAGTTTTGAAGGGATAAGTATAGACGATCCTGTAAGAATGTATTTAAGAGAAATAGGAAAAATTCCATTATTATCATATGAAAAAGAATTAGAATTAGCAAAAAGAATATTAAATAATGATGAAGAAGCAAAACAAGAATTAGCAGAAGCAAACTTAAGATTAGTAGTAAGTATTGCTAAAAAATATGTTGGAAGAGGAATGTTATTCTTAGACTTAATACAAGAAGGAAATATGGGATTAATCAAAGCAGTAGAAAAATTTGATTATACAAAAGGATTCAAATTTAGTACTTATGCAACATGGTGGATAAGACAAGCTATTACAAGAGCAATAGCAGACCAAGCAAGGACAATAAGAATACCAGTACACATGGTAGAAACAATAAATAGATTAATCAGAACATCAAGACACTTATTACAACAATTAGGAAGAGAACCAACCCCAGAAGAAATTGCAAAAGAAATGGACATGTCTGTTGAAAAAGTAATGGAAATTCAAAAAATAGCCCAAGATCCAGTATCTTTGGAAACACCAATAGGAGAAGAAGATGATAGTCACTTAGGAGACTTTATACAAGATGAAGATTCTCCAGCACCACATGATGCTGCATCATATACATTATTAAGAGAGCAATTAGAAGAAGTTATGAGCACATTAACACCAAGAGAAGCAAAGGTATTAAAATTAAGATTTGGACTAGAAGATGGAAAAGCTAGAACACTAGAGGAAGTTGGAAAAGAATTTGATGTAACAAGAGAAAGAATTCGTCAAATTGAAGCAAAAGCATTAAGAAAATTAAGACATCCAAGTAGAAGCAAAAAATTAAGAGATTATATGAACTAAAATGAAAAAACTGTTGATTGCGACAGTTTTTTTTGGAAAAGAGGTTATATGAATATAGAAATTGTAACACAAATTGCCATTGCAATAGGAATAGTAATTGGTTTTAGAATATTGAGTGCAGGAATTGCGAGTTTGATTATTAAAATTTTAACATCAAAAAATAAAGAAAAAAAGGATGTAAAGAAAAATCCATTTTATAGACCTATAAAAACAATATTTACTTTTGTTGGAATATATGTAGCATTAAGATTCATAAAAACAAGTATTGCAGTATCTCCAGAAATAGAAGCATTAATAGAAAAGATTATGAAAATAGCAATGATTTTATTTGTTGCAAAAGCATTTGGAGATGGATTAGATGATAGAAATGGAATAGTAACTAAAATTCAGAGTAGAAGCAGTAAAGAAATTAATAAAAGTACAGTAAATGCGGCATTAAGAGTTATTAAAGTTTTAATTTATATTTTTGCAGGATTTTTAATGCTTTCAGAATTAGGATATAATATTAGTGGATTTATTACAGGACTTGGAATTAGTGGTGTTGTAATAACTCTTGCAGCTCAAGATACTGCAAAAAGTATGATTGGTGGACTTGCATTATTTATAGATAAACCATTTAAAACTGGTGATTACATAAAAGTTGGTGATTATGAGGGAACAGTAGAAGATATAAAATTCAGAAGTACTAGCATTAGAACAATAGAAAATTCAGTATTACATATTCCAAATTCAGAAGTAGCATCTTTAGCAATTATAAATTATAGTGAAATGGAAAAAAGAAGATATTACACAAGATTAACTTTAGAATTAGATACACCACTTGAAAAAGTAGAAATGACAAGAAGAAAAATAGAAGAAATGCTAAGAAAGAGAGAAGATATAATTCAAGATGGTAGCATTAGTGTAAGATTTCAAGAGATTTCAGATAATGGATATGATATTATAGTAATGGCATATTTTTATGAAACAGGTTATTTAGAATATTTATATTGCAAAGAAGAAGTAAATTATAAAATAATGAACATATTACAAAATGAAAATGTTGAATTGGCATATAATACACAAACAATATATATGAAAAAGTAGCAAAACTTTCACAAAAAAGACATATAGAGTAAGTATAATAAAATAGTAAATAAAACTATGATGGAGGAAGAAAAGATGGAAGGAGCATATATTCTTGTAGTAGATGATGAATCAAGGATGAGAAAATTATTAAAAGATTTCTTATCTGCAAAAGGGTATAAAATTCTAGAAGCCGAAGACGGCGAAAAAGCAATTGAAGTATTTGAGGAAAACAGAAATAAAATTAAATTAATTTTATTGGATGTAATGATGCCAAAACTTGATGGTTGGTCAGTTTTAAGAAAGATAAGACAAGAATCAAATTTACCAGTAATAATGTTAACAGCTAGAGGAGAAGAACAAGACGAATTATTTGGATTTGAATTAGGAGTTGACGAATATATTTCAAAACCATTTAGTCCTAAAATTTTAGTTGCAAGAGTAGAAGCAATTATAAAAAGAGTGTATGGAGATACAAAACAAGCAAAGGATTATGATGGAATTGTAATTGACAAGGAAGGTAGAACGGTAACAGTAGATGGAAAGCCAATTGATTTAAGTTTAAGAGAATATGAATTGCTAAAATATTTATTAGATAATGAAAATATTGCACTATCAAGAGATAAAATTTTAAACAATGTATGGAATTATGATTATTATGGAGATTCAAGAACAATAGATAGCCACATAAAAAAAATAAGACATAAATTGGGTAAAAAAGGTAAATATATAGAAACAATTAGAGGAATAGGATATAAATTTGAAATCAAGAAATGAGGAAAAATAACATGAGCGGTATAACTAAACAATTAAAAACCGTTAGAGGAAAATTGTTTTTTACATTGTGTGTTGTTGTCATATCTATAATATTATTTTTAATAATTGTAAATAAGTTTGTATTAGAAAAATATTATCAATATACTAAAAGTAATCAATTAAAATCTGCATATAATATGATTAATACATATTATAATGGAGGTTCGAAAATAACTGATTTAGATGAGGAATTAGACAAAATTGCAATAAAAAATAATTTTGATATAATTATAAAAGACAACAATGATAAAGCTGTATATTTGTCAAACAAAGACTTTTTATCAAGTGTAAGAATTATTATAGATTTTTGGGGACTTAATAAAGACCAAGAATATAAAGTTTTGGAAGAAACAGATAAATTAGAAATAAGGAAGATTAGGGATACAGAAACAAAATCCAATTATATATTATTATCAGGAAAACTAGATAATGGATATGGAACATATATTAGAATCCCAATCTCTTCAATACAAGAAAGTGTAAGAATTTCAAATAGATTTTTATATTTAATTGCTGGAATTGTAATAGTTGTTGGTGGAATAGCAATCATATATATAGCTAAAACATTTAGTACTCCAATTTCTGAATTAAATAGTATTGCTAAAAAAATGGCTAATTTAGACTTTAGTCACAAATACGTTGTTTCAGATGCAAATGATGAAATAGACGAATTAGGGAAAAGCATAAATTTAATGTCAGAGAAACTGGAAAAAACTATTAATCAATTGCGAAGTGCTAATATAGAACTTGAAAGAGATATTGAGCGAAAATCCAAAATAGATGAAATGAGAAAAAGCTTCATATCAGATGTATCACATGAATTGAAAACACCAATAGCATTAATCCAGGGATATAGTGAAGGCTTATTAGAAAATGTTAACACAGACCCAGAGAATAGACAGTTTTATGCAGAAGTAATACAAGATGAAAGCAACAAAATGGATAAATTAGTAAAGCAACTTCTGGAATTAACAAAACTTGAATATGAAAAGAGAGAATTTAACAATAGAGAATTTAATATTGTAGAACTAGAAAAAGAAATTGTTAGATCTTCAAAAGTAATGTTAGAAGAAAGAAAAACAGAAGTAATATTTGAAACAGAAGATAAAATTAATGTATTTGCAGATGATTTTTATACAAGTCAAATTATCACAAATTATTTAACAAATGCAATAAAACATGTTGAAAATATTGATGGTGAAAAATATATAAAAATAACTAATAAAGAATATCCTGAAAGAAATAAAGTTAGAATAACTGTATTTAATACAGGAGAGAATATTAGTAAAGAAAACTTATCACGTGTATGGAATAGATTTTTTAAAGCAGATGAAGCACGTAATAGAGAAGATGGTGGAAGTGGAATTGGACTTTCAATAGTAAGAGCTATTATGAATAATTACGGAAATGACTTCGGTGTTGAAAATAAAGATAATGGAGTTGAGTTCTACTTTGAAGCAGATATGAAAGAAATAGAAAAACAAGCATAAAAATAGCAAGATAACTTGCTATTTTTTATTTTTTACGATAAAATACAACAAGAAACGACAAGAAAAGGTGATAAACATGTATTTAAAAAGGCTAGAAATGCAAGGATTTAAATCATTTGCAGATAAAACAGTATTAGAATTCATGCCAGGAATTACAGCTGTTATAGGACCAAATGGTTCAGGAAAAAGTAATATATCTGACAGTATAAGATGGATACTAGGAGAACAAAGTATGAAATCTTTAAGAGGAACTAAAACTCAAGATATCATATTTGCAGGCACACAAAGTAGAAAATCTTTGGGCTTTGCAGAAGCATCATTAGTATTTGATAATACAGATGGAACACTTCCAATAGAGTATTCAGAAGTAACTGTAACTAGAAAAATATATAGAAGTGGAGAAACTGGATATTATATCAATAAAGCTCCTTGTAGACTAAAAGATGTAGTAGAATTATTTATGGATACAGGAATAGGACGTGATGGCTATTCTATTATAGGACAAGGAAAAATTGATGAAATTCTAAGTAATAAGTCAGAAGATAGAAGACATATATTTGAAGAAGCGGCTGGAATTGTAAAATATCGTTCAAGAAAAGAAGAAACAGAGAAAAAATTAGAACAAACAAAGTTAAATTTGTTAAGAATAAATGATATTTTAACAGAAATCGAAGGAAATCTTGAACCATTGCAAATGCAAGCAGATAAAGCAAAAAAGTACTTGAATTTAAAGGAAGAGTTAAAAAATATAGAAGTAGGATTGTTTATTTATAATATTGAAAAATATAGACAAGCACTAGAAGAGTTAACAAGTGATGAAGAAATAATGAATTCAACTTTAAATCAAGAAGAAGGAAAACTAGAAAAAATCAAAATTTTAAAGGAAGAATTAAAAGACAGAATTGATGAAATAACTTTACAAATAGAGAATATGCAAAACATAGGCTTTGAAAGTCAAAAAGAAATAGAAAAACTAAATTCAAATATTAATTTAGCAGAAGCAAAAATTAAAAATAATATAGAAAATACTGAGTTATATCAAAAAGAAATAAAAGAGCTAGAAGAAAAGATTGAAAATCTAAAACAAGATATAGAACAGAAACAAAATAAAAAAGATAATTTAAAACAAAATAAAGAAAAATTTGAAAATGAATTAAAGGCAAAAGAAGAAGAATTAAAGAAATTGACAGAAAAGTTAAGTTCAAAAGAGATTGAAATAGAAGCAAAGAAAAAGCAAGTTGAAGAAAACATAGATAAAAAATATGAATTGCAAACTGAAATAAGTACACAAACGGCTAATATAGATAATATTGAAAAAAGACAAAAACAGATAAAGCAGGAAATAGATGCTAATATTTTGAATTTAGATAGAACGAGAATGAAAAGAGAAGATATTGCAAAAGGTTTTTATCAAATAGAGAATAATAGAAACAAAGTATTAAAATCAATTGAAAATATATATAGTCAAAAACAAGAAATAGATAAAAAGATAAAAGAATTTGATTTGCAGATAATTAATAATACAAATGATATGAGAATGAAACAATCAAGATATAATTTTTTAGTTGAAACAGAGAAAGAAAAAGAAGGTTATATTAAAAGTGTAAAATCTCTTTTAATTGATTGTGAGAAAATAAAAGAACTTGGAAAAGGAATGCATGGAGTTTTAGCAAATATTATTTCTGTGCCAAGTGAGTATGAAACTGCGATAGAAATGTGTTTGGGAGCTAGCTTGCAAAATATAGTTACAGATACTGAAGAAGATGCTAAGAAATTGGTAGAACATTTAAGAAAAAACAATTTAGGTAGAGCATCATTTTTACCAATTACATCTGTAAAAGGGAAAAAGCTTGACAGCATAAAAGGAAAAAAGATAGGTGTAGTAGGAGTGGCTTCAGATTTAGTCAAATTTGATAAAAAATATGAGCAAATTATATTCAGCTTATTAGGCAGAACCGTAGTTGTGGACAATATGCAAAATGCAATAAATCTTGCAAAAGAAAATAATTATTCATTTAGAATAATAACAATTGAAGGTGATGTAATAAATCCATCAGGAGCAATTACAGGTGGATCTGTTGCCAAAAAAACAGTAAATATTTTAGGAAGAAGTAGAGAAATTGAAGTTCTTGAAAAAGAATTGAAGGGATTGAGAAATAAGATTTCTAAATTAGAGGAAGATAAAGAAAAATATGTAGATTCATCAGAAAATATTATAGAGGAAGTTCAAAGTTTAGAAAAACAATTACAAGAAATAGATATTACATATGCAACAGAAAAACAAAGAATAATATCAATTGATGAAAATATAGAACAAATTCAAAATCGAATAGATAAATTGAAAGAAGAGGTAGAAAAGACCGAAAAGAGCAAAAATGAAACATTAGCAAGTAAACAAAAAAATAAAGAATGCATTGAAAAAATGAGCAAACAAAATGAAGAGGACCAAAAAATAATAGATGAATTTTCAAATGCAAATAAGGAAAGTCAAAAATACATAGATGATTTAAATTTAGACATTACAAATTTAAAAATATCAGTTTCATCTTTTAATGAAAGCGAAGTTTCTATTCAAGAAATGACAGAAATGATAATGAAGGAAATAGAGACACATACTAAGAATAAGAATAATAAAAGTTTACAAATAAAGAATGCAATTTTAGAAAATGATAAGCTAAAAATAGAAATAGAAAATACAAAACAAGAAATAGAAAAGGTAAAATCAAAAGTTTCAAATAGTGGCGAAAACATTGACAAAATGAAAAAAGAAAGAATAGAAAAAAATGAAAAATTGAGCAAAAAAGAAGAAGAACAAACTGAACAGTTTAAGAGGATTGAAGAGTTAAAAGCTCAAATAACAAAGATAGAAGTAAAGAAAACTAAAACAGAAGAAGATATTACAGATGTAATAAACAAAATGTGGGAAGAATATGAGCTTACTCCAAATAATGCAGGAGAATATCAAAAACCTGAAAATGTAGCAGTTACGCAGAGGAGAGTAAATGTCTTAAGAACTGATATAAAAGAACTTGGAAGTGTAAATGTTGATTCTATTGAAGAATACAAAAAATTAAAAGATAGATATGATTTTATGTGTGAACAAAGATTAGACTTAGAAGATACAATGTCAAAATTAAGAAAAGTAATACAAGATATGACAGAAACAATGAAACAACAATTTAAAGAAAAATTTGAGATTATAAATAAAAATTTTGGAGAAGTATTTAAAGAATTGTTTGGCGGAGGAATGGCAGAGGTAACTTTGACAGATGAAGAAAATATTTTGGAATGTGGAATTGATATTACTGTTCAACCACCAGGAAAAAAACTTCAAAATATGACATTGCTTTCAGGAGGAGAAAAGGCATTTACGGCCATAGCATTACTATTCGCAATTTTAAAAATTAATCCAGCACCATTCTGTGTTCTTGATGAAATTGAAGCGGCTCTAGATGATGTTAATGTATACAGATATGCTGAGTATTTGAAAAAGTTTGCAAAAGAAACACAATTTTTGGTTATTACACATAGAAAAGGAACAATGGAAGCGGCAGATACTGTTTATGGAGTAACTATGGAAGAAAAGGGAATATCAAAATTGCTTTCTATGAAATTGAAATAGGAGATAAAAAATGTTAAAACAAATATATAAACTAGGAAAATTAGAAATATATAAAACTTATAAAGAAAAGCAATTACAAGAACATAGGCTTATTGATTTGTTTTGGGAGTGTACACTAACATGTAATGCTAAATGTAAACATTGTGGAAGTAGTGCAGAAAAAAGAAAATACGAAGGAGAGTTAACGACAGAAGAGATAAAAAATGCTTTTAAACAAATTTCTCAAGATATGGATTCTACTAAAATATGGATAGATGTAACTGGTGGAGAACCTTTAATGAGGAAAGATCTATGTGAGGTTATGAAATATGCTACCAATGAACTTGGATTTAGATGGGGAATGACTTCAAATGGAATGCTATTAAATGATGAGAATATAGAAAAATTAAGAAAAGCCAATATGGAAAGTATTTCTATAAGTATTGATGGATTAGAAGAGACTCATAACAAATTTAGAGGAGTACCTAATTCATATAATATAATAATTGATAATATAAAAAAACTTAAGAAAGCTAACTTCTTAAAAATAATTCAGGTTACAACTGTATTTCATAAAGAAAACATTAACCAAATTGAACAACTTTACAACATAATGCTAAATTTAGGTATAGATTCTTGGAGATTAGTTTCTATGGACCCTATAGGAAGAGCAAATGAAAATCAGGACTTGTTGCTAAATGGAGAAGAAATAAGAAAAATATTAGATTTTCTAAAAGCTAATAGGAAAAATAAAAAAATGGATATACAGTATGGCTGTCCGGGATTTTTAGGAATGGAATATGAAAAAGAAGTAAGACCACAAATCTTTTATTGTAGAACAGGAATAAGCATTGCAAGTATTTTGTATAATGGAGATTTATTTGTTTGTCCTAATGTTCCTAGGTTACCAAAGTTTATTCAAGGAAATATAAAAAGAGATAATTTCAAAGCTGTTTGGGAAAATGAATACAAAGAGTTTAGGAATAATGAACGAACAAAATGTGATGAGTGCCAAAAATGTAAAGAGTGGGAGTATTGCCAAGGTGGTGCTTTCCATACATGGGATTTTGAAAATAATTGCCAAAATAAATGTACATATAAAATGATTAATAAGAAATAAAAAGGGGAAGTTTATGAGAAAATTTATAAAAAAAATTGTTGGGATTTTTATGATAATAGGAATTTATTTAGTGAAATTTGCCAATAAAATATATGCTGAAGATACACAAATAATAACACCAGAGTATGGCGTTATAGAACCAGAACCTTGGAAAAAAGTTATTAACGGAATATTTTTTATATTATTGCCTATCTCAGCGATAATAACTATTATTGTAGGAACTAGAAAATATATAAAGAGCAGTACAGATGGTAAATCAGTTAAAATTTTAATTTCTATTATTGCTGTAATTGGAATAGTAATCTTAATAAGAGTATTAGTGTTAGGGATAAATATTTATTAAAATAATATATATTATATAATCGAAAGGATTTAAGAATTTCTGTTCAGAAATTCTTAAATCCTTTTATATAGCCCTAAATATGCCAACAAAAATCAAAATAAGGCTAGAGAAAATAGAAAGAGCATATTCAGAAACATTAACATATTTAGCAATACTGTTAGCAACTAAATTTCCACAATTAAGAAAAACAAGTTGAAAAGAAGCTACCAAAAAAGGTAAAACAATGTCATTAATACCAATAATGCCTGAACCGATACCTACACAAGCAGAATCTATAGAAAGAGCTAAACCAAGGAAAATAGCTTCTTTAGCATCAATATTATTAGAATGGTCTGTATCATAATTTACTAGAGGTCTATTTAAAGACTTATATATATTATAAATCCCCAATATAATCAAAAAAGAAGAACCTAGTATAGTTGAAAAAGTAGGGGAAAATAAAGCAGAAATATAGTGCCCTAAAAAAATAGAACCACAAGTAATACAAAAAGATATAGCAAAGAGGGTAATATTACTTAAAGAGTTAACTTTAGTATTCTTTAAACCATAACTAATACCGATTCCTAAAGAGTCTATACTAACAGACAAAGCTAATAAAATACAATTTAATAACATAAAATCCTCCATTTCAAGTCAGCAATCTAACTAAGCCTATAAAAATCAGTATTATTCCAGATATGCTAGAAAGTAATTTTGATGAAACTATAATTTTTTTAGTAATAATTGTGGCAACGATATTTCCACAATTAACGAAGAAAGTGTGGAAAATAGCCATTAAGAGTGGTAAAATCAAACCACCAATTCCAATCATTCCAGATCCTAAGCTAACACAAGAAGCATCAACTGCAACAGCTAAACCTAAAATAAGAGCTTCTTTTGCATCGATAAAATTAGAACAATCAGCATCAAAATTTGTAGTAGTATTATTTTGAGCCTTAAAGATATTATAAATTCCAAGCAAAATTAAAAGAGAAGAGCCTAGTAATGCAGAGAAAATAGGTGAAAATAAAATCGAAATATAATGACCTATAAATATAGAAATTCCAGATAAGCAAAATAGTGTTGTGAAAATTATTAGATTACCAGCTTTAGACATTTTGGTCTTTTTTATACCATATGTAATACCAAGACCCAAAGCATCAATACTTGCGGATAATGCTAAAAAAATACATTTTAA
The DNA here is from genome assembly GCA_900555615.1 of uncultured Clostridium sp. Lineage (GTDB taxonomy): Bacteria > Bacillota > Clostridia > TANB77 > CAG-508 > CAG-269. The sequence continues at coordinate 1,520 of USMB01000031.1, read as the reverse complement.
AATCATATTTATATCCTCCTCTAGTAAGATATGACATTAAAATGCAAAAAGATACAAAAAAAGTGTTTCACAAATTGAAACACTTTTGATAAATTACTTTAAATTCCTTAAAGCCGTAACTCTATCTTCAATGCTTGGGTGAGTTGACCATAAACTTGAAGAAGATTTTTTTCCTTTAAAAGGATTTACTATATACATATTTTCCGTAGCATTATTTGCAACTTTTAATTCATTAGGGTCATCAGAAATTTTTATTAAAGCAGAAATAAGTCCATCAGGATTTCGCGTAAACTCTACGGCTGTGGCATCTGCAAGAAATTCTCTTTTTCTTGAAAGTGAAAGTTGCATTAGTTGGCCGAATATAGGAGAAAGAATTAAAAATACAAATCCTATAATCATTAATATTGGATTTCCGTTGTCATCGTCATCTCTTTTTCTAGGTCCACCCCAAAAAGAGATTCTTGTAAACCAATCTGAAAGCATAACAACAAAACCTACCATAACAGAAACTACTGCTGAAAGTCGAATATCATAATTTTTTATATGAGCCATTTCATGTGCTAAAACTCCTTCTAATTCATAATATTCTAATTTATCTAATAGACCAGTTGTAACGCAAATTACAGCATTTTCTGGATTTCTTCCAGTAGCAAAAGCATTTGGCTGTTTATCTTCAACTATATATAATTTTGGAGTGCAAGGTAGACCAGATGCAACAACTAGGGAATCTAAAATATTTACAAGTTTTAAATTTTCTTCTTTGGTTGCAGGTCTAGCCTTATTTAAGCTTAATACTATTTTATCACTATAATAGTAAGAACCAAAAGTAGAGGCAATAGAAAAAATTAATGCTATAATGATAGACATTTCTCCTAAGTCTAAGGCCATACAAATATAGTAAACAATTAAAGAAATAAAGACAAGAAATAACAAAACTATAAACCAAGATTTAATTTTATTTTTTTTAATATCTTCAAACATAAAATCATCCTTTCAAATAAAAATGTTGCCAGTTCTAATGCATGGTAGCAAAGGAAACTGGCATTAATTAAATGTTATTTGTCAAAACTAACTTTAACATTTTTTCTAGCTTCATCACTTTCTGCAGCAAATAGTTCTCTTGGTGTAAAGTTAAACATTCCTGCAATAATGTTAGAAGGGAAAAGTTCTAATTTAGTGTTATACATTGTAACACTGTCATTGTAAAATTGTCTTGAAAAAGAAATTTTATTTTCAGTATTACGAAGTTCTTCAGATAATTCTGAAAAGTTTGTGTTTGCTTTTAATTCTGGATAATTTTCTGAAACAGCCATAATTGTTTTTAAAGCTCCAGAAAGTTCTCCATCTAATTTTGCTTTTTCTCCTACTGAAGAAGAATTTGCCCATGAAGTTCTTAATGCTGCAATTTTTTCAAATGTTTCTGATTCATGTGTCATATAACCTTTTACAGTCTCAACAAAATTAGGAATTAAATCAAATCTTCTTTGTAATTGTACATCAATTTGACTCCAAGCATTATC
>USMB01000030.1 GCA_900555615.1 uncultured Clostridium sp. | reverse complement strand
AGAGTTGCGTTAGCAACTCTTAGAAAGAAAAATCTTGATTTTTCTTATTTTTTATGGAAAGGAGATTTAAGATGTTTTTAAGATTTGTATTAATTGGATTATGCCTTACATTTATAATATTCTTTATTGATGTTTTACTACCAAAAATAAAATTAAAAATTAGACTTCGTAAAGAATTAAAAAGTAAAAAACAAAAACAAGAAGCATTTAGAAAAAAGATGAAAGAATTAGAGATTAAGTAATTTCTCTAATAGGCTTGTCGTATCAAAATATTGTCGACAAAAAATTAACCATAGGTGATTAAATGGAAAATTCAAAAGAACTAATTATAAAGTATTTTTTTAATGAGCATTTAAAAGTAAAAGAAATAGCAGAAATGATACATACATCTTCTAGTTATATTACAAAAATAATTAAGCAAGATGAAAGATACTCTAAGGAGAAAGAATACAGAAGTAATAAGTCAAAGAAAAAAAGAAAACAAGATCAAAATAAATTTATAAAACACAAAAGAGAACAAAAAAGAATTGATGACAATTTTGCTTTTGTGGAAGAACAACATAGACAAGCATCACTTGAATTATCAAAATCGAAACATTTAAGCAATGAAAGCTATCGAAAATGGAATAGTAGTGCTTACAAATATAACCCTTCTAAACATAGGTACGAATTTGATGAGAAACTTGGTCGTTCTGCAGATGTACCTAAATATATAAAAGAAAGGTAATAATTATGGAACAGAAATTATTAAAAGTTTTTAAATTGGCTGATAAATTGAATACAAAACAAAGTAAAGTTTATGCAGAAATAAATTATTCAGCAAATGACTCACAAAAATTAGAATTTATTATAAGGTCAAAAAAAGATTATTCTTATATTGAAAAATGCGAAATTACTATAACAGAAGATTCGGAAATTCAATGGGACAATATTATTTCTCTTTTTGAAACTTTTGTTGGAGGTGTAAGCTATGAATAAAAAAGAAGCTATTGCATACGGACAAATAGCATTTGAAAGTATGATTCATTCTGATTATACGGGAGATTTAAGTGTTGCTAATTTTGGTATAGAAATGAAACAGGCGTTTAAAATCTATCCCAGAAATATTGTGTTAGGAATTGCAGAGAGTAAAGTTTATGCAGAAAAGAAATTAAAAGATTTGAAAAACGGATGTGATACAAATGAATAATAATAACTTTGATATTGCTAGATTTGGTATAAGTATTGATGAAGCAAGAAAACAACTAGGAATAGGCAGAAATCTAATGCTAAAGTTAGTAACAGTTCCAGGTTTTCCTGCAATAAGATTCAAAAGAAAAATAATTATTAACGGAGCAAAATTACAGGAATGGTTTGATAACAATTATGGTACTTATGGAAAATATTAAGATTTCACCATTGCTTTTATAAAAGGGTATATTATATAATTGATACAGTTTTATAATATATCTTTTTTGTTGTTTATTTTAAGCCTTTTGAAAGGAGTATAAAACGGAATGGAAAAAATAAATAATAAAAGAGCTACTAATATTAATACAAAAGCAAAAAAGGCTGAAAAAGGAACAGTTACAATAAGAAAAAGAGGCAACAGCTTTGAAGCTAGAGTGAGATTAGAATTAAAAAACAAATTGAAAGGGGCAGATTGCAACCCAAGACTATCTAGGTCAGCACAAACAGAACAATTAGCAAGACAAAGATTAGCAGAACTAATTATTGATACTTATTTAATAAAACAAAACCATGAATTAGTTGAAGAAAGTGTGTTTTCGGAAGAATGTGAAGAAAATTTGAAGTATTTTCCTGAGTATAAAGATGCAAAAGAAGATGTTATACTTCATCGTGGTATAAGTTCTTGTATTAATTTTTCCGATTTTGCTGTTATGTGGCTTAATTATAAAAAAGAATATATTAATCCTACGACAGGAAAGAAAATTAGTCCCAAAACAGTTGAAACATACGCATATACATTAAAAAAACATATAAAAGGCAATTTTTCTCAATATACTGTACCAGAAATGACAAAAGAAATTGTAGAAGAATATGTTTCTGATTTACGAAAAGTTTATCCTCGTGCTGCAAAAGATGTTTTTTTAATGATTAGACAAATACTTCAATATGCAAAAAAGAAAGAACTTATTAAGGAAATACCTGAATTTGAACTAAAATTTTCTAAAAAGAAAAGGTCTAAAAAAACAAAATTGGTATATCTACCTGCTGATAGACAACCAATATGGCTTGATATTTTAGAAAAAGATGGTCGAAGTTTTTGCAAGTTATTTGCAACATTATTGCAGTCTGGTATGAGGCCAGAAGAAGGATGTGGATTATTGATGTCAAACATATTATTTGATAAAGATATGTTATATGTAGATAATGCACATAAAGATACTACAATTTATGATTATGATTTCAATATAATTGGTCATGAGTATGTAGATGATGATTTAAAAACAGAAGAAAGTTATAGGGAGATTCCTTTAAGTCCTAGATTAAAGAAAATGCTACAAGAAATATACAACGAAAGAAAAGAATTAAGAGAAAAGCAACGAAGAAAATTTGATCCTTCAAAGGAACATGTTTTTTTGAATACAATAGGAACACCATACTTACCTGAAAGACTTGATAAAAAATTAAAATCTATAATTAAGAAATATGGCTTGGAACATATGACTGTATATGGTTTTAGACATTCTTTTGCAACTTTAATGAGTGAGAATGGAATGGATAAAGAAGTTTTAAGAGAAATTATGGGACACGCTGATTTTGAAACTACAGAATTTTATTATATCTTTATTTCTGATAAAAGGAAGAAAGAAGAATTTAAAAAAGCAAGTCATAAGTCATTTGAAACAGAAAAAGAAACTAAATTAAAAGGAACAAGGTTTACAAAGAAAAAAATAAAAGCACCTATGAAGATAAGTGCTTAAAAACATATACAGATGCTTAATTTGGTGCGGCTAGAGGGACTCGAACCCCCAAATCTCAAACTTCGTAGGCTTGCATTCTATCCAGTTAAACTATAGCCGCATATGTTAATTATTATAAAACAATTTTATTAAATTTTCAATATATAGCAAAAATAATTTTAAACTAAGCATCTGGGGGAAAGTTTGGGGACATACAACAAAACCAACTCCCGAACTTCCCATATTTCAACGGTTTTGCAACCAATTGCATACTTGGTTCGTAGCCTCGCATTCTATCCAGCTAAACTACGAGCGCATTACCTTATCTATTATACTGTGAATTTTGGGATTTTTCAAGTATATTTGGAAAAAATCCCAAAATTATTTTAAAATAATATCAAAGGTTCTTGATACATATCCACGGCTAACATTAACAGAAACAGTATCTCCGGGCAATTTTGTATAGATATATTCTTTTAATTCAATCATATTATTAATATTTTTTCCATCAATAGAAGTTATTATATCTCCAACTTGAATTCCGCTTGAAATTGCTGGGCTATCGGAATTTATATGAACCAGATATATTCCAGATGAAAAGTTAGGAGCAGAAGAAAGATAAGGAATAACCTCTTTGTCATAAGCGTAAATTCCTAGATAAGCTTCATTAAAACTATTATTAGTTACAAAATTTTCAATCACAGGTTTTACAACATTAACAGGAACCGCAAAACCAATCCCTTCAGCAGAAGTTATTTTAACAGTATTTACTCCAATAACCTCGCCATTAGATCTTAACAGAGGTCCGCCACTATTTCCTGGGTTTATTGAAGCATCTGTTTGAATTAAATCAGTCATATAAACTACATTATTATTTTCTTCAAATCTGATAGACCTGTTAGTAGAACTAATTATTCCAGAAGTAATGGTTTTTCTAAATTCATATCCTATTGGATTTCCTATTGCATAAACTGTTTCGCCAGCTTTCAAATTAGAAGAATCTCCAATAGTTGCATAAGGTAGGTTTGTGGCATTGATTTTTGTAATAGATAAATCTAAATCTGAATCACACCAAACAACAGAACCTTCATAAGTATAACCATTTTCCAAAGTGATATAACATGTTGAAGATTTTTTGCCTGTAACATGGCAATTGCTTAAAATATATCCATTATTAGAGACAATAATTCCTGTTCCCAACCCTAATTCATTTATGGAATTACTAGAGGAAAAGATTGAATTAGATTTTGTTTTTATTTTAGATATTCCAACTACACTTTGTGAAACTTTTTCTAACATATCTGCCACAGATTGGCTTTCTTGAGTGACATTTTCCACAGTTTGTAAAGGAATTGTGGATTCAGTTCTCTTAATTTCGTATTCAGGTGTAATATCTATATTATTATATGTAGTATAAATTGAGAAAGCAATACCGAGTAATAGAGCAATAAGTATAATATAAATTAAAATTTTAAAAAACTTTTTAAACATATCAGCCTCCTAGTATTAAGTATGATACTAAAATTTTAAAATAATCAAAAATATGGACAATAAAAAATAAATAATATATAATAAGCGAAACGGGGGATAATGTATATGAACAAAGTTATAAAAGTAAAAAATTATATAATATACTTTATGCTATTACTTTGGACAATTGTGCCAGTAGTAAAAACAATAAGGTTTACAGATAGAAAATGGCATGCTAATGAAAATTCTTTAAAACTAATGGTGGTTATTGGAATAGTAGGAATAGCAATATTTATAGGATGGTTTATTTATAAATTAATAAAATCATCAAATAAAAAAGAGTTTCTGAAAAAGATAATACCAATTTTTTTCTTTACTGCATATATGATATGGACATTTGTTTCTTGTATTTTTGCAGAAAATAAAAAAAATGTATTTGAGGGAACAGGATATAGAAAAGAAGGATATTTTATGTATTTAAATTATGCAGGATTCTTTTTATGTGCATTTTTGCTTGATTCAGACCAGTTAAGGAAAATAATTTTAAATACAATCATTGTTGTTACAACATTAATGTCAATTTTGAGCTTGTGTGTGAGCATGAAAATAAATCCTGTATTTTTTAATATGTATTTTGTAAATACAAGTCGTAAAACAGCTTATTTTTCACAATTTAATCATTATGGATATTTTTTGATGATATCATTGATGGCTTGTTTTGGAATGTATGTGACAGAGAAAAGTAAGAAAATAAAAGTTTTATATTTAATATGTTTTGCATTTATAAGTTATATGTTGATATATAACAATACATTTGGATGTTATCTTGCTGTTACAATATCAGTTATTTCGTATACAGTGTATAGCATTATTAAACGAAAAAATGTTGTAGCAGTATTAATAGCAATATCAATTTTTGTGATATTATCATGCACTATAAAACAAGATTATAAAATTTTAGCTTTTGATAATATAAGGCAATTTGGAAATGATTTTAAAACTATAATATACAAAATTCTAAATAAAGATGATGAAAAAATTGAAAAAGAATTTGAAAAAACAGGTACTTACAGAATGGCACTTTGGAAATATGGATTGCAATTTTTTGCTGAAAATCCAATTTTGGGATATGGACCGGACAATTTAGGAACTAAATATGATTCGGTTGGAATAACTGACCAAGATAGACCACACAATTTATTGATACAACTAGCAACAACATCTGGGTTACCAGGATTGATTTTATATGTAATAGCTGTTGGAATAATTATAATAAAAGGAATAAAAGAATTTTTAAAAAAAGATGAAAAAGGACAAGTATTCTTGTTGGTTGTTATAACATATTTAATATCAGCAATGTTTGGAAATTCAATGTATTATACTTCGCCATATTTCTTTATATTTTTGGGATTCCTCATGAACTCAAATTTTTATGATAAAAAAGAGTTAAAAGGGTAAAAAAGTACGAATATTTACATTATTCGTACTTTTTTACATAAAATTGGCATAATTTTGTCAAAAAAATTGCAAAATTTGTAAAATAATGTTACAATATTAGAGTATGAATTATACGCAAGTATATAATTATAAAAAAGGATGTTAAGAAAATGGGGAATTTAACAAACGCTCAGAAATCAATCTGGGTTACAGAACAATACTACAGAGGAAGTAGTATAAACAATATATGTGGTAGCGCTGTAATACAAGAAAAAGTTGACTTCGATAAGTTAGAGGAGTCTATAAAATTAGTGTGTAAAAAACACGATAACTTCTGGTTAGAGTTCAAATTAGTGGATGGAGAAGTGAAGCAGGTGTTATCTGAAAGAAAAAAAATTCAGATAGACGCTATTAATATTGCGGGACAAAATGACCTAGAAAATGAAATAAATAAGATTTCAAGAACAACATTTAAATTAGAAAATTCAAAATTATTTAAATTTTATATCTTTAAGTTTAAAGATGGTAAAGGAGCCTTTGCGCTTAATATACACCACCTAATTTCAGACGCTTGGACACTTGCGCTTATTTGTAATGAAATTATCAAAACATATTCAGCTTTAAAACAAAATAAAGAAATTCAAGAAAAGGCTATATATTCTTATATAGACTATATTAAATCTGAAAAAGAATACCAAAAAAGTGAAAAATTTGAGAAAGATAAAAAATACTGGGAAGAGAGATTTCAAAATATACCAGAAGTTGCGACAATACCAGGAAGTATAAAAGAAAAAAATGATACAAACAATCCAGAGGGAGAAAGAAAACAATATCAAATAGAGAAAAAAGATATTGCAAAAATAAAAGAATATTGCAAAGAGAATAGAATATCACTATATAATTTCTTTATGGCTGTTTATGCTATATATATAGGCGAGATTTCAGGATTAGATGAATTTGTTATAGGAACACCTATATTAAATAGAACTAATTTTAAAGAAAAACAAGCAGCTGGTATGTTTATTAACATGGCGCCATTTAAGATTAATATGGATGAGAAAATTGGATTCCAAAAATTTGTTAAAAATATAGCAACAGATTCTATGGATATGTTGAAACACCAAAAATATTCATACCAAGCTTTAATTGAAAATTTGAGAAAAAGAGATAAAAATATTCCTAATTTATATAATATTTTGTTGTCATATCAAATAACAAATGCACAACAGACAGAAGGAGATGTAAAATATAAAACAGAATGGACATTTAATGGTTGCTGTGCAGAAGATATTGATATACAAATATATGATTTAAATGACACAGGAAGTTTGAATGTTGCATATGATTATAAAACGAGCAAATATGCAGAAAAAGATATAGAAGCAATTCATAAGAGAATTTTGAATATAATAAATCAAGTAATTGGCACAAAAAATATTCTTTTAAAAGATATTGATATTGTTACAGTTGAAGAAAAAGAAAAATTACTTAGAAAATTTAATGAAACAGAAGTTGTATATGATAAAGATGCAACTGTTATTGAATTATTTGAAAATAAGGTACTTGAATTTCCAGATAAAGTAGCTCTTATAAGTAATGGAAAAAAACTAACGTACAAAGAATTAAATGAAAGAGCTAATATGTTAGCAAGAAAAATGATAAGTGCTGGAATTCAATCAAAAGATATAATTGGAATAATGCTTAATCGTTCACCAGAAATGATTATAGGGCTAATAGCAATATTAAAATGTGGTGCAACATATTTACCAATTGATCCAGAATATCCACAAGACAGAATAACATATATGCTAGAAAATAGTGAAACAAAACTTGTTTTAGTTAATAGTCAAACACAAAAACATATTTTAGAAAAATGTAATACAATTAATGTAGATTCTGAAGATAAAGAAACATATAGTAAAGAAAATATTAACTTAAAATTAGATGCAAATACATTAGCATATTTAATATATACTTCTGGCTCAACAGGTCAGCCAAAAGGAGTAATGGTAACAAATAGAAATCTAAATAATTTTGTAAAAGGAATGAAAGAAATTATTGAATTTGTACCAAATAAAAATATGGTATCTGTAACAACAGTATGTTTTGATATATTTGGACTAGAAATGTGGTGTACATTAACATCTGGAATGACATTAGTTTTAGCAAATGAGAATGAGCAAAACATGCCAGCATTGCTAAATAAATTGTGTTTGGAGAATAATGTAAATATGATTCAAACAACACCATCAAGATTTTCAACAATATTTGAAAACAAAGAAAATTTAGAATTTGTTAAAAATATAACAGATATTTTAGTTGGTGGAGAATCTATAGGAAACAAATTGCTAACTAAAATGCAAAGATTAACTAAAGCTAGAATATTTAATATGTATGGACCAACAGAAACAACAATATGGTCAACAGTAAAGGAATTGACAAAAGAAAAATCAATTTCTATTGGAAAACCAATTGCTAATACACAATGTTATATATTAAATAAAAAACAAAAATTATTACCATTTGAAGTTCCAGGAGAACTATATATAGGTGGAGATGGTGTATCAAATGGTTACTTAAAAAGAGAAGAATTAAACAAAGAAAAATTTATTGAAAACCCATTTAAAGACAAAGATAAAATTTATAATACAAATGATTTAGCGTATTACAATGAAAACGGAGATATTGTTCATTTAGGAAGGACAGACTTCCAAGTAAAAATTCGTGGATTTAGAGTAGAACTTGGAGAAATTGAAAATGCAATAGAAAATGATAATAATATAATCCAAAGTATTGTAGTTAAGAGAAAATTAAATAATAATAGAGATGCATTAATAGCTTATTATACATCAGTATTAAATGATAATGGTAATATCAAGGAAAGAATAAGTAAAGAATTACCAGAATATATGATACCACAATATTTTGTGCAATTAGTGAAATTTCCACATACACAAAATGGAAAGGTAGATAGAAAATCATTACCAGATCCTGATTTTAAAGATAACAAAAATGAAATTGTTAAACCTAGAAATGAACTTGACCGAAAACTAATAAAAATAATTGAAAAAATGTTACAACTTGAAAGCGTTGGAATAAATAATACTTTATTAGAGCTAGGGGGAGATTCATTAACAGCTATAACATTATCTACAAAAATTTTATCTAAATTTAATGTACAAATAAATATAAAAGATATATTAACAAATTATTCAATAAAAGATATGTCTGATTATATAGCAGAAAATCAGACAAAAGGTACATTAAAAAATAAAATTGAAAAAGCACCAATACAAGAGGCATATCCATTATCATCTGCACAAAAAAGAATTTATTATAATGTAAAAATGATTGGTGATGATAATCTTGTTTATAATATGCCAGGTGGTGTGCTAGTAGATAAAATATTAGATTTAGATAAAATAAAAGCAGCATTTAATAAAATTTTAAAAAGGCATAGTATTTTAAGAACAAGATTTGTATTAAAAAATGATAATGTAATGCAAGAAATAGAAGAAAGTACAGAGGGATTAATATCTGTATTTTATAATAAAGAAAATGAAATAAAAGAAATTGCTAAGAATTTTTCAAAACCATTTAAAATGGAAAAAGAACCATTAATTAGAATGGAAGTGCATTATATTGATAATAAAAAGACATTTGTATTAATGGATGCACATCACATTGTAATGGATGGAACATCTTTAAACAACTTTATTATAGAATTTGAAAGATTATATAATGGAGATAATTTAAAAAACATTCCAATACAATATAAAGATTATGCGGTATGGGAAGAAAAATATAATGAAAGTGACGAAATAAAACAAACAGAAAATTATTGGATAAATAAATTTAAAAATTCAGATTTTGAACAATTAAATTTGCCATATGATTATAAGATGACTGCTAATAGAAGTTATAATGGAAATAAAATTGCTAATGTAATTGATGAGAAAAAATTCAAAAGAATAGAGAGATTTGCAAAGAAAATTGGTACATCTCCGTACATGTTCTTTATTTCAGCATTTTATGCATTATTATACAAATATACAGGACAGAGTGAAATTATTTTAGGAAGTCCAATTGCAAATAGAAACCAAAATGAATTAAAAAGAATGATTGGAATGTTTGTAAATAATATTGTAACAAAAGCCAATATTAATCCAGACAAACCATTTATAGAATTTTTAAATGATATGAAAGATCAAATCTTGAATGATTTGTCACAACAACCATATCCATTTGATATGTTAGTAAAAAAACTTGGAATAAAGGCTGATAATTCAAGAAATCCATTGTTTGATGTAATGTTTACATATCAAAATAAAGAAGAAAATATTATTAAATTAGATAATACAGAAACACAAATTGTTGAAATTAACAATAATATTTCAAAATTCAATTTGTCATTAGAAATAAAGCCAAAGACTCATACAATTAATATTGAATATTGTACAGATTTATTTAAGAAAGATACAATAGAAAGATTATTTGAACATTATATGAACACAATAGAATGTATTATGCAAGATATAAATGTTCAAATAAAAGATATTGAAATTATTTCTGAAACTGAGAAAAATAAAATATTATATGAATTTAATAATACTAAAATGGATTATCCAAAAGACAAAACAATTGCGGAATTAATTGAGACACAAGCTAATAAAACACCAAATGCTGTAGCTATAGTGTTTGAAGGAAAACAATTAACATATAAAAACTTAAATGAAAAAGCAAATCAATTAGCTAGATATTTAAGAGAAGAAAAAAAGATAAAACCAAATGATATAGTAGGAGTTATGCTACCAAGATCATTGGAATTAATTCCAACATTAATAGGAGTTCTAAAATCAGGAGCATGCTATATTCCGATAGATCCAACATATCCTGAAAAGAGAATTGAGTACATGCTTGAAAATAGTGATGCAAAAATACTAATAACAAATGAAGAATTATTTGAGAAAATGAACTTTGAAAATAAAATAGATATATTAGATAAAAAAATTAGTAGTAAAGCAAAAAGTAATATAGAACAAATAAATAAACCAGAAGATACATCATATATAATATATACATCAGGCTCAACAGGACTTCCAAAAGGAGTTGTATTGAAACATCAATCTTTATCAAATTTATGTGCATATTTGAATAAAAAAGTAGATTTTCTAAAAGAAAAATGTGAATATAAAAATATGGCATCTGTAACAACTGTAAGCTTTGATATATTTATTTTTGAAACTTTGATATGTCTACAAAAAGGATTAAAAATAGTATTAGCAAATGAAGATGAACAAAGAATACCACAATTATTAAATGAGTTAATAAGAAAAAATGATGTTCAACTTATTCAAATGACACCATCTAGAATGCAAATATTTTTAGATAATATTGAAGAAATGCCTAATTTGGGACAATTAAAATATGTTACACTTGCGGGTGAAGCTTTGCCATTAAAATTAAGAGATGAATTGTTAAAGTTAGGTGTAAAAAAGGTTTATAATGGATATGGACCAAGTGAAACAACGGTATTTTCAACATTTACAGATGTAACTAATAAAAAAGAAATAAATATAGGAGTTCCACTTGCTAATACACAGATATATATATTAGACCAAAATCTAAAAACAGTTCCAATAGGAGTTGCTGGTGAAATGTACATAGCTGGAGATGGAGTTGGAAAAGGATATTTAAACAGAGAAGATTTAACTGCAGAAAGATATATAAAAAATCCGTTTATTGAGAATAGTATAATGTATAAAACAGGAGATATATGTAAGTACGATGAGTCTGGAGAAATATATTATTTAGGAAGAGCAGATAATCAAGTAAAGGTTAGAGGACTTAGAATTGAATTAGATGAAATTGAAAATGAAATTTTAACATTCCCTTGTATAAAAAAAGCAAAAGTAGTAAAACAATTGATAGGAAATAGAGAAATAATATCAGCTTATTATATAGCTACCAAAAGAATTCTGATAAAAGAATTAAGAAAATATTTAGCTGATAGATTACCTAATTATATGGTTCCATCATATTTTACAGCTTTAGATGTATTTCCATATACACCAAATGGAAAAATAGATAAAAAAGCTTTACCAATACCAAATGGAGTATTGCAAAGTGAAAAAAATAAATATGTAGCACCAAAAACAGATTTAGAAGTTAAATTAGTTTCCATATGGGAATCAGTATTAAATACTAAGCCAATAGGAATAAAAGATAATTTCTTTGAATTAGGTGGAGATTCTATATTAGCGATGAATTTGAATGTGCAATTGTTAAAAATTACAGATAAAATAACTTATTCAGATATATTTGCATATCCAACAATTTTACAATTAGCAGATAAAATTGAAGAAAAATTACAAATAGCAGAAAAGAAAGATGATTTAAGTTATTTAAATGAAAAATATAAAAATATATTAGAAAAAAATATGACAATTCCGGAAGAAATTAATAATAATAAATATGAAAATATTTTATTAACAGGTGTAACTGGATTTTTGGGTATTCATATTTTACGCGAAATTCTAAAGAATGAAACTGGAAAAATATATGTTATTATTAGAAAAGACCCTGGATTAACAATACAAGAAAAATTAATGGAAAAATTACATTATTATTATGGAAATATATATGATAAATATATAAATGATAGAATAATTGCGATAGAAGGAAACATTGCAGAAGATGGTTTTGGATTAAATCAAGAAAAATTATTTAAATTAGGAAACTCTATTGATTTAATAATAAATTCTGCAGCTAAAGTATCTCATTATGGTAATTATCAAGAATTTTATAATACTAATGTAAAAAGTGTAGAAAAACTTATTGATTTTGCAAATACATTTAATAAAAAGTTATTTCATATTTCAACATTGAGTGTTTCAGGAAATGCTCTTGTTGACCAATACTATATGGAACAAAAATTTTCTGAGAAAATAGATTTCCGTGAAAATAGTTTTTATATAGGACAAAGTTTAGAAAATGTTTATATAAGAAGTAAATTTGAAGCGGAACGAAAGATTTTAGATGCAATTTTACAAGGTACTGATGCATATATATTAAGAGTTGGAAATCTAATGCCTAGAATGTCTGATGGAAAATTCCAAGAGAATGTATCTGAAAATGCTTATATAAGTAGATTAAAGGCATTTATAAAATTAGGAAAAATTCCAGAATATCTTAAAGATGATTATTTAGAGTTTACTCCAATAGATTATACTGCAACAGCAATAATGAAGATTGTAAAATATACAAATAAAAATAATAGAATATATCATATATTTAATAACAATCATGTTTTTGTAAAAGATATATTAAAATTTGTAAAGGACATAGAAATAGTAGATAATGAAAGTTTTAAAGAAAAATTAAAGAAAACATTAAGAAGTGAAAATTCAGATTTTGCAAATTTATTGTTAAATGACCTTGATAAGAATTTAAATTTAAATTATAATAGCAATATAAAAATAAAATCTGAACATACTGTTAAATTACTAGAAAAATATAAATTTTATTGGCCAAGTATAAATTCTAAGTATATAGGGTATGTGTTAGAGTTGATAAAAGGAGAATGATAAAAATATGACTAAAGATCAAACACTAATTTCATTAGTGATAACTACAATAATAAATGCATTTTTAATAGTGTATTTATCAAAGAAGAAAAGTAAAAACCAGTTAAATAAAGTATTTATATTGGCTTTAAGTTTATTAATACTTTGGTCTATTGGGTTGATTGCTCAAATTACATTGTCTGGACCATTAAATATAGAACCGATATATTTTGATTATTTTGTATATATAGGGGCATGTCTAGTGCCAGTAGCAGTATTTTTTATGGGACTTATATATGCCAATACTAAAATTGAATTTAAAAAAAGATATTTATTACTGTTTATAATTCCGATAATTTCACTAATAGTTTTATGGACAAATGATTATCATCATTTATTCTATGAACACTATTCAGTAGACTTTCAGACAAATGTGTATGGACCATATGCTACAATACACAATATATATTCATACATATTATTGGCCTGGGGAATATTATATATGTTGAAATTTTCAATAAAAAATTCAGGATTTTTCTCAAAACAATCATTATTGATTGTTTTGGGAGTAAGTGTACCATTAGTAGTAAATATATTGGGAACATTTAAAATAATCCCAATGTCAATATATGTAACACCAATAACATTTACAGTAACAATAATATGTTGTGCAATAGCTATATTAAAATTTCAATTTTTAGGAGTTACGCCAATTGCATTACAAAAGATAGTTGATAGAATATCAGATGGATATGTAGTATTAGATGAAAATAATACAATTACAGATTTTAATAAAACATTTTTAGATATATTTAAATTAAAAGCTGAAGATATAAGAAGTAAAAATTTTATAAAACTTTTACAAAGTAAAGAAGTTAATAGACAAGCAATAGTTAAAATTGATAAATCAATTGAAAAAGCAAATGAAACAGAAACAACAGTATCATTTGAACAACATTTTTCAGAGATAAAAAAATACTTTAAAATAGAAATTACACCAATAAATTCAGATAATACATCATTAGGAACACTATTCCTATTCAAAGATATAACACAACATAAAGAAGATATGGAGACAATAAGAAATAATCAAGATATATTAATGGAAAGAGAAAGACTTGCAGGGCTAGGACAATTAATAGGTGGAATAGCACATAACTTAAAAACACCTATTATGTCTATAGCTGGTGCTACACAAGGATTAGAGAATTTAATAAAAGAATATGATGAATCAATAGATGATCCACTTGTAAATTCACAAGATCATCATGACATAGCAAAAGATATGGAAGAATGGATTCCGAAGATTAGAGCACATCTTGAATATATGTCAGATATTATAACAACTGTAAAAGGGCAAGCAGTGGCATCTTTGTCAAGCGATGATTCTGAAGAGTTTACAATTGCAGAATTAGTAAAAAGAGTAAATATTTTGATGAAACATGAACTAAAAAATGCATATATTTATTTAAATATATTAATGAAAGTTGATGAAAATACAGTAATAGATGGGAATGTAAATGTTTTGGTACAAGTAGTAAATAATATAATTTCAAATGCAATTCAAGCATATGATGGAAAACATGACCAAAATATACAATTTGAAATTTCACAAAAAGAGAACAATATGATTTTTTCTATTACAGATTTTGCAGGAGGACTTTCAAAAGAGGTTCAAGATAGATTATTTAAAGAAATGGTTACAACAAAAGGAAAGAATGGAACTGGATTAGGATTATATATGTCTTATTCAAATATTAAAGCTCATTTTGGAGGAGACATTACATATAAAACAGAAGAGGGAAAAGGAACAACATTTAATATTGTAATCCCAATAAAAAAATAGTTTTATAAGAAAGAAGGAGCAAAAGATGAATAAAAATGAATTTTATTATTTATCTGCAGATGGAAAAACACAAATCCATGCAGTGGAGTGGATTCCAGATGTAAAGCCAAAGGCAATATTACAAATTGCACATGGAGTTACAGAATATATTTTAAGATATGAACAATTTGCAGAATATTTAGTAGAAAAAGGAATTATGGTTGTTGGAAATGACCACTTAGGCCATGGAAAATCTATTGTCAAAGATTCAGAACCTATGTATTTTGGACCTGTTGGTAGCTGGGACTGGGCTGTTAAAGATATGTACACATGTACAGAAATGATAAAAGAAAAATTTCCTGAAGTGCCATATTATATGTTAGGATTTTCATTAGGCTCATTTTTACTAAGAACATATTTAATAGAATATCCAAAAGCTATTGATGCAGCAATAATAATGGGAACAGGTGAAACACCACCTGTTCAAATTGCTCTAGCTAAATTTATTGCAAATAAAGAAGCTAAAAAAGTTGGAGAAAATCATACTAGTCCAATGATAAAAAAATTAACATTTGACACATATAATAAGTTTTTTGCACCAAATAGAACAAATTATGATTGGTTATGCTCAGATAATGAAGGATTAGATGAATATATTGCAGACCCAATGAGAGGTGGAAATCTTTCTGCAGGATTGTTTAGAGAAATGTTAAGTGGTATGAAATTTACATCTGAAATTAAAAATTTGAAAAAAATGAATTTAGATACACCAATTCTATTTATATCTGGAGATGAAGATCCAGTTGGTGAAAATGGAAAAGGAGTAATAAAAGCTTATCATAAATTTCAAAACATAGGAATGAAAGATGTAGAAATAAAATTATATCCAAAATTAAGACATGATATATTACATGAAAAATGTAAAAAAGAAATATATGAATATGTTTATAATTGGATTGAAAAAAAGCTTAAATAAACATATTCATAATAGTAAGAACAATAGTGGAGAAAAAAGCTTTTAAAGAAAAACGGAATCCACGTCTAACAAAGACTTCAGCATCTGTAAGGCGGTTTTCTCCAATAATAGTTAAGGCGACACAAGGTTCGTCTACTTCTTTGTATTCGACCATTGCTGTTGCTTCTTTTGTTTTTTTTATTTCTTCTTCCGAGTTTATTTCTTCAGAAGGGTTAATTTGATTTGATTCTTCGACAACATCTTTTAAATCTTCCATATAATCCTCCATATAATTTTAGTATATCAGTCGGAATTTGAAAAATCAAACAAAAAATTAAAATGTAATATAAAAGAAATAATATTGTAATAAAAATGCAATATAAATCTGATTTTTAGTATTGCTAATAAGACTAAAAGAAACAATTAGAATGATAAAATTTTAGGCAAAATAAGTATAATCTCATCTTTGACAGTTAAAAGCTGAAAACGTTTCATATCAGCGCTTTCAGCTTTCAAGATTTGCACAATGTTTTTGATTTTTAATTTTTTTTAAAATATTTTTTAGATTTTTTTTATTGACTATTTCATAGTCAATTCTAAAATCAAATTTTTTATGTAAGTCATCAGTTATATCAGTTCTTGTAAATACCGGTATATAGCCATCTTCATTATGTTTTATTAGATTCATATTTCTTAATGTATCAATAATTTGAGTAGCAGTATATTTTTCTTCTAATTCTTTTTCTAAATATCGATGTAATACTAGAGCTAGAAAACAAGTAGTAAAGTGAGCTGTTATTCTATCATCTCTACTTAGATAAACTGGTCTAGCTTTAAATTCACTTTTCATTATTCTAAAACTTTCTTCAATTTCCCATCTCCTTTGATTTATTTTTATTATTTTTTCTGCATTATCATCAAGGTTGGTACATACTCCATAAAAACCATCATACTGTTCTTCTTTTTCAATTTGTTTTGTATTTAACGAAAGTACATTATTATCAGCAACTTCACCGTCTTTCGTTACAGCTGTCTTTGTTATAAATCTTTTATAATCATTTTGGTTACATTTTTCTAGTTTGAAATTTTTATTATTCATAGCTTTTTGAGCTCTTTCAATTTGATTATTTCTTATTTGCTGTTGATAGTATTTATATTTTAAACTAAAGGTTACTATAAATTTTTGTTCTAATCCATCTTCTTTGATCCATCTTTCTTTATAGAATACTTTGTTTTTATACTTTTCAATAGTTTCTTCTGATTCTTCTAATTTGCTTATATCATATTCTTTTAAATCTCCACTAAGTTTCCAGCCTGCTTTTGTTAAAGCCCATTCCTTTAAATGTTTCTTTAATTTTTTTATTGATTGAGTGGTAATAAAAGCTCTTTCATCTTTATTATTAAATTTTCTATTGTCTGTTGAAGCAAGTCCAGCATCGGTGCATACTATAAATTTTGATAGTTCAAAATCTTTTAAAATTTTTTCTTCAGTTGGTGTCAAAGTCCCTTGTTCATTAGTATTTCCAGGAGATATATTAAATGCTAGAGGGATACCATCTCCATCCATAAATAATCCCATTTGAGTTATCGGATTAGGTCGATGTTCTTTAGATGGTCCATATTGTTTTAAGCCTTCTTCTTGTTCTATTTCAAAGAAATAATTAGTACAATCATAATAAAGGATACCAGTATTCCTTTTAGATTTTTTTAAACTATTTTTATATAGTTCGGATTGTATAAATTCATTTTCTTTAGATATAATTTCTAGTGCTCTATAAATATGATGTAACTCAAAATTTGGTTGTTCTATAAATTGTTTAGATACGTTGTATGTAGCTAATTTAGAAGAAGGAAATATAATTCTCCCGTATAGTAGTCGAGATAATATATTATTTAAATCATATTCAAATTTATAATTTTCAGATATTTGTTTACAAATTTTATCGATTCCCAATTCATAGTAAATTTTTTCTAAAAATAGATATCCACCATTAAAAAGTTTTTGAACATCTTTTTCTATAATTTTTGTTGGATTATATTTAATTATTATATTTCGTGTTCCTTCTTGTTCTTGTTTATTTAATTCTTCAACATATTTTTTAGCCCATTCAATTGGTTCATTGGGATACAATTTTTTCTTTAAATTCTCATAAGTTCCTAATTTTTCAACAACTTTATTTGTACGCTTTTTATTATTGTAAATAGTTTTTACAACATAAAGAGATTGAGCATTCTTTGACTTAACTATCTGTAATCTCATTTAATCACCTCGCACTTATCATAACACATTGTGAAACATTGTGCAAGAGGAAAAAGAAAAAATTGACAAAAAAAATAAGAATTTTCAATGCTTTAGAAAATCTTATTTAGTTCAAAGTGTCAAAAAACCGGATGTAGAAATAAAATTATATCCAAAATTAAGACATGATATATTACATGAAAAATGTAAAAAAGAAATATATGAATATGTTTATAATTGGATTGAAAAAAAGCTTAAATAAACATATTCATAATAGTAAGAACAATAGTGGAGAAAAAAGCTTTTAAAGAAAAACGGAATCCACGTCTAACAAAGACTTCAGCATCTGTAAGGCGGTTTTCTCCAATAATAGTTAAGGCGACACAAGGTTCGTCTACTTCTTTGTATTCGACCATTGCTGTTGCTTCTTTTGTTTTTTTTATTTCTTCTTCCGAGTTTATTTCTTCAGAAGGGTTAATTTGATTTGATTCTTCGACAACATCTTTTAAATCTTCCATATAATCCTCCATATAATTTTAGTATATCAGTCGGAATTTGAAAAATCAAACAAAAAATTAAAATGTAATATAAAAGAAATAATATTGTAATAAAAATGCAATATAAATCTGATTTTTAGTATTGCTAATAAGACTAAAAGAAACAATTAGAATGATAAAATTTTAGGCAAAATAAGTATAATAAGTTATATATAATAAATTAAATAAAAAGCCTTGATTTTTATTTAATAAACTATTATAATCTAGGTAAAATTAATTATTACTAGAAGGGGTAGAGGTAATTAATGAGAAAAGCATTACAAAATCAATTAAATGGAGAAAGAAAATATAGGATAATTGGAGTAGATGACGAAAGTGGAATATTAGACTCATTAACAGTGCTTTTTGATAATTCAGAATATGAGTTTGAAGGTGTATTAGACCCAGTTGAAGCAATAGAAAGAGTAAAAATGGAACATTTTGATTTAATGTTGCTAGACTTTATGATGACACCATTACATGGAGATGAGGTTGTAGAAGAAATCAGAAAGTTTAATAAAGAATTGTATATTCTATTATTAACAGGGCACAAGGATATGGCCCCTCCACTTGAAACAATTAAAAGATTAGATATACAAGGGTATTGCGAAAAAAGTGATAAATTCGACCAATTACTTTTATTGGTTGAGTCTGGAATAAAATCTGTAAAACAGATGGATGAAATAAAGAGAATTAATGAAGAGCTTTCAGAGTCAAATGAAAGACTAGAAAGAGCTTATTTAGATATGGTTCAAACATTGAGATATACAGTAGAAGCTAAAGATACATATACAAGAGGACATTCAGATAGAGTTTCAGAATATTCTGTTTTAATTGGTGAAAAATTAGGATTATCAGAAGACCAAATAAAAACATTAAGAATTGGTGGACTTTTCCATGATATTGGAAAAATAGGAATTCCAGATAGTATATTATTAAAACCTGATAAACTTTCGGATGATGAATATTCACAAATAAAAAATCATCCCTCAATAGGAGCACATATTTTAGGTTCAGCTGAAATATTTAAAGATATAATTCCTATTGTAAAACATCATCATGAAAGATATGATGGAAATGGATATCCATCAAGATTAAAAGGCGAGGAAATACCATATATAGCTAGAATTGCTACTGTTGCAGATACATTTGATGCAATGACAAGTAGAAGAAGCTATAGAGGTCCTATTGATATTGAACATGTAAAAGAAGAAATTAAAAGATGTGAAGAAACTCAATTTGACCCTCAAATAGCAGAAGTATTTCTTGATATACTAAATAATGATTATGATAAAATAAAAGATATCCAAGAAAAATATCTTAGTGAATAAAAAATAGCGAGTAAACCTTGCTATTTTTTTATAATTAGAGTAAAATATAAAAGAAGAAAGTAGAGAAAGCAAAAGAAAGATATATAGGTAATTGCGAAACTAAATAAAAAAGTCAAAGAAACATAAAACAAGATAAAATATATAAGGATTTTAGGAGTAGCAAAAACAGAAATAAAAAAATGAACATGACAAATAACCCTAAGGCAATTGTTAGAAATTTCCAAAGGGATTATGATAAATTTAGAACATTGAAAACCAAGTATTAGCAAGCAAGTTTTTTAATACTTCTAATGTATTGAGGTTTAAACATAGCCTCTGCAATTATGACAGTAAAAAGTTGAGCAATACCTGCAAGGAAAGTTTGTTCCATTCATCGGTACCACAGCCATTAGTAATAATACCAAATTTTCTGCCATAGCAAAAATGACCATTAGAGTACATTTTTCTAATAGAAGAATCGCTAGAAGCAACTTTTGGCAAAGAACTGTAAGCTAATTTGTAAATATCATCATCAGATTTTTCAATCCCCATAGCTTTGAAATATGATTTTAAACGTCTAATGCAAGAATTAATATATTTAGCATTGTTTTCAGTAACATAAGCTACTACACTAGAAGTATCGTAAGAAATCATATTAGCTAAAGTAGGATTAATAGCCTGACAGATAGGTTCTGTAACATCTACAAGAGCAATAAACATATCTTTTAAATAATCGCAAAAATCTTGTTTAAAACGAGTCCATTTAGAGGCATCTGGAACTTTATCAATACCACAGAACTGACGTAATTCTGATGAAAAATTAAGGATAAGTATTAATAAATAATCGGAATAGATATTACCTAAATTTAATTGGTTTTCATAATTTAACATGATTGAAACACTCCTTTTTTTGGTACATTATTGGTAACTTACTATGTCAATTATATACTAAAAAGTGGAGTGATTCAATAGATTTATAAACAAAAAAGTCAGTATTTGCAATACTTTCAGAGTTTTGCAAACGACTAAGAAAGATATAAAGAAGGAGTGAGAAAAAGTGAGAAAATTACCCAACGGAATAAGTAATTATGAAACAAT
>USMB01000029.1 GCA_900555615.1 uncultured Clostridium sp. | reverse complement strand
AATAATAAAAATGTTGAAGTATTTATTTAACCACCCCAACATTTATTATAGAACCGTAAAATTAATAGTGTTAAGTTGCTTGGCAGTAATATCATCATTAATGATTAATTTTGTTTCAGGATTTCTTGTAGCTATGGTGTATTTAATTATTTCAATAAGAGAATTACTAAAAAGTAAACAAATCAAAAAAATGATTATGTTTATAGCAGTAACAATTGTAGGATTTTCATTATTATCAATTATTATATGTATAGTTCCTACTAGGCAGATGCATAGGAGGGATAAATATACATCAGCTAATTGGGTTGGTGTAGATACTGTAGGAGAAAGAAGAATTGATTTTGTAAGAAAAGAAATTTTTAAAGCTGCTAAATTATTAGGAAAGGCTGACTTAGAAGGCATATCTTTAAAAGATGAACAAGGGTATTTTTCTAGCATACAAAACTGGTTTGGGATAAGCGGAGAATTTGCGTTTTTAGGAATATTGTCAGAATATGGCTGGATTGCAAGTTTGGGATTGATATTAATTTTGCTAGCATTTGATATAAAACTGATTCTGAGTGTGAGAAAAATTACAGATCCATATGGAAAGCTGGTTGTAATTGGAATTACTAGTTTGTTTATTGTACAGACTATATGCGATTTAGCAATGAATTTTGGAATTATAGGAACTGCTGAATTTCAATTGCCACTTATTTCAGGTGGAAAAGCTGCGTTTATTGCAAATCTCTTATATATGGCATTATTTTTGTCAGTATATAGAAGAAAAGATATTAATTTCGAAGAACCAAAGAAATCAAAATTAGTTGCAAAAATAGAAGACTTCTTTTTTGAAGAAGTAGAAGAAAAATAAAGAAGAAATTTAAGTACTATTTGAGACGAAAGAAGAATAAAGGACTGGGAGTTTTCCTAGTCTTTTTTGAATTTTTTATTTGATGAAACTAAATGAGGAATATAAACTGTCTAATAAGCATCAATATGTACATATTTTAAAATTTGGAGGAACAAATGGAAGAACTAGTAGAAAAAGCTAAAAATGATGACAAAAGAGCATTTTCAGAGTTAATTATGGCAACAGAAAAAGAGCTATATTTAATCGCTAAGTCAAAACTAAAAAGCGATGATGATATAGGAGATGCAATTCAGGAAACTATTTATAAAAGTTATAAAAACATTAAAAAGTTAAGAGATAATTCTGTTTTTAAAACATGGATAATTAAAATATTAATAAATGAATGTAATAATATATATAAGAAAAAAAGTAAGTATTCTATATCATATGAAGACAAGGAAATGGAAAAATATCTAGTATCAAATGATGAATCTGACAATATTGAATTTGAAGTCTTAATAAAAGATTTAGACTCTGAAGAAAAACTTATTTTAACGTTATATTATTGTTCTAAATATACAATTAAAGAAATAAGCAAAATAGTGAAAATAAAAGAGAATACAATAAAAAGCAAGATGGCAAGAGCTAAAAATAAAATAAGAAAGCAACTTGAAAAGGAGGAAGAAATTTTATGAAAGACATTGAAAAAGTATTACAAAGAGCAAACGCAGAAGATAAAAGAATTCCACAGAAAGTACATAACAAAATAGAATATGCATTAAAGAATTTGGACACAAATGAAGAAAATAAAGGAATAAAATCAATAATACAAACAATAAAAAACAGCTGGATAAGGAAATTTGCAACAGCCATTACTTCAATAATAATTGTTTTGGCAGGAGGTGTTACAGTTTGTGTTGCTTTAAGAGGAAGTATAGATGGAAAGCCTGTGTTTGAATGGATAAGTTCAGGAATCAAATTTTCGGATGAGTATTCAGAATATAAAGAGGCAGTTAATGGTCAAAAATTAAAACATGGTGAAACAACTGTAGAATTGGTGTCTACAATATATGATGAAAATTATGTTTTACTTGAATTTGATGTTCATGTGAGTCAAGAAGATAAAGAGTACTTACGACTTGGCGAAAATATGATTGAAGATGAATTTATAGAATTAAAAGAAAACGAAAGTCAAAAAGACCTGTTAATTCAAGAAAAAGAAAAAGGAATAAAAAATATATTTTATGTTGGATTTAATGGAAATATGGAAAATAGTATTATTGTTGATGGAAATAGTTATTGTGCAGGAAAACTACAAACCTTAACCCAAATATCTGATTATGAATATAAATTATATCAAATGTATTTCTTAACACAAGACATGACAAAAGGAAATGATGAGATAACTTTAACCTTTTGTAATAATGTTATTAGAAATCAAGGAGACACAGGAAAAAATGGTGGTATTGCTAATGCACAAGGAAATTACAGAACTTTTGATCTAGATGGAAAAATTAATGTGAAAGTATCTAAAAAGCGTATTTCAGAAAATACAGAGATTATTATTCCAGAGTTTAATGAATCTAGATACAAAGATATGACACAGAAGGTTGAAAAGATAAGAATAACACCACTACATATTATAGTAACTGTTTCAATTCAAATAGATAATATTGATTCGAAAAATGTAAATAATATGCTAAATAGAGAAGCTAAAGTTTTTGATGAAAATGGAATAGAATTAACTTCCTATACAAGTGAATTAAATGAGAACTTTGTTTATAAAGGAAAAGAAATTGATGAAGATGATGTATATGATATAAAAAGTAATGCAACAGAAAAGGCTACAATGAATATTTCAGAAATTATTATTATTGAAAGAACTGAAAATATGAATGGTTTAAAGATAATTCCAACAATATCAGAACAAATTTGGACTAAAGATTCTGGAAATGGAACTAGACAAGTAGAATTAGAAGCTTTAAATATAGATTTAACAAAAAAATAAACAGTAAAGGGAGGTAGTTTAACTATCTCCCAAAAATTTATTAATAAGTTATTTTAAAGTTTTTTCAGTGAGGTATATTTTTCCTTTTTTTATTTTTTTAATAGATTGTAACTAACATAATGATATTATAATATAAGTTTTTTATAAAAGAATGTGACAAATTATTATATTTTATTGTAATAATGATAAATTAGGAAAGGTGGGAGAAAATTGGAAACGTGCGAAACAACAAATGGAAAATCTGATATTGAGCTATATAAATTATTTTTAAAAGGTGATAACGATGCTTTTAACTATTTAATAATAAAACACAGAAAAATGTTAACAAATTTTATAATGACATATGTTAAAAATATAGAGATAGCCGAGGATATTGCTCAAGATAGTTTTATGTATATGATAATAAATAAAGTAGAATACGATTTTAAATATTCATTTAAAACATATTTATATACAATAGCTAAATCAAGAGCACTAAATTATTTGAAAAGGGAAAAACGAACTATTTATGTAGAAGATGCAATTCTTAATAATGTAAATTTAGAAGGGAATATAGAAAATGAGTTCATTATTAAGGAAAACTATAATGCTTTGATTAAAACAATAAAAAAATTGAAAAATGAATATCAAATAGTAATTTATTTATACTATTTTCAAGGATTTAAATATAAAGAAATATGTAAAATATTAAATCAAAGTATGCCCAAAACTAAAATGGCTATTCATAGAGCTAAAAAATTACTAGAAAAATTTGTAAAGGAGGATAACAATTATGACAAGGGATGATGAAGTATTTGTTAATGGAGTTTGGAAAAAATATAATAATTATATAAATTCAAATGTTAAGGATATATTTTTTAAAAAACATCAATATAAGAATACAGAAATAAAAAGAAAAATAAGTACAGCGGCTAGTTTTATTTTAGGAATGATTGCTACTAGTGGAATCATCTATGCGGGAGTTGCAAGATATAATTATATTCAAAAAGATACAACAACTGATTTTGATGCACATACCGGATATGATTACAATCAAGATATGCTATATTTGAACGGATTTTATTATAAAAGAATATACAACTATAATGACTATATAAGTGCAACAAAAATGTGGGATAACCTTGTGGAAATGGAAGAGAAAGATTTTGAAGAATCATTTGTAATCATAATAGCAGGAGAAAATTATGATACAATAAGTCGATATATTTCAGACATTTATGACAAAGATGAGAAAATGTATATTGACTTAAAAGCAAAGGATAAATGGAATGAAAACGACACTGTTATTTCAGTTAAAGTATCTAAAGAATTAGACAGAGAAAATGTTGAAATAAATAATATTCCAAATATACCACAGGCTCCAAAAGAATATACAGATATAACAGAATTAAGTAGTGATTATACAACTCAGGAAGCAATAAATGATGGTTGTTTTGTTGTTAAAAATAATGAGATAATTTCTGACAATAAAGATTTGTTGAATGAATTTATGAATAATTGCAAGCAAGAGAAGGAGGGGTTCTTGAGAATTTTTGATTATGAATACGGTATACAAGTTTCGATTTTTGATATTGAATATAAATCTGGAAAAATAAACATGAGCTGTCGATTGATTAATTCAAAAGAGGATAAAATGTTTTACCGTACAGGTAATAGAATTGTAAAAGTAACTAATAATGATATAAATGATAAATATATTAGATATATTCTTCTTGATGAGAAGGGCAATCAACAAATATTATGTTCTATAAAAAAGGATAATTCTTAAAATTATCCTAATATATTTTATAAATTTTGTCTTTTTTAACTTTTTTTACCTTTTTTTAGTTTCCTGAAATTTGGTGAAAATATAGTATACAATATATCTTTCTTATGCCATTACTGTTACTGGCTCTGATGGAAATCCTGTAAACAAACAGGTCTCTGCTCAACTGTGGGATTACAATGGTAATTGCCTGAGTGTTAGTACCGTAACCGCTGATGGAAGTACTACAATTGTACCTTCTATTAGCATTGTAGCTAATAGAACGTATTATTTTAAGTATTATCTTGCAACGGGTTCTACTTCTAATCTGAAAATTAGAATGGTAATCGATAGCTGGAGCTAATGAAATTTTGCAAATCATTTCCTTATAAAAAACAGAAGGCACCCTAAATAAGGGTGTCTTTTGAAATAAAATTATTTTAACAATTTAACATCTATACTGTTTTCGGAACTTAAGTTAATATGTAAACAAAGAGAGTCTATATTGTCATAACTTGTAATAGGATATGTTATAGTCATAACACTGCTATAAGGTTCAACTGTAGAAATATTTTTTATATTTAAGTTAGTATAGTTATAATTAACATTGTTATTGTCATATAAAGTTATATTAGTAGGCCTTATAAAATTCATTTCATCTAATAATACATTAAAATTGAGTTCTATTATTAGAGATGTATTACTAAGAGATGTTTTCACAGAATCAACATAAGGACTGGTACTATTTGAATGATATTCAGAGCTATTTCTGGTTACGAATTTATTATCTAAGTTTATTGAAAAATTCCAATTTCCATCTACATAAGTAGATTGATTGTTAATTTTTATAGCAATACTAGAGATTGATATAGTAAGTATTTGAGAGTTTGGAAAATTCTCTGAAGTTAGAAGCAATGATGATCGTATTGTTTTATTTTCAATATTCTTTTCTATGTTATTAAACTTTGCATTAGTGTCTAATAGCACAATACCATCATTATTAGGTATTGCATTTTCTGAAAGCCAGAATAGCATGTTATTATTTTCATCTTTTATAGATAATGTATTAAATGAAATATTATCAATTTCTATATTATCATCGTAATATTTATATACAAAAGAAATGTCTAGATTATTATTATCCATTAGCACATAATCAACTTTTACTCCAATATTATTGTAGGTTATAAAATCCATATCAACATTTTGAACATATCCATTATCAACAGCTTTATCAATACCTGGAGTACTATTTATAAAAATATTCGTTATAAAATTAATTATATCTTTTGCATAAACAGTTGTTGCTGTAACGATTCCGATACAAAGGATAAATATTGCAACTCTTTTTAATAATATAATTGTAGTAGATTTCTCTTTGTGTTTATCTTTAAATGCATTTTCAATAGTGTTTTGAGTTGATAGAGGAACTTCTTCATTCTTATTGTCGTAGTAATCAAATAACATTTTATCAAAATCATCAGGCTTATCGAATGTATCAAATTTATTTTTTTGTTCCATTATTTATCCCTCCTTTACTGTATAATTGTTGTAATTTTTGCTTTGCTCTTAAAATCTTACTCTTTACAGTATTAACTTTAATATCTAAAATATTCGATATTTCTGTGAGTGTATATTTATTTTTATAATAAAGAGTGAGAATAAGTCGTTCATCATAATTTAGACTCTTTATTAATAAATCAAAGTCTATATCATTTTCTTTATTTTGTATTTCCTTTTCTGAAGATGAAACAATGTCTACTGAATTTGAAATTTTATTAAAAAGTCCTAATTGCTTTTTTCTTTTGCGATGAATGTTATGACATTCATTTATTAAGATTCTTATAATCCATGTTTTAAAAAAATCATGGTTTTTTAGTGTATGTAATTTATTATATGAATGTATAATTGTTTCTTGTATAGCATCATTTACATCCTCAATATTATTTAACTGTGAGTTTGCGATTTTATACATTTCAACTTGTATACTTTTAATTAGTTCCGTGTGAGCATCTTGATCACCTTTTAAGGAACGCTTTATTAATTCTTCCAATTTTTTATCTCCTTTCGTATAAATAGTAAAGGGATATGTATTTAAACATATTCAACATCCATTTACGAAAATTTTTATTTTACTTCATAGTTAATTATAACTTACCTTTGGTGATAAAATACTGTTATTTTACCGAAAGCTTGTGTAATTAAATTTTAAAGATTTAAACTTCTCGAATAATTCTGTATCATTTCCAATTATATATGTAGCATCTAAAGAAATTTGATCAGGTATACCAATAGTATACAAGGTATCTATAGAATTGTGGTATGTTTCAATGTTTTTTTCATCGTATTCATAAGGAGAAACGAAGTTATTTAATAATATATAGATATATTCTTGAGCAGTTAAATCATTTTCAATATAAATATTAGTTTTACCTAAATTCTGACTATATTCTAAGGCGTCTAGATAATAAGTAGCAAAGAAATATTGGTCCATTGTATCATCGTTATAATGATAAAAATAATAATTAAAAAATAGTCCGAAATTAAGTAAAAGCAGTAGAGTTATAGGTATTATTATATTCTTAAGCTTCTTAGAAACATTAACAATTCCAGATGCTGAAAAATATATTATTGGTACAAATATACTATTTGCTTTATTTATATTAGGTTGAGATATTATTAATTGACATATTATTACACAGAAAAACCAAAAAATAAATATATTTTCAATATTAAATTTTTTTTCCTTTAAGGAATTATAAAAATTTTTTAAGCAGTTAATAAATCCAACAATAAAGAATGGTATCGTAAAGTAATATATAGTGCCAAAATAAGGGATAGAATTGTAAATCAATATATTTCCAAATATAGCAGGATTATCAAAACTAAAAATAGAACCGCAATATGTATAAATTATTGAATATATTTTTCAAAGAAATTTCGGCTCCTCTATAATCTTTCAATAAAGGGATAGTTATTAAGCCTTCCATCTCATCTATAAAGCCATTATTTACAAGAATCATTAATATAAGAGGAAGTGCTAATAAAAATATTGGAGTTCCAAGAATGATGAGTTCTTTTATATTTGTTTTTTTTATATATAATAGGTAGACGCAAGTAAAAAAAAGTAAAATAGGCACAATTATATATGATAAAGCATAAGTGTATAAAGTTAGGCCAAACAAAAGTCCGCTAATAAATAATAATTTTATATTATTTTTTGTAATTGCTTGAATTAAAAGACAAACGGATATAGTTAGAAAACCTACCATTAAATTACAATCTAATCCCCATCTGGATTGCATAATGAAATAGGGTGATATAGTTAATAAAAATAAAAATGAAAAAGTTTTAAGTTTATTATTTTCATTTTTCATGATGAATAGTCCACTAATAAAAATCAATAATCTAAGAATTACTGCTGGAGTTCTAATAATATTTATGCTATATCCGAATATTTTAATTAAAATAGCAGAAAGATAAGCATACATGGCACTTTGGCCTCCACCATAATTAATTAAATAAGCAGGAAATCTGTTTAAATACCTATCAACACCATATTGGGACAGAGATAGTGCATCATAAGCCATTCCTGCCTCATCTACGTGTAACCCATAGGGAACTTTACCAAGTTTAAAAGTAGATGTAAATATAGTTAATGAAAATAGAATGAAGATTGTTGTTTTATAGTGTTGACTAACAAAGGAATATAATTTATTAAATATTTTATTAATAAAGCTATCTTTAAACTTCTTTCCCAATAATCCACAAAATACTAGAAATATAGATAATATAACTAATGCTATATTTATAAATATATAGAACATAATTAACTTCCTCCTTTTAACTGGATTATAACATAAATTAATAAAAGATACATATATATTTTTTTGCTTTTTTTTACTTTTTTTAACTTTTTTTGCTTTTTTGTTTTTTGGTCGAATTATACAATATATTAGCTATAATTTTAATAACAGTAATTTTATTAGTCATATTGTAACATGAGATAAATATGAAATACTAGAGCATATGGATATATATAAACAATTTTAGATCCAAAAAGTTAATATCAAGGACTAGGAACCATCAAAAATTTTTCGTGTCGTTTTCCTGAAGAAGAGTAAAAAATATTTGACTTTTTATAATAAATGTGTTAGTATAAATATAGCAATTGCTATGAAGTCAATTAGCGATACAGAGCACAAAAAAGACTAGGAGCCGACCAAAGCTTTCCTAGTCTTTTTGTTGCTATTTACTTAAATGTTTTACTATGTAGTAAATCATAATAAGTTTTAGCAGTTCCATGAAGTCTTTCACGAATAGAACACCTCCTTTCAGCCTTTTGAGCATTCAGGCAAAAATATTTTACTATAATTTCATCTATTTTGCAATAGTAATATAAA
The DNA here is from genome assembly GCA_900555615.1 of uncultured Clostridium sp. GTDB lineage: Bacteria > Bacillota > Clostridia > TANB77 > CAG-508 > CAG-269. The sequence continues at coordinate 12,370 of USMB01000029.1, read as the reverse complement.
ATTAATTTTATTACTTGACAAATACCCCTAAGGGGTATAAAATAACAAAAGTGGAGGTGAAAAAATGGAATGTGAAAAATGCAAAGGAACAGAAAAAACAACACAGCGTTCTGATGAAGAAAAAAAGAACTTAATAAAAAGGCTAAACATAGTAGAAGGGCAAGTAAGAGGAATAAAACAAATGATAGAAGATGACAGATATTGTGGTGATGTATTAATCCAAATGTCTGCAATAAACAAAGCATTAGAAAGCGTAGAAAATTCAATTTTAGAAAACCATATGAGAACATGCATGTCGCGTGAAATAAAAGCAGGAAATATGGAAACAATAAAAGAAGTTATGGAATTAATAAAAAGATTAAGGTAGGAGGAATTTTAAATGAAAGAAATTAAATTAAAAATAGAAGGAATGCATTGTACAGGATGCTCAAATAGATTAGAAAAGGTATTAAACAATACAGATGGAATAGAAAAGGCAGAAGTTAATTTTGAACAAAAAGAAGCAACAATAACATATAATGAAAGTCAAACAAATATTGACAAGATAAAAGAAGCTATACAAGATGCAGGTTTTAAAGGAGAATAACATATGAAAAAAGTGTTATTAAAAATTGAAGGAATGACATGTAGTGCATGTTCATCAGGATTAGAAAAATACTTAAACAAACAAGATGGAATAATAGCCGCTTCTGTCAATCTAATTATGAATAATGCAAGTATTGAATATGACGACACCAAATTAACATTAGAGCAAGTAGAAAAATTTGTAGACAAAGCAGGCTTTTCAAGTGCAGGAATAGACAATCTAGAAAAAGAAGAGAAAAAAAAGTCAAATGAAAAATATAAATTAATAGGAATTTCAGTTATTTCAATATTAATATTATATATTTCAATGTCACACATGGTAGGATTGCCAGTAATACCATTTTTAGATATGATGGCACATCCTATAAATTACGCAATATCATTATTGATATTAACAATAATAGTCTTATTGATGGGAATAGACATATTAAAAAACGGATACAAAAATCTTGTTCATAAAACGCCTAATATGGATACATTAGTAACGATAGGAGTTATGGCAAGTTTCATATATAGCATATATGGTACAGTAATGATTCTTAAAGGAAAAACAATATATGTAGAAAGTTTATATTATGAATCAGCAGCAATAGTAATATTTTTCATAAAAATAGGCAAATATGTTGAAAGCAAAAATAAAGATAAAACAAAAGAAGCACTACAGCAATTAATGAGTATAACTCCAAATCATGCAATTATAATAAGAGACGGAAAAGAAGAAACAGTAACACTTGATGAAATTCAAAAAGGAGATATTGTTATTTGTAAGCCAGGAGAAAAAATTGCGGTAGATGGTGAAGTAGTAGGAGGAACTACTCATATAAATGAATCATTTATAACAGGAGAAAGTGTTCCAGTAAAAAGAGAAAAGGGCTCAAAGGTAATTGCAGGAAGTATAAATTATGAAGGAACTATAAAATATAAGGCAGAAAAGATAGGTAAAGAATCAACCGTATCTGAGATTATTAGATTAGTTGTAGAAGCAACAAATACGAAAGCTCCAATAGTAAAAGTTGCAGACACAATAAGCGGATATTTTGTTCCAACAATTATTATAATAGCAATAATAGCATTTGCTATATGGTTTATGATTACTAAGAACATAGCAACTGCAATAAACATATTTGTAACAATATTAGTAGTAGCATGTCCATGTAGTCTTGGATTAGCTACACCTCTTGCAATAGTAATAGCATCAGGTAATGCAAGTAAAAAAGGAATATTGATAAAAACAAGTGAAGCCTTAGAAAATGCACACAAAATCAAAACAATTTGTTTTGATAAAACAGGAACTCTAACAAAAGGAGAATTGACAATTTCTAAAATATATAATTATAGTAATTTAAAAGAAAATGAAATTATCAGAATAGTTGCAAGTATAGAGAATAAGTCTGAACATCCAATAGCTAGAGCAATTGTAAATGAAGCAAAAAATCAAAAGATAGAATTAGAGGATGTAGAAGAATTTAAATCTATACCTGGTTATGGTGTTAGTGCAAATATAAACCAAAATAAATATCTAATAGGAAATAAAAAGTTAATGCTAGAAAATAATATTACAATTTCACAAGAACAAGATGAACTAAATTTAGTTTCTGATGGAAACAGTATTTTATTTGTTACAGAAGGTCAAAAGCTAATTGCATTAATTGGAGTAAAAGATGTATTAAAAGCTGAAAGTAAAGATATAGTTCAAAAATTAAAAAAGAGAAATATCAAAGTTGTAATGCTAACAGGTGATAATGAAAAAACAGCAAAGGCGATTGCAAATCAAATTGGAGTAGATGAAGTAATTGCAAATGTGCTACCAAAACAAAAGGCAGAAGAAATTAAGAAGTTCAAAGAAAAAGGACTTGTTATGATGTGTGGAGATGGAATAAATGACAGCGTAAGTCTTGTTACTGCAGATATAGGTGTTTCAGTTTCTAGTGGTACAGATATTGCAATGGATAGTAGTAATGTAGTTCTAATGAATGATAACCTAGAGAAAATAGAAGATCTAATTTCTATTAGTGAAAAGACTATTAAAAATATTAAACAGAATTTGTTTTGGGCATTTTTTTATAATATTTGTATGATTCCAATTGCTTGTGGGATTTTAGAACCACTTGGACTTGTTATGAATCCGATGATTGCTGCTTTTGCTATGACTATTAGTAGCTTAACTGTTGTTCTTAATGCATTGAGGTTGAAAAAATAGAAAATAAAAGTCCCTCTTTATGGAGGGAATTTTATTGCGTTTATAAACGAACAAACCACATTTAAAATGTGCAACATTAAGAGTATATATTCAAATTTAAAACCTTCTAATATAATAATGTTTTTATAAATAATACTGCATTTTTTTTGTAAAAACAATACATTTGTTCATTTTCTGTACTTTATAAGTAAAGTGTGACCGTCTATTATTTTTATTCCTTAATCTCTTTAGCCAGCTTATTAATAGCCTTAGTCTCAATACGAGAAACATAAGAACGAGAAATGCCCATTTGTTCAGCAATTTCAATTTGAGTTTTAGGCTTATGACCATCTAGACCAAAACGCAATTCAAGAATAGTACGTTCTCTATCTTTCAAAAGACTTTTCATTTTCTCATATAATAATTTCACTTTCATTTTTAAATCCACAGACTCCTCAACGCTTCGTTCATCATTTTCAAGAACTTCTTGAAGAGTAACAACATTATCATCTTTATCTTTTCCGATAGGTTCATTTAGGTAAACTTCATTATTTAATTTTTTAGTAGCTCTAAAATACATCAAAATTTCATTATCAATGCATCTAGAAACATATGTAGAAAGACGAGCACCTTTTTCAGGTTTAAAGCTATTAATTCCCTTTATTAGTCCTATAGTTCCGATTGAAATCAAATCATCTTGGTCTACGTTAGAATTGCTATATTTTTTACAAACATGAGCAACTAGCCTTAGATTTTTTTCTATCAGTATATTACGTGCTTCTTCATCGCCTGCGCTTAACCTTTCAAGATACAATTGCTCTTCGTCTGAACGTAAAGGTTCAGGAAAAAGTTGTGTACCAGAAATATATCCTACTGTAAAAATTGCAGTCTGCAAAAACTGTAAGAAACCACTTAGGCAAAGTTCCGAAAACATAAAACCCCCAATCGAGTATAAAAACTCTTATAAATTTTACTCATAGTAGAATTATATGTTTGAGAAAAATAAAAGTGCATGACCATAAATAAATGTATAAAATTAATAATTTTGAGAAAAATATCCAAAGGAGGTAGTAGTATGGAAGATATTAATGTGAAAGTTTTAGATGAGGTCAACAAAGGAACAACAATGGGAATGGATGCAATTCATTTTGTATCAAGTAAAGTAGGAGATGACAGATTTAAAAAAGTTTTGGATGTTGAATATGGCAAATATAAAGAAATTGCTAACAGAGTTGATAACATATATTCACAATACACAATGACAAAAGATCCTCAAGAAACAAATATGATGAATAAAATGATGACATGGTATGGAGTAAACATGAAAACTATGAATGACCAAAGTAATTCAAAAATATCTGAATTATTGATGCAAGGAACTAATATGGGAATTATTGAAGGAAGAAGATTATTAAACAATAATCCTAGTATTGATAATGAAGTTAGACAAATATTAAACGACTTTGTGGTTATGCAAGAAGATAGTGTAGAAACTTTGAAAAAATATTTGTAATATCTATTGCAAAGTATTTGAATTTGTTATAGAATAAACTTGCCTAATGAGGTAAATAATAGAATTTAGAGTTGAGAAAACTCTAATAAAGGAGGAAAATTTTATGTCAGTAAAAGTAGGAATTAACGGATTCGGAAGAATTGGAAAATTAGCATTCCAAGCAGCTTTAGGAAAAGAGGAGGTAGAAGTCGTAGCAGTAAATGACCCATTTGTAGCAGCAGACTACATGGCATATATGACAAAATTTGATACTGTACATGGAAGATTTGAAGGAACAGTAGAAGAAAAAGACGGAAATTTAGTAGTAAACGGAAGAACAATAAAAGTATATAATGAAATGGACCCAAAGAATATTCCTTGGGGAGAATTAGGAGTAGAATATGTTCTAGAATGCTCTGGAGTATTCACAACAATGGAAAAAGCACAAGCACACTTAGATGCAGGAGCTAAAAAAGTTGTAATAAGTGCACCATCAAAAGATGCACCAATGTTTGTAATGGGTGTTAATAACACAACATATACACCAGATATGAACATTGTATCAAATGCATCATGCACAACAAACTGTTTAGCACCACTTGCAAAAGTTATAAATGATAATTTCGGAATTAAAGAAGGTCTTATGACAACAGTTCACTCAACAACAGCAACACAAAAAACAGTTGATGGAGCTTCTAAAAAAGATTGGAGAGGTGGCCGTGCAGCATCTGCTAACATCATTCCATCATCAACAGGAGCTGCAAAAGCAGTTGGAAAAGTTATACCAGCATTAAATGGAAAATTAACAGGTATGGCATTCAGAGTTCCAACAGTTGATGTTTCAGTTGTAGATTTAACATGTAATCTAGAAAGACCAACAACATATGAAGAAATCTGTGCAGCTGTAAAAAGAGCAACAGAGAATGAATTAAAAGGAATAATGGAATATACAGACGAAGCTGTAGTATCATCTGATTTCATCAGTGATAAACATACATCAATATTTGATGCAGCAGCAGGAATCATGTTAACAGATACATTTGTTAAATTAGTAGCTTGGTATGACAACGAATGGGGATATTCAAACAAATTAGTAGATTTAGCATGCTACATGGCTTCAGTTGACCATAAATAAATATAAATTAGGTTAGGGGTTTAGAGAAGATAATGTCTGACCTCTAGCCTTTTAATAGTTGTGAAAATAGGGTCGGTCCTTTTTTTCGCAATGCTCAAAAAAGGACCGACCCCAAATTAACAGAGAGGAAGTATAAAAATGAGTAAAAAAACAGTAAAAGATATAGATTTAAGAGGAAAAAAAGTATTTGTAAGATGTGATTTTAATGTTCCAATGGATGAAAATCAAAATATTACAGATAACAGAAGAATAGTTGCAGCATTACCAACTATTAAATATTTAATTGAACAAAATTGTAAAATAATTTTAGCTTCACATTTAGGAAGACCAAAGGGAGAATTTAAGCCTGAATTTTCTCTAGCTCCAGTAGCTAAAGAATTATCAAGACTACTAGGTCAAGAAGTTTTAATGGCTAAAGATGTTATTGGAGAAAGTGCAAAAACATTGGCTGCAAATCTACAAGAAGGTCAAGTAATGTTGCTTGAAAATGTTAGATTTCATAGAGAAGAAACAGATAATGATCCAGAATTTGCAAAAGAATTAGCAAGTATGGCAGAAGTATTTGTTAATGATGCATTTGGAACAGCACATAGAGCACATGCTTCAACAGAAGGAATTTCTCATTATTTACCATCAGTTTCAGGATTCTTAATTGAAAAAGAATTAAAATTCTTAGGTGATGCTTTAAATAATCCAGAAAGACCATTTGTTGCAATATTAGGTGGTGCAAAAGTTTCTGATAAAATAGGAGTTATTGATAGTTTATTAGAAAAAGTTGATACATTAATGATTGGCGGAGGAATGGCCTATACATTCTTCAAAGCACAAGGATATGAAGTTGGAAATTCTTTGTGTGAACCAGACAAATGTGATTTAGCATTAAGCTTAATGAATAAAGCTAAAGAAAAAGGTGTAAAATTCTTATTACCAGTTGATACAAAGATTGGAAAAGAATTCAAACCAGATACAGAAAGTAAAACAGTAGCTTGGACAGAAATTCCAGAAGGATGGGAAGGATTTGACATTGGAGAAAAAACAATTGAAATGTTTAAAGATGAATTAAAATCAGCAAAAACAGTTGTATGGAATGGACCTTTAGGTTTATTCGAATTTGACCAATTTGCAATTGGAACAAATGCTATTGCTCATGCTTTAGCAGAATTAGATGCAACAACAATAATTGGTGGTGGAGATTCTGCAGCTGCAGTTGAAAAAGCTGGATTAGCTGATAAAATGACACATATTTCAACTGGTGGAGGAGCTTCACTAGAATTCTTAGAAGGAAAGAAATTACCTGGAATAGAATGTTTACAAGATAAATAAAAGGATGTATAAAAAATGCTATATAATGTTTATAACAAAGATGGAGAGTTAACAAGAAAAATAGATAAAAGACAAGAATTAAATATATCAGAAGATGAATGGCTTAAAGGTGTTACATGTTTTGTGATAAATGAGAAGGGAGAAGTCCTTATTGAAAAAAGAGTAAATAAGGGCCTTACTCCTGGAAAATTAGATTTATGTTCAGGCCATGTTGATGGAGATGAAACTCAAACTCAAGCAATGATAAGAGAACTTGGAGAAGAGTTAGGAATCAAAACAGAGGAAGCTATGAATGTAATAAAAATAACAAAAGATGGCTTACCCTTCGAATTAGAAAGTGGTGAAAAAAAATTACATTTTTTAATTACGGCATATTGCTTAAAAAGAAATTCATCTTATGTAATAATTCAAAAAGAAGAGATTGACAAGATTGTTTGGCTACCATTAGAAGAAACGTTTGAATTAATAAAAAGTGGAAGAACTAAATTTCCTAAAAACTATGATTATGAAGAAGTATTCGAAAAAGTTAGAAATATTTATAATAATAAAGATTCAAGAAAGGTAGAAAGATGATAGTAACATTATCAGGCGTAACAGGAACAGGAAAATCTTTTTTTAAGAATGTAATTTCAGAAGAATTAGGCTTCGAGAATTTAGTTATAGTAACCACTAGAGCTAAAAGAAAAGGCGAAATAGATGGAATAGATAAGAGATTTGTAAACGAAGAAGAATTTGAAAAACTGAAAAAAGAAAATAAAATAGTAGTAGATTTTGAGTTTTTGGGAGCACAATATGCATATATGAAAAATGAGCTTGAATCTGATAAAAATCAAGTTACAGAAGTACACTATAATACAATATATGATTTTAAAAAATATGCTAAAGATGTATTTTCTATTTATATGATTCCAAAAGATATTGAAAGAGCAAAACAGGAACTAAGAAACAGAAATCTACCGATAGAAATTGAAAAGAAACGATTACAAGAAATAGATGAACATATAGAAGAATATACTACAAATGAAAATTTGAGAAAACAATTTAATTATGTATTTATAAATGATTATACAGAAGTTGCAAAGAATAATTTGTTAGAAGTTATAAAAAGGAGGCTAATACAATAATGAGAAGAAAGGTAATAGCAGGAAACTGGAAAATGAATATGCTTCCAAATGAAGCAATAAATTTTATACAAGAGCTTGCACCCCTTGTTAAAGACACAAAAAATGAAGTAATATTATGTGTTCCATATACAGATTTATTTTATGCATTATTACATGTACAAGGAACAAACATAAAAATAGGTGCACAAAACATGCATTGGGAAGAAAAAGGTGCATATACAGGAGAAGTTTCTGCACCAATGCTAAAATCAATAGGTGTAGAATATGTTATAATAGGGCATTCTGAGAGAAGACAATATTTTGCTGAAACAGATGAAACAGTAAATAAAAAGATAAAATCTGCATTAGCACATGGATTAAAACCAATAGTATGTGTTGGAGAAACATTAGAACAAAGAGAAAACGGTCAAACAGAGCAAATTGTTACAAGTCAAGTAGAAAAAGCATTTGAAGGAATACCTGCATCTGAATTAGAAAAGATAATAGTAGCATATGAGCCAATATGGGCAATCGGAACTGGAAAAACAGCAACAAAAGAAGATGCAAATTCAACAATTATGCAAATTAGAAAAAAAATAGCCGAAATGTATGGACAAAACGAGGCAAATGGAGTTATAATACAGTACGGCGGAAGCGTAAAATCAGCAAATGCCAAAGAATTATTTGAAATGTCAGATATAGATGGAGGACTTGTAGGAGGAGCTAGTTTAAAGGCAGACGAATTTGCAAAAATAGTAAATTATGAATGCTAAAAAAAGGACCGACCCCAAATTAACACCTTCAAATTAACAGAAAGGAATGTTGAAAATGGAAAAAAAGCCAGTAATGCTAATGATATTAGATGGTTTTGGAATTAACGAAAAGACAGATGGAAATGCAGTTAAGTTAGCCAATACACCTAATATAGATAAACTTATGAAAAAGTATCAAACGACAAAAATATATACAAGTGGTTTAAAAGTAGGATTACCAGATGGTCAAATGGGTAATTCAGAAGTAGGCCATACTAACATAGGAGCAGGAAGAATTGTATATCAAGAGTTAACTAAAATTACAAAATCTATAGAAGATGGTGATTTCTTTGCAATCCCAGAGTTTATAGAAGCAATTGAAAATTGCAAGAAATATAATTCAAAATTGCATATATTAGGTCTTTTATCAGATGGAGGCGTTCATAGTCATAATCGCCATTTATATGGATTACTTGAAATGGCAAAAAGAAGAGATTTTGAAAATGTATATGTACATTGCTTCTTAGATGGTAGAGACACACCACCAGCATCAGCAGAAGGATATATTACTCAATTAGAAGAAAAAATGAGAGAAAAAGGTGTTGGAAAAATCGCAAGTTTATCAGGAAGATATTATGCAATGGATAGAGATAAAAGATGGGATAGAGTTAAAAAATGTTATGATGCACTTGTAAATGGTGAAGGTAATAAAGCCACATCAGCAACAATTGCAATAGAAGATTCTTATCAAAAAGAAGTATTTGATGAATTTGTTGAACCAACAGTAATATGTAATGGAGATACACCTATTGCAACAATACAAGAACATGATTCAGTAATATTTTTTAACTTTAGGCCTGATAGAGCTAGAGAAATAACAAGAGCAATAGTTGACAAAGATTTTAATGAATTTGAAACTAAAAAAATGGATACTTATTTTGTATGTTTCACAAATTATGATGAAACAATGCCAAATGTAAAAATTGCATTTAAGAAAGAACCATTAGTAAATACATTTGGAGAAATTGTCGGAAAGAATGGATTAACACAACTTCGTATAGCAGAAACAGAAAAATATGCTCATGTTACATTTTTCTTTAACGGGGGAGAAGAAAAACAATATCCTGGTGAAGATAGGATATTAGTACCATCACCAAAAGTTGCAACATATGATATGCAACCAGAGATGAGTGCATGCGAAGTTACTGAAAAAGTAATAGATGCAATAAATGCAAATAAATATGATACAATTATATTAAATTATGCTAATCCTGATATGGTTGGACATACAGGAAGTTTACCAGCAGCAATAAAAGCAGTAGAAACAATAGATGAATGTGTAGGAAAAGTAGTAGATGCAATACTTGCACATCATGGAACAATGTTAATAACAGCTGATCATGGAAACTGTGAGCAAATGATTGATTATAAAACTGGAGAACCACATACTGCTCATACCACAAACCCTGTACCACTTATACTAGTTACAGAAAATGAAAACTTAAAAATAAAAGAAGGAAAACTTGCAGATTTAGCACCAACAATGTTAGAATTATTAGGAATTGAAAAACCAGCAGAAATGACAGGAGAAAGTATTCTTGTAAAATAAAGGGTGAAAAGAGTTGTTAAATAATACTAAAAAGATAAAAGAAATATATGAAGAAATACAGAAAAAAATATTCTATGCTGTCCCTGGAAGATGGGATGAATTATACCTTTATGCATCAATTATTGATAGACTTGGAAAAGTTCAAACAGGTGAAATGTATTTTTACTTTTTGCCAAAAGGAATTTTAAAAAGAAAATTTATAAATGTATATGAAGTTCCGTTTAAATATGATATTGAAGAAGAAGAGTACATGAAGCTAGTGGATTTGTTATATGACGAATTAAAGCTCTTAAGAGATGAATTTGCTAAAACTGGCCAAAAAATATGGTCTAATATAACAATATCAATAAAAAACAACAGGTTCAAAGTGGAATACAATTATGATAATTTATTAGGTGGTCAAGATGAATATTATGATCACCACATATTTTGGAGAAATAAGTATTTACATATAGAACCACATAGCAGAAAAGAGAAAAATGCAATAGAACAATATATAGCCAATAGAAGACCAAGCAGAAAAAAAGATGAAGAGTATGATTCAGGCATTTATCAAAAAAGACAAACAAATATAATAACATATGAAACAACAGATTTTAAAGAAACTCAAAAGGTTGAATATCTTGCGACAAAACAAGAAAAAAGTAAAATAAAAAACCAAATATTATGTAATAAATGAAAGGAGCAATAAAAATGATTTATTCAAAAGAATTAGAAAATATGTGCCGTGTTGCAAAAGGAGTAGACCATGGACCAGCACCAATTCCAGAAGAAGGAAAATGGGTAAAAGCAAAAGATATAAAAGATATATCAGGATTAACACATGGTATTGGATGGTGTGCACCACAACAAGGAGCTTGTAAATTAACATTAAATGTAAAGGATGGAATAATTCAAGAAGCATTAATTGAAACAATAGGATGTTCAGGAATGACACATTCAGCTGCAATGGCAGGAGAAATTTTAACAGGAAAAACAATATTAGAAGCATTAAACACAGATTTAGTTTGTGATGCTATAAATACTGCTATGAGAGAATTATTCTTACAAATAGTATATGGTAGAACTCAAACAGCTTTCTCAGAAGGTGGACTTCCAGTAGGAGCTGGACTTGAAGATTTAGGAAAAGGACATACATCACAAGTTGGAACAATTTATTCAAGCACATTAAAAGGACCAAGATATTTACAATTAACAGAAGGATACATAGTAGAACTTGGATTAGATAAAGATGATCAAATAATTGGTTATAAATATGTTCATATGGGAAAAATGATGGATAACATCAAAAAAGGAATGGATCCAATGGAAGCTATAGAAAAAGCTTCAGGAACATATGGAAGATTTGACGAAGCTGTTAAGAAAATAGATCCAAGAAAACAATAATAAGAAGGTAAAGTATGAATATTTATTTTTCTGGTTCAATATATGGTGGAAGACAAAAATTAGAATCATATAAAAAGTTAGTAAAAGAGCTAACAAAGTTTGGCAATGTCTTAGATGAAGAAGTAGCGGATGATAATGTACTAATTCGTGAAGAGAGCGTTTCAGATAATGAAGTTTTTGAAAGTTTACTAAATAGATTAAGCCAAGCAGATTTAGTTTTTGCAGAGGTAACTGTTCCATCATTAGGAGTTGGATATGAACTTGGTTATGCAGATAGCCACAATAAAAGAATAATATGTGTTTATGATAAAAATGTAACACCAAAAATTACAACAATGCTTAGAGGTAATAATAGATTAAAAATTATTCCATATACAGATATAAATGAAATAATAAACAATTTGGAGAATATATTAAAGGAGGAAGATTAAATGGCAGTAACATTTGAAAGTTATGAAAGAAGAATTGACCAAATCAAACCAGTAATGGAAAAATACGGAATAAAAGATTTTGAAGATGCATTAAAAATATGTACAGATAAAGGATTTAATCCATATGAAATAGTAAAAGGAGTACAACCAATATGTTTTGAAAATGCAGCATGGGCATATACATTAGGAGCTGCAATAGCAATAAAAAAAGGTTGCACAAAAGCTGCAGATGCTGCTAGAGCAATTGGAGAAGGATTACAAGCTTTTTGTATACCTGGTTCTGTTGCAGATGTTAGAAAAGTTGGACTTGGACATGGAAATTTAGGAGCAATGTTATTATCAGAAGAAACAAAATGTTTTGCATTTTTAGCAGGA
>USMB01000028.1 GCA_900555615.1 uncultured Clostridium sp. | reverse complement strand
GATCTTCATGACCATTATATCCTGTTTCAGATATTGTTTCTTTTCCATCTTCTATTACTATTACTTTTGAAACGAATTTTAGTAATGCCAAGTCAAAGTATTCTACTTTAACATGTTCTTCATCTTGATCATCTTCTCCATCATTCCATTCTCCTGGCTTTGAATCTATATCTTCTATCTTATCTCCATTTTTATCACTATCATCAAATATTTGTGCTTTATTTGTAATTATAGTTGTATTAGAATTTGGATCTTTTACTTTAAATGCAACTTTAACATCTTTGTAATTTAATGTTGTTCCATCAAAAGCTTTTAACAACTTATCTTCTCCATTTTCTTTTGACAAATATGAAGTTCTAATGCTTACAGCTTTACTTTTATCTGTAGTTTCTTCTCCATTTTCATCATACATTTTCCACATATATTCAACATTAGTGCTTTCTTCTGGTAAATATTCTAAATATTCAGGAATGTTATCTTCTATTTCTTTTGCATATCCATCAATATTTCCTTCATTATACACTCTAATTGTATAAATTACTGTATCTCCAGCATGTACAACTACAGGATCTTTTGTATGGTCATATGTAATCTTTCCGCCATCAATTTTAGGTTGTGGTATTCTTGTTGTAATATCTTTGTCTTGAACTTTTGTTATGAATTTTCTTAATGCTAAGTCAAAGTTTAATTTAGTGTTTTCTACTTCATAACTAACTTTTTCTTCATTATAGCTATCTTTACTAATTGTTACTTCTATTGGATCTGTATATTTATAATATCCTTCTGGAGCTTCTATTTCTGCAACCCAATATTTTGTACTTGCCTTATCTGCATCATATTTATATGTTTCATCTGATTGCTTATTACTTTCTATATCTCTTGCATCTTCGCCATATTGCAATCCAATAAATTTAACTAGTCCCTTTTCATCTGATATTGCTGTCATAATAACATTTTTGTTATTTTTAGCATCTTCTTCAGTTTTATAAATACCAAATTTTGCTCCTTCTAAAGATACTTTTTGTCCATTAGCTAAATAATATTTGTATAAAATTACTCCACCTGTATGAACTTCAGGTCTTTCTGTCTCTTTTACAACTTTATTGTCTGTTGCTGTATTTGTATACTCTAGTTTTGCTTGGTTATTTATTTGTTCTCCCATAGCTGCTAATAATTTTCCATTTTCATCTTTAGCAAATGTTGTATTAAATGTTACTTTTATTTTGTTTCCTGCATTATTTTTTATTCTATCAGATGCTTGAATAGAATTATCTAAATCAATAAATGTTAATATCAATGTTCCTGATTTTGTTTTATCTTGAACTCCTGTTGGATTTTCTGTATAGCTAATTCTGTAGTCTGTACCTTCTCTTAATGTTGTATTTCCAATTTTTACAGAAACACTATCACTTCCTTCAAACTTCAATCTATAATCAATATCATCAATTATATTATAAAACTTATATTCATCTATATTATTTGGTAATGTTGATTCTATTACCCATAAATGTTTTTCATCTGCATTATATCCAGAATCCTGGTTTGTTACATCTTTTACACCTTTATGAATATCTGGTTCTTTATAATTTTTAACTTCTACATAAATATTTCCATCTGAATTTACATACACATTAGCATCTTTATTATTAGTAATATCATTACCTTTTGAATCTACTACTGTATATTTCATGCTTTTTTCATATCCAGAGCCATCTTCTTTAATTTTTTTAGAAACTGTTATTGTAATTGTTCCATCAAATTCACAATAGCTGTCTGGTGCTTGTGTTTCCTTTATTACATAAATATCATCTGTCAAATGATCTTTATCTACTGGCATATTTTGGGCAATTGTCAATTTTCCTGTAACTGTCTTTTCTTCTGTTTTTCCATTAGTTGTAACTTCAAATTTTGCTGTTGAATTTAATTGTTTTCCATCTTTATCTTCTTTTATTAAAACTAAATCATATTGACCTACTGTTCTTAATTTTATTCTTTCAAAATCCTCATCATCTTCAAAATCTCTATCAGGATTTACAAAGTTATCTGGAGTTGAGTCAATATCATCTATTTTCTTTCCATTCTCATCACTATCATCTGAGATTTGTGCATAATTTACTAAAACTCTACCTGATGTTGCTCTTTCAGTAACTCTACATAACACTTGTGCATCTAAATAATCAGGATTTTCATCACTAATTTCTCCTTCTTTATTTAATGCTTTTAATAAATTGGCCTTATAGTTTGCATCTCCTTCTTTTGCATTTAATTCTGCTCCTTGACCTTTAGCAAACCATGTTGTTGTTACCACCTGTCTACCATCGCTGTCTAAGCCTTCCAAATTCCAGATTCCATTATATTCTTCATTTTCTGTTACAAATTCTAACCCTATTGGTAAAGTATCTTTTATCTTACTTGCATATCCATTTACTTCACCTTCATTATATACTCTAATTGTATATAAGACATAATCTCCTTGCTCTACTATTAATGCTTTCTTGTCATTTTGTTTATATGTTATTTTTCCTGTTTCCTTGTCTATATTTGTTACAACTGGTGCTCTTAAATATGTTCCATCTTTTTTTCCTGTATCTGTTACATATTCTCCATCTTCAATTGTTTGATTTTTGCTGATTGCTGCTATATGTTTAAATAATGCTAAGTCAAATATTTTTTCTTCAGGCATTATAACTAATTTTTCAAAGTCATCGTCATCTTGTTCTCCTTGATAAAAATAATTTTGATCTGCTAAGTCATCTTTATTTGTTTCATTTCCTTTATAATTTTGCATATTATTTTTATTTACATTTGGCTTTGTTTGTGGCTCTGAGTCTCTGTCTTGACCCTTTGTTGTAATTAAAGTTTTAGATTCTGAATCATATGCTCCTGATATCCATGCCACATTTGTTAATATGATTTGATTTTGAGTATCTGGTGTTTGTGCTACTTTGCATTTTATTTCTATTGTTTCACACTCTAAAGTTCTTGTTTTATATGCTGATAAACTTTTTGCACTATTTGTATCTATTGTTAATGTTATTTTGTTTGCTGAAGGTTCATATTTTATTGTATATGTATTTTTTGCATTTCCATTTTTATCTTTTGATACTACTGTTGATGTTGTACTTGATGCCATTACTAGTCCTGTTGGTAATTGGTCTACTATTTCACTTGCATATCCAGCTTTATTTCCTTCATTGTATATTGCTAGTGTATATGTTACTTCATCTTTATCATTTACTACTACTGGGTCTTTTCTATGTTTATATGTTGCTGTTGTTCCACTTTGTAATGTTGACAAATCTATATTTGGTACTCTAGTATTTGCTACATTTGTTCCATTTACTTGTGTTATATATTTTCTTAATGCCAAGTCAAATTCTTCTGGTTGACTTTCAAATTCTGTTGGTAACTTTTCTTCTTTTCTTGTTACTTCTACTATTGGTTGTTCTTTTTCTAATACTATTTTATCTGTACTTTCTGTTCCTTTTAACCATAATGTCTTTTTCGTTGTTGTTTGCGTTACTTCTATTTTTACATTTACTTTTTCTACATTTGCTCTTGCTACTGTTATGTAGAATCCTCCATCTTTTCCTACTAATGTCTTTATATCTGTTGTCCCTAATGAATTTCCGTTTTGGTCTGTATATGTATAATTTAGTTTATTTCCATTTTGGTCTGTTACTTCTATTGTTATTCCATATTGAACTGTTCCATTTTTATCTATTTTTATTGGTCCTACTACATAATTGCTTCCTACTCTTGTTGTGGTTAATTTATATTTCCCTTCTGCATTTGCACTTAATCCATCTGTATTTACTTTTACTCCTCCATCTACTGTATAATTATTTGCTGCTGTATACATTTCTTTATTGTTTGATGCTGCATCTATCAAATAATTGTACAATATTTGTGCTTGTTCAAATCTTTCTGGTCCTTCACCTGTTGTTTTGTTGTAATCTGATAATTGTTGATATGTTGTTCCATCTTTAGTTATTGTTAACCAGTCTGTTCTTTCTTTATTGTTAAATTCTTCATTATTTGTTGGATCTTGCTTATAATTTGTATAATACCATATTGCTGCTCTTTGTACTGCTTTTACATCTGCTTCTGTCATTAAATGTTCTTCACTATATCCGAACATCATTGAGTTTCCTGATACATGACTACTATAATCATATCCACTTATTGGATTATATACATATGCTTGTAATTCTGAATCATACTCTATCCCTATGCTTTTTAAGAATTCTTTCTTATCTGTTGTTCCTGGTATATATGAATTGTCTAATATCCACAATAATTCTCTGTAATATCCACTTTCTGATAATAGTGTTTTTACTACATCATCTATGTCTGTTCCATTGTCTACTATTTTATTTAACAACTCTGTTCTATCTTTTTGCAAATCATATGATAAGTTATAATCTAATACTGTGCTTGGTCCTCCTGCTGTTTCCCATGTTGCACCATAATTTGCTTTTACACAATATAAATTTCTTTGTGTTGCACTTACTGCTCCATTTGCATCATGCGTAGTAATATTCCATATTACTGCATTATTTCCTGAACTTTGTTCTGCATTTCCTATTCCGTATCCTATTCCTGTTGTGTCTAGTCTCGTTAAATTAACATGTAATGTTTCTCCTGTATTTGCGTAACTTATGATATAGCTTAGTAAAAATGCTATGATAGCTACAATGGCAATAATTATCCCAATCTTTTTTTTCATTAAAATTCATCCTTTCCTCTCTTTTTCAGAGTTTAATACATTATTTATTATACTTCTTTTGAAGAATAAAATCAACATTTTTTCATATATTTTATTGATTTTGTTTTTTGGAGGTTATCGTGAAAATTTATAGGTTTTTAATATGTTTGTTTTTGATAATTTTTTCATATATTTTTCCAGTATTTGCAGATGAAGAAGATTTAGAAAATCCAATAGATTTTTCTTATATTACTAGTTCTTCTTCTGAAATTATTACAGAACCCTCAATAAATTCTAGGGCTGCAATTGTTTTAGATAGAAACTCTGGTTTAATCTTATATGGGAAAAATGAGAACGAAAAACGTAAAATGGCATCTACAACCAAAATTATGACTGCTATAGTTGTAATAGAAAATGCAAATTTAGAAAGTATTGTTACAATATCTCAAAAAGCTGCGGGTACTGGCGGTTCACGTTTAGGATTACATACAAACGATAAAGTTTCTATTAAAGATCTACTATATGGATTACTATTATGTTCTGGAAATGATGCTGCCGTAGCTCTTGCAGAATTTGTTGGAGGTGATTTACCTGGCTTTTCTAATCTAATGAACAACAAAGTTTCTGAACTTGGATTAACCTCAACTCATTTTGTTACTCCTCATGGACTTGATAATGAATCACATTATACCACTGCTTATGAACTTGCCAAAATAGCAGATTATGCTTTAAAAAATGAAACTTTTCGTAATATTGTTGGTACCAAAAATCATACTATCACTATTAACAAATATTCTAAATCACTTTCAAATACTAATGAACTTCTTGGAAATTTTGAAGGTGTTTATGGCATTAAAACTGGCTTTACCAATGGTGCTAACCGTTGCTTGGTTACTGCTATAAAGCGAAACAATATGGATTTAATTTGTATTGTCCTTGGTGCTGATACTAAAAAAGATAGAACTAGAGATAGTGTAAATTTAATAAACTATATCTATTCAAATTTTGAATTAGTAAATATAAAAGATGAAATTTTATCTGAATTTGATAATTGGAAATTGTGTAATTCTTCTAGCTTTAAAGTTGAAAAAGGAAAATCTAATGAGGTTGACATTGCTCTAGAATCTTTACCATATGATTTTTTACCAATAAACAGTAAACATTTAGATAATATTAGCATATACATATATTGTAACACAGATTTTACTGCGCCTCTTCCTGCTAATAGCTCTATAGGATATATTTCATTGAGTATTGCTAATGAAAATATCTTTACATTAAAAATTTATAATACCAATTCTATTGAACAAAAAAATTGCACTGAGTTTTTTTATGATATGTTAAAAAATCTTACTTCTAATTTGGAATTTTTATTCTATAAAAATCCGATATAGCTCTTGACAAATCATAAATATTTTGATATTATTATAAAGTCTTTGACGCAGGTATAATTTAGTGGTAAAATGCAACCTTGCCAAGGTTGATTCGCGGGTCCGATTCCCACTACCTGCTCCAAATATTTTATATGGCGACATAGCCAAGTGGTAAGGCACGAGTCTGCAAAACTCTGATCCCCGGTCCGAATCCGGGTGTCGCCTCCATAATAAAAACGAGAAAATGTTGAAACATCAATATTTTCTCGTTTTTTATATATTTTTATGAGCAAAACAACTATAAAAAGAGCCCTAACAAGCTCTTTTTATACTCTCTTTGGATTAAATTTCACATTCTGTTTATAATATTCTGCAATCAATTCATCAAGTTCAAGACTTAATTGATAAATGATACTATAATCTTTTCCTGTAACAATGCTCTCATTTAACTTGTTTCTTAATTTACAAATTTCATCATTTAACATATGGCCTCTCTCCTTTTTTACAATATTTGTTCACTACATCTATAAATTAACATATTTTTACAATTTAGTCAATTAATTATTTCATTTTTTTCAATTTTCGTACGTCTTTTTTTCCTTGATTTCACGATATTTCGACACTATTTTGCATTATGCGACTTTATTGTTTTTTATTCTACATTTTTTATATTACTTTTTGATTACAAACTTATTTTTTTATTACAGAAATAACCATTTTTTTGTCATCAAATACTTGGTTCACTATTTGTTCGACATATTGTTCATTAATAGTTGATATTTCTTCCAAATAATCAAAGCTATTTATCTCTTTAAAGTAATCTGCTAAAAACATTCTTGCAATATCTTCAACATCATTATATTCTTTTACATAATCACCATAAATTCTCTTTTTAATTCTATTAAATTCATTGCTATTGATTGGTGATGCCTTCATTTCAGCAACAGTCTTTTTAAATTTCTCGTATACTTTTTCTGGTTCTGTAGATTGTCCAGTAATCAATATATGGGCATATCCCCTAGCAAACTCGTAATCTAAACTTGGAACTGCAAACAAAAGCCCTTCATCATATAATTCTTTGTATAAGTTTGAGCTTTTTCCAATTATCATATTTAACAAGATTTCTATTGCAATATGTTTGCGAACTCTTTCCTTTGTATCTGCTAATTTATCTTTTATTCCAATTGCAAATAATGGCTGACTTACATCCATGTTTTGCTCGATTTTTTCTTTTACTATATCTTCTTTTTCAACAGGATAAATTCTCTTTATTTCTCCATTAGCTTTTTTATCAATTAATCTTTTCTTTACCTCTTCTAATAATTTTTCAGGCTCAAAATCACCGCAAATTACCATTGCCATATTTGATGGATTATAAAATGTATTATAGCATTTATAAAGAATTTCTTTATCTATATGGCTAATTGTCTCTATAGTACCTGTTATATCTAATTTTACAGGATGTTCATGATACATTGCTTCCATTGCATTTAAATATACTTTCCACTCTGGATAATCGTCATACATCATAATTTCTTGACCAATTATCCCTTTTTCTTTTTCTACATTTGCATCTGTAAAATAAGGATGTTGAACATAATCCATCAATTCATCAAGTGCTGGATAGAAATTTTCTGTACATTCAAACAAATATGCTGTATGATCATTTGTAGTATATGCATTAGCATCTACACCTAACGCCGTAAGTGTATCTAAACTATTAATACCACTTTCTTGTTCAAACATTTTATGTTCCAAGAAATGGGCCACTCCCTTTGGAACTTCTGTTTCTTCTGTCTCTCCTGGCACTATAAATTTACTATCATTTGAACCATAATTCGTTCCCCATATTACATATTTTTTTTGAATTCCTTTTTTAGGAATTATCATTACTGTTAAGCCATTAGGAAGTTTTTCTACATATAATTTTTCTTTTACTCTTGAATCTTCAATAATCTGCATTTATTTGTCCTCCTTTGCTGTTTCTTTGTTTTTTAAGAAATATACTGTGTTTACAGTTATAGATTTTGCAACATCTATAATTGCTTCTTTAGTTACTCTATTTACCTTATCTATATATTCACTTAAAGATGTTTTACCATCAGTTAATTCTTGACCATAAAAATATGTGATTTCTGTATCTTGTTCATCATCTATACTTTTAATTCCAGATATAATTCCTTTTTTAGCATTTTCTATATCTTCGTCTGAAAATACTCCATTTTTCATATCTTCTAATTGTTTTCTGATTATTTCCATAGCCTTTTCATAGTTCTTTATTTCAATTCCACACATGATAA
Source organism: uncultured Clostridium sp. (assembly GCA_900555615.1). Lineage (GTDB taxonomy): Bacteria > Bacillota > Clostridia > TANB77 > CAG-508 > CAG-269. Next base: position 13,951 of record USMB01000028.1, on the reverse strand, counting down.
ATATATTACTTTTATATCTTACATATCTTGAACTTGCTGTATATGCTAAACTTGCCTTTTCTCTTACTTCTTGGAACATTTTTGAATTTGCTGTTCCTCCCAATATAGCATTATATAACATTGCATCATATTTCTGATTTTCATTTTGTAAATGTACATCTAATCCTATAACTATTTTCCCTTGAACGACATCCATTTCTTCTTTTACTTCATGTTCTTCTACTTCTTTTTTGTTTTCTACTTTATTCATCACATAATTTGGCTTTCTGCCTTGTAATTTCTTTATATTTTCATTTTGTTCAACAATTTCATTTACATTTTCAATGTCACCAGAAACAAATAAATCAATTTTACATTCTTGTAACATTTTTTGATAATATTCATATAAATTTTGCACAGTAATTGTATCTAAATCTTCTATATATCCATATTTATATAAACCATATGGTTGATTCTGGTACATTTCTTCTGTACATCTTTCAAGAGCATATACAGCTTTATTATCTACCTTTCCTTCTATTATTCTTTTAATATTTGCTTTTTCTTGTTTAACATATTCTTCCTTAAATGCTCCATTTTCAAGTAATGGATCAAATGCAATTTCAAATAATTTTTCTATACTTGTTTTTAATATATTTTCATTGGTTTGTGGAAGAAATTTATCATTAACTGATTCTAAATAAAATTTTAAAACATGGTTATCTCCAGTTTTATCTATTCCACAATCAAAGCCTGCACCATACATTTCTTCTAATTCTTGGCTTATTATTTCTTGTGTTGGCATATTTTTACTACCTCTTCTTAAAACTGATAGTAATAATGCATTTTTTGTTACATTTTCTCTTGATATTGGCATCGTTAAGAATATTGCAACTAAGTTTGTTTTGAATTTTTCAGTTTGTATTTGATGTAATTTTATACCTTCTTTTATTTCTTTTTCTTTATATTGCATAATATACCTTCTTTCCTTTTTTACTATACATAGTATAATATATTTCGCAGTTATTATTCAAGTTTTTAGACAAAAAAATTCCACATAAAAATGTGGAATTTTTCTATTAAAATTTTCTTTTTCTAGCTGCCTCTGATTTTTTCTTTCTTTTTACGCTAGGTTTTTCATAATGTTCTCTTTTACGAACTTCTTGAAGAACCCCATTTCTTGCACATTGACGCTTAAATCTTTTTAGTGCGTCTTCTATATTTCCATTATTAACTTTAATTTCTGACATTAATATTCCCCTCCTTCCGGCGTTTAGAACACTGTATGCGGGATTTCGTTTTTCTCTCATCCTATATACGCTAATTATTATACATTATTTGGATATAAGTTGTCAAGTCTTTACAAGAAATTATTTAAATATTAAATGGTATTACTTTATGTACTTTTAAAGATTTTGGTACATCTATAATTCTTTGGTTTGATGAACCTCTAAATTTCAAATTCAAGTCCTTCTTATCTTCCTCAAATTTTCCATCAACTAATACATCTATATATGACATAAATTTCTTAGTTTCTGGCCAATTTTCAAACATGTGTCCAACAACATCTTTATCAAAAGAATAACCTGTATAACACCAAATATCCTTATCCGGAAATTTTTCTTTTACTCTTTTTAATAATGGTAATAATCCTTGTTGATTTTTATATTCTAGTGGCTCTCCTCCTAGAAGTGAAAGTCCTGCCACATATGGGTGGTCTAATTCACTTATAATTCTATCTATATCTTCTTCTGTAAATTCTTTTCCATAATTAAAGTCCCATGCTTGTGCATTAAAACATCCTTTGCAATGATGATTACATCCACTTACAAATAATGAAACTCTAACTCCTTCTCCATTTGCTACATCTGCTACTTTTATATCTGCATAGTTCATTTTATTATCCCCCTGTTTCTAATTGTTGTTTATTTTTTTGACGTTTAATCAAAATAGATATCATATCAACTGCACTTGATCCTTGTCTTTCTCTTCCGAGTGCTGTGTAAAATGCTTTTTGATAATCTGGACTAACACCACTAATATATTTATATATATCATCAAAAGTTGTTACTTTATCTTGCATTACTACACTATTATAAGAAGCTTTAAAGTTTCTCATTTGATAATAATAATATGTTTGAGTTTGACTTGTATCTGTTACATATCTTCTCTTAAAATCTAAGTTTAATCTTCCAGCAGAAACTTTATCACCATAATTTCCAGCATTCAAAGTTGCTGTTCCTCCATATTCTAGTTCTACATCTCCTATTCTATAATATACTTTCTCTCCATTAGCACTTTCTCCATTAGCCCTTTCTCCTAGCATAAATATATTACCTTCTAACACAACTTCTTCAGATTCTGAATTAGTTACAAGTGTATAACCATTATATGTTTTTTCTCCTATTGGTAGTCCTTGTAAAAAGCTGATTAATGAAATATTGTGAATTATTTGATCCCATTCATCTTCTTTTAATTCTGGCATTTGAAATACAACCTTTGTTGCACCTGAATATGCATTATAGTTTGATATTGCTATTGCAAGATTATTTTCTATTTTATATCTTATAACAGCCAATCTATGTTGGTTAAATGTAGAAGTTTCATTTTCTATATTATTTTTTATATCTGAGCTTGAATTAAATTGAAATATTGGGGTACGATTTTCAGGCCAAATTTCTCGGTACTCTTGTTCAGCCCCACTACCATCAGAATTTTTTACTAATACTTCATCCCATGCATCACCATATGTCAAAGCTGACAATCCTGATTCTTTAAACCAATGCGTAAACTTATATGCCTCATAGTAATATTCTTTAGCCATATAATTATTTTTTATTATATTTTTATATGCATTAAAAGCTGTTTTATCACTATCAGTACTTTTGCATTGAGTCCTAAAGAAACCATTAGACACATATACGATTTGGTCACAACCTTCCTTATCATCATGAATTAGATAATATTTGGTTCCATTTATCTTAGCATATGGATATGCGTCATTTTCGCCAATTGATAAAGGCAAATACTCCTTCAAACTTTCTTTTCCAATCTCAATATGATTGTATTTGATTATTGCATTTTCTATTTCATCATTTATTTTAATTTCTTCATCTGGATTTATACTACATTCAATACCATCTATTAAATATCCTTCTTTATTAACATATTCACTTCCTCTCATTCCTTTTATCATTCCTTTTACAGCTATATGATTATCTAACGAATATGTTATAACAACATCAATATTGTTTGTTTTATACCTACAACTATATGATATATATGGTTTTAATCCATATTCCTTCTGACCTTCTGTTTTTATCTTTACCTCTTCATCTGCATTTGCATCTGTATTTACCTCTGCTATATTAGAATATGGAGAATATATATATAATCCATCATACATTGTGTATACCAATGCTGGTATATAACTATTTAATTCATTTGCAGTAAATCCATTTAACTCAAATGCTGTCATTATAGAATTTCTAAATGCTGAAACAGATGCTTCTATATCTCTTGTTTTTGAATTTGACATATCAGATGTTGTACTATTTGCTGCATTCAACTGATATGCTCTCATTGCATCATAGGTTGCTGATGTCAATCTATTATCATATAATGTTTGAGTATTTATCGTTTGTACTTGGTTCTGGGTATATACTGAAAGCACTAATGAAATTGGTAATATTATAATTATAAATATTATTGCCAGTTCTTGTATCTTCATATGTATTCATCACTCTCTTCACTTAATTTCCTATTATATAATTACTACATTTATCAAATTTTGTCAATAGATAAATTTGTCATATTTTCTCTTAAAACGCTGAAAAGAGTGTATTTCTACACTCCTTTCTTTTTGTAAATTTATTGTAAATTTTATTCTTCAAAAATCTTGTCGAATTCTGGTCCTTCAATTTTTTCTTTTTCGAGTAATACTCCTGCAACTGCATGAAGTTTATCTTCATGTGCACTTAGAATATCTCTTGCTCTAGTATAAGCTCTATCTACTATTTTCTTTACTTCTTCATCAATAACGCTTGCTGTTTCTTCTGAATAATCTTTAGTTTGAGCAAAGTCTCTACCTAAAAATACTTCTCCTTGTCCTCCACCAAATGTTATTGCACCTACTCTATCACTCATACCATATTTAGTTACCATATTTCTTGCAATTTGTGATGCTCTTTCTATATCATTGCTTGCTCCTGTTGATATATCATTTAATATTAAAGCTTCTGCTACTCTACCACCTAGTAATGACACTATATTTTCTTCCATTTCTGTTTTTGACATAAATGACTTATCTTCTGTTGGTCTATACATTGTATATCCTCCAGCCATTCCACGTGGTACTATAGAAATTTGATGTACTGGGTCTTGTGTTGGTAAATATCTACTTACAACTGCATGACCTGCTTCATGGTATGCTACTAATCTATTTTCTTTTGCACTTCTTACTCTTGTCTTTTTCTCAGGTCCCATAGTTACTTTAACCATAGCATCTTCTATTTCTTTCATTCCAATTTCTTTGTAATTTCTTCTTGCTGCTAATAATGCTGCTTCATTTAATACATTTTCTAGATCTGCACCTGCAAATCCTGATGTATTTTTTGCTATTACTTTTAAATCTACATCATCTGCTAATTTTTTCTTACGTGCATGTACTTCTAGTATTTGTTCTCTTGCTTTAACATCTGGACTTCCTACTACTATTTGTCTATCAAATCTTCCTGCTCTTAATAAAGCTTTGTCTAATACGTCTGGTCTATTTGTTGCTGCTAATATAATAACGCCTTCATTATCTGAGAATCCGTCCATTTCAACCAACAATTGATTTAATGTTTGTTCTCTCTCATCATGTCCTCCACCTAAGCCAGCACCTCTTTGACGTCCTACAGCATCAATTTCGTCTATAAATATTATACATGGTGCATTTTTCTTTGCTTGTTCAAATAAATCTCTTACTCTTGAAGCACCAACACCAACAAACATTTCTACGAAGTCTGAACCACTTATTGAATAAAATGGTACTCCTGCTTCTCCTGCAACAGCTTTGGCTAATAATGTTTTACCTGTACCTGGTTGACCTACTAATAATACTCCTTTTGGGATTCTCGCACCCATATCTGTAAATTTCTTTGGATTTTTTAAGAATTCTACAATTTCTTGTAATTCTTCTTTTTCTTCATCAACACCTGCTACATCATCAAATGTTACTCTATTTTTTTCACCTGCATTTACAAGTCTTGCTTTACTCTTTCCAAATGTCATATTCTTAGTTCCATTTTGAGTTCCACTACTCATCATCATAAACCAGAATATAAAGAATATAATTAATAATCCAAATGGTGAAATTAAGCTTAAAACTGTAATCCAAATTGATTCTTTTTCTTCTTCTAATGTTATCTCACCTGTTTTTAGATATTGTTCTGTATATGTCATAAAACTATCCAAACTTGGGATTTTAACTTCTTTTTCTGTTTTTGAATTTTTTAGTTTAACTGATGCCACATCTCCTGATGAAGAAATTTTTACACTTTCTACTTCCTTATTTTCCATACTTGTTATTAATTCAGAATATGTCATTTTTGAATTACTATTTTCCATTATTGATGATAATAGCACAATTACTATAATTCCTATTATTAACCACATTGCTAATGTTTTTATTCCCTTTTTCATCTAAGTCCTCCTATTTTTTATTATTCTTTTGAAACTATAACATACCTTTTTCTTTTTTTCAATACTTTTTACGTGACTTTTTTGTGTCCTTTTCGTTACAGTTGTCTGCTTTTTTTACGGTTTATTAATTTTGAGCACTAAAAAATATTTTTTTATCATTTACTAAAATTTTTATTTTTTTGTTTGGAGTCAAAAATTTATTTCCTATATTATTATCACATAACTTTATTATTGCTTCTATATGTACTTTTTCAATTCCTTGAGTAGAGCCTAATAACTGCTTTACAGCATACAAAATAATTCTATTTTTTATTACCTTTTCTTGTTTATTAAATTCTTTCCAATTTAATATGATTTCTTTTTCTTTTTTTTCAACTAGTATTTTTTTATAAATATTTTGTGCTTGATTATCTATGTAATCGCTTTCATCCGTAGCTACTTGAGATAATCGGTCTACTATTTCTATAATGTTAGGATTAAATTCATTTTTTATATATGGAATTACTATGTTTCGAATTTTATTTCTAGTATATTCATTTTCAAAATTAGTTTTGTCTATTCTTGGTTCTAATTTATTTTCTTCACAATATTGTTCAATTTCGTTACGCTCACATTCAATTAATGGTCTAATATATTTATTGTCTCTTATTGGTTGCATTCCTTTAAGTCCTGAAAGTCCACTTCCCCTAAGTAAATGCATAATAATTGTTTCAATTTTGTCATTTTTATTGTGTGCTATTGCTATTTTATTAGCTCCAACTTTAGAACATACTTCTTCAAAAAATTCGTATCTTACATTTCTTCCTGCTTCTTCTGTTCCGATTTTCTGAGTCTCAGCTATCTTTTGAACTTCTGCCCTTTTACAGAAAAATGGAATGTCATTTTTTTTGCAATAATTCTCTACGAATTTTTCATCATCTATTGCCTCTTCTCTTATTAGATGATTAATATGAGCTACATATATTTTAAAATCAAATTCATCTTTTATTTCATTTAAAATATTCAACATTGAAATTGAATCAGGTCCTCCTGATACTCCTAAAACAATTTTGTCACCAGCTTCTATTAATTTATATTTTTTTATTGTTTCTATTACTTTATTTTTCATTAAATAAACCTCTCTTATATAGAATAAGGTCACCTCTGTTATAACAAAGATGACCTTTACCTCATTTATTCTTCAAAGCCAATTCATAGCCCCTTTCAAAAAACTTCCATTCTTCTTGATTAGCATTATCCAACTCATTTTTTACTATTCTATTGATATGTCTCATAGTAGAAAGGTTAATATAACTAATCGCTCCAAAAGCCATATCATTTACCAGTCTATTACTAGCTGAAGATATCCAACCAAGAATTTCAAATTTCTCGACTCGTGTCAAGTTTTCATAATTTTCTAACACTTCAGAAAGTTTTTTTTCACTTTCAAAAGCATATTTGGCTTCAAGCTCACACACCAATCTTGGTGCTTGGTCTTTTATGAGTTCATAAATTGTGTCCAGGCTGAATTCTTCCCGGAAACCTTTTGTGCTTTGCATAATTTTTACCTCCTCATTATGCATACAATTGTTACTTAACAAACTATTTCATTATATCATACATTTTAGAGATTTACAACCAAAATTTCAAGATTTCTAGGTTTTATATATACTTTATTTGACATTAATCGTCAAATCTTTTTTCCAAGTTAACAAATTTTGTATAATTACCCATCCACAATAATTCAACAGTACCTGTTTGGCCACCTCTTTGTTTTGCTATAATTACTTCTGCTATGTCTTTTTTCTCAGATTCTTTGTTATAATAATCATCTCTATATAAAAACATTACTATATCCGCATCCTGCTCTATTGCTCCAGATTCACGCAAGTCTGATAACATCGGTCTATGATCAGGTCTTTGTTCTACCGCTCTTGATAACTGTGATAATGCAATTACAGGGACATTTATTTCTTTAGCTAAAATTTTTAATGATCTACTAATTTCAGAAATTTCTTGCTCTCTGCTTGCCTGTCTTTTATTACTTCCTTGTACTAACTGTAAATAGTCAATTACAACTAGCCCTATGTTTTTCTCCATTTTTAGCTTTCTACATTTTGTCCTTATTTCCATTACAGATATACCTGGAGTATCATCTATATAAATTTCTGATTCTGATAATGGTCCTATAGCTCCAGCTAATTTTACCCAATCATCTTCTTCAAGTTTACCTGTTCTTACTTTGTTACTATCTACCATTGCCTCACTACATAAAATTCTGTTTACTAATTGGTCTTTTGACATCTCCAAGCTAAATATTGCTACTGGTGCATTTCCTCTTAAAGCTGCATTTGTTGCAATATTTAATGCAAATGCTGTTTTACCCATGGCAGGTCTTGCAGCAACTAGAATTAATTCTGAACCATGTAATCCTGCTGTTTTATAATCAAGTTCTACAAATCCTGTTGGAACACCTGTGATATGTTGTTTTCTGTTATACAATTCTTCTAGTTTTGTAAAACTTTCTACTAAAACATCTTTAATTGGTGTATAACCTTTTTGATTTTTGCTTTGCATTATATCAAATATCTTTTTTTCTGCATTATCCATTATATCTTCTACGTCTTCAGCTGGGTCATATCCTAACTCTATAATCTCATTTGCAGTTTTTATCAATTTTCTTAATATTGCTTTTTCTTCTACAATTTTTATGTATTTTTGAACATTAGCCGTTGTTGGAACCTTATCTGGCAAACTTGCCAAATACTCATACCCACCAACCTGTTCAAATTTGTCCATAGACTCTAATTCGTCTTTTAATGTAATAATATCAATAGGTTCTGATTTACTATATAAATTTATTATCGCTTGATATATTGCTCTATTATCTTCTCTATAAAATGCATCTTCTTTTAATGTTTCTATAGCCGCATTAACAGCATCCTTATCTGTAAGCATACTTCCTAATACGGCTTGTTCTGCATCTATATCATGTGGTGGTATTTTTGCTAAATCCATTTTTTAACCCCTCACATCAACTTTTATTTTTCCTAAAACTCCCTCATATAGTTTCACGTCTACGCTAAACATCCCTAAGGTTTTAATTGTTTCTTTTAAATCGATTTTCTTTTTATCAATTTTAATTTTATGTTGTTTTTCTAGATTTTCTGAAATATCTTTAGCAGAAACTCCACCAAATATTTTTCCATTTTCTCCAGCTTTAACTTCAACTCTTACTGTAATTTTAGTTAATTTATCAGCAAGCTTTTTAGCCTCTTCTCTTTCTGTATCCTTTTTAAATTGATTTGCTTCATTTTGAGCTTTTAATTTGCTCATATTTTCTGCATTAGCTTCAACAGCTAAATTTTTAGGAAATAAAAAATTACGCACATATCCATCTGAAGCATTTATTACTTCATTTTTCTTTCCAACACCTTTTATATCTGCTTTTAATATTACCTTCATTTTTTCCTCCTTGTGCGAATTTGGGGTCGGTCCTTTTTTTCGCATTTATTCTTTTTCACTAAAATATTCTTCAATCTTAGAAATCAATTTCTCTTTTGCTTCTTCAATTGTTGTATTTTCTAATTGAGCTCCAGCTAAAGTGATATGACCTCCGCCACCTAATTTTTCAAGTATCATTTGAACATTAACATCACCAATTGAACGTCCACTAATGCAAATTTTATCTCCTGTATTTCCTAAAACAAATGATGCTGTAATATTTCCTATTGTTAATAATTCATCTGCTGCTTTTGCACAAATTAAACTTGTATCTTTTTCTATTATATCATATTGTGATATTGCTATCGTGTCATGGATTATCTCTGCTTTTCTCACTATTTCTGATATTTTATTGTAACTTTCTAAATCACTTTGGAACCATTTTTTTACTTTTATAATATCTACTCCACATCTACGTAAATATGCTGCTGCTTCAAATGTTCTAACTCCTGTTTTAAATGTAAAATTCTTGGTATCCATCATTATTCCAGCATATAAAGCTTCTGCCTCAATTGTTGAAAGTTCAACTTCATTTTGTGTATATTGAATTAGTTCTGTAACTAACTCTGCTGCTGAAGATGCATATACTTCTTGGAATGTTAATATACTTTGGTCTATAAAATCTGCACTTCTTCTGTGATGGTCTATTACTACTATTTTATTAGTTTTGGTTAATAATTCTGGTGCTTCTACATATGTTTTTTTATGAGTGTCTACTATAACTAATAAGGTATCACTATTAATTTGTGCTAATGCTGTTTCCTTATTTATTAATACATCTTTATATTCATCTCTAATATTATCTAAAAATGTATTTAAAGATGCTGATTCTCCATTTACAATATAAGCATCTTTTCTTAAACTTGTAGCCATTCTATAAACTCCAAGTGCTGAGCCCATTGCATCTATATCTGCATTTGTGTGTCCCATTATGATTACTTTATCACACTCTGACATCAATTCTTCTAATGCATGTGCTACAATTCTTGCTTTTACTTTAGTTCTTTTTTCTACTTCTTCAACTTTTCCACCAAAGAATTGATATTTTCCATTTTCTCTTATTACTGCTTGATCTCCACCTCTACCAAGTATAACATCCATTGCTGCTGCTGCTGACTTATAAACCTCTCTATCTGTTTCCCCTTCATTTGATATTGCTATACTTAGTGTCAATTGCATTTTGTCTTTTCTTACTATATTTTTTATTGCATCTAAAATTGCAAATTTACTTTCTTTAATTTGTGGTAAATACTTTTGCTCAAAAACATAAACATAAGTGTCTCTATCTTCTTTTACTAAGATTCCATTTGTTTCATTTACCCAATCATATATTGTACTTTCAACTTTTGCCATTAATTGTGTTTTTTGTTCTGTTTCTACTCTTTGCATTACTTCTTCATAATTATCCACCATAATTATTCCAACACATGTTTTTTTATCTTCATTTTCTTGTTTCAAATTATATTTTTCTGTCTCATCAATAAAATAAAGAATCATCATATATTCAGCAACTTTTTTTCTTTCGCTCTTTTTAGTTTTAGCAAATTCACATTGAACTTTATATTTTTTCTTTCCTATTTCTATATTTCTAATGATTGATTTTATTTTAGGGTCTTTATTTTTTTCTATTTCATCTTTTATATCAATTGTTAAATCACTTATATAATTGTTAATATCAATATTTGCAAATTCTGTGATAAATTTTGAACTTTTCCAAACTACATTTCCATCTGTTTCTATGATGATTAATGGAAATGGTGCATTAATTAAACTGCTTTTTGCTGCTGAATCTACAGTTAATGTTAAATCTTGTAATTGCTCTGATATTTCACTTTTTCTTTTATTATTAGCAAAATATGTGTAAGCTAATATTGATATATATATCACAATTGAAGGAATTATCATTTGTAATTTTAAACATGATATAATAACTAGTAATATAAATATTATTACTAAATATATTTTTGTTCTTGAAACTAAATTGTCAAATAATTTTCTATTATTATTTCCAGACATAGCTTTCCTTTCTTAAATGGTTTTACCCTTATTTTGGCTACAATACAACCTTTTTATACTATTATAGTATACTTCTAAATAGGCTTTTTGTCAAGTTTTTCTAATTCAACTTCCAATTTTAGAAACTTTTTCCATTACTCAATTAAGCTCTTTATGTTATAATAAATTAAGAGGTTTATGCTTATGAAAAAAGAAAAGTTTTTAGAAATAATTAATGATATTTTAGCCAATAAATCTATTCAAAATTTAAAATTGTATAAGCATCACTATGCTTATACAAGGTTGGAACACTGTTTATCCGTTTCTTATTATACCTATGTAATATGTAAATTCTTGCATCTTGATTATAAATCTGCAGCTCGTGCTGCATTATTACATGATTTATTTTTTTATGATTGCGAAGATAAACTATCACGCCCTAAAAATCATATAAAAAATCACCCCAAAATAGCTTTAGAAAATGCAAATAAATTATTTAACTTAAATAAAAAAGAACAAGATATTATTTTGAAACATATGTGGCCACTTACATTTTCACCTCCTAAATATTTAGAAAGTTTTATTGTTACTATTGTGGACAAATATTGTGCTTTTAAAGAATGGAGTATATATTGTGCTTTTTACATATTAAAAATAGCATAAAAACGGAAACCATTAGTAATGTTTCCGTTTTTTATGTTTTATTCTTCAGATTCTGCTTCTTCTTTTGGTTGTTCTGCTTTTTCTGTATTTGTATCTTCTTCTTTCTTTTCCTTTTTTTCTAGACTTTCAGAAATTGCTTTTTCATCTTCGCCTTCAACTTTAATTTTAACATCTTGATATCTCTTCATACCAGTACCTGCTGGGATTAATTTACCAATGATTACATTCTCTTTTAATCCTATCAAGTCATCTTCTTTACCTTTGATTGCTGCTTCTGTTAATACTCTTGTTGTCTCTTGGAATGATGCAGCTGATAAGAAGCTATCTGTTGCAAGAGAAGCTTTTGTAATTCCTAATAATGCTCTCTTACCTGTTGCAGGACGTTTTCCTTCTGCAATAGCAGCTTTATTCTTATCTGAGAATTCATACATATCTACTAAAGATCCTGGGAACATATCTGTATCTCCACCATCTTCAACTCTCATCTTTCTAAGCATTTGTCTAGCAATTACCTCAATATGTTTATCATTGATATCAACACCTTGACTTCTATATGCTTTTTGAATTTCAGAAATTACATATTCATAAACTCCTTCTGGACCTTTTATTGCTAAAATTTCAGCTGGGTTTATAGAACCTTCAATAAGTGGTTGTGCAGCTTTTACTTCATCTCCATCTTTAACTTTTAATTTTGATCCAAATGGTATTGTATATGTTCTTGAATCATCACTAGAAGTTACAATTACTTCTAACTTCTTCTTAGATTCAGAAATTTTAACTTTACCATCAATTTCTGTAATTACTGCAACACCCTTTGGTTTTCTAGCTTCAAAGATTTCCTCAACTCTTGGAAGACCTTGAGTGATATCAGCTACACCAGCAACACCACCAGAGTGAATTGTTCTCATGGTTAACTGTGTACCGGGTTCACCAATTGATTGAGCTGCTATAATACCAACAGATTCACCAATTGATACTAATTCTCTTCTTGCTAATCCCATACCATAACATTTTTGACATACGCCATGTTTTCCTCTACATCCAATTACTGAACGTACAACAACTTGTGTAATTCCTGCATCTACTATTTGTTTTGCAATTTCTTTATTTATCATTGTATTTGTATCAACAATTAGTTCTCCAGTTGTTGGATTTTTAATATCATTTAATGGATATCTTCCTTCTAGTCTTTCTTCTAGACCTTCTACAACTTGATTTCCATCTCTAATATCTTCTAACATTAATCCTTCATCTGTTCCACAATCATGTTCTCTAACAATAATATCTTGTGATACATCTACTAATCTTCTTGTTAAATATCCAGAGTCAGCTGTTCTTAAAGCTGTATCTGAAAGTCCTTTACGAGCACCATGTGATGATATGAAGTATTCCAATGCATCTAGACCTTCACGGAAGCATGACTTAATTGGAATTTCAACTGCTTTACCAGTTGTACTAGCCATAAGTCCACGCATACCTGCGATTTGTCTTAACTGGTTCATGTTACCACGGGCTCCTGATTTAACCATCATGTATATTGGGTTCAAGTCGTCAAAGTTTTCTTCCATTGCTTTACTTACATCGTTTGTAGCTTTTTCCCAGATGTTAACAACTGATTGATATCTTTCATCATCTGTTATTAAACCTCTTCTATATTGGTTTCTAACTTTTTCAACTTGTTTATCAGCTTCTGCCAATATTTCTTTCTTTTCTGCTGGTACTTCAACATCTGCTACTGAGAATGTGATACCTGCAACTGTTGAATATTTGAATCCTAAAGCTTTGATATAATCAATTACTTCTGCAGATTCTGTTAATCCATGTTTATCAATTACTCTTTCAATAATTGTTCCCATTGATTTCTTCATAACTGGGAAATCAATTTCGTATTGGAATGGATCTTCTTTTCTATCTATAAATCCTAAGTCTTGTGGAATACCTTGGTTAAAGATGATTCTACCAACACTTGTAGGAATTTTTTTAGTTTTGATTTCTCCATCAATTTCTTTGCTTACTCTTACAAAGATTTTTGCATGTATTGAAACAGCTTTGTTTTGAAATGCCATTAATGCTTCATCAGGATCTTTGAAGTATTTTCCTTCTCCTAATTCTCCATCTAATGTCATTGTTAAATAATAACTTCCTA
>USMB01000027.1 GCA_900555615.1 uncultured Clostridium sp. | reverse complement strand
AAATTAAGACATTTTCCTAAATGATTTATTAAGACATTATCATAAATGAATCATAAATTGTAACATAAATGTAATATTAAAATCGTTGACAAACATTAAAAGACTAAGTATAATGTTAATAGAATTTGTTGAAAAAAATATTTTTTTGGAGAACCAGGTGAGATTATGGCGAATGAAACAATAGAAAATGAAGAAACATTAGAAGACAAAGTTGATGAAACAACAGCGGCTCAAAAACTGGAAGAAAAGGCAAAGAAGGAAAAAAAGAAGAAAACACGAAAGACAGTTTTTAAAATATTGCTAGTAATAATTATATTATTTTTAATAAATGTATATATAATATTATCAATATTTTATAAGGGTGAAAATTTTACAGTAACTCTTGATAGCGAATACGGAAGAGAAAGTGGTCTGGTAATATATGAAGACCAAAACAAATATACCAGAACATTCTTGAGATCAAAAGATATCGACTTTTTTACAGACATTTCAGTGAATTGGTTACCAGAAGATATAGACAACGAAGGTGATGGTTCACACAATGGTAAGAACTATATTGCTTATACTTTTTATGCAGAAAATATGGGGCAAGATACAATAAATTATTGGACAACAATTAAAATTGATGATGTAATAAAAGATGTAGATGAAGCAATAAGAGTTATGGTCATAAAAAATGGAAACAAAGTTATATATGCAAAAAATAATAGGTCTACCGAACAACCTGAGCCAAATACAATACCATTTAAGAATAAAGAAACAGTTATGCTTGAAAAAACAGAAAATTTTAAAGTTGGTGACATTGACAAGTATACTGTTGTTATATGGGTAGAGGGGGATGATCCAGAGTGTACAGATGACTTAATTGGTGGAGAAATCAAAATGCATATGACTTTAACAGAAGAGCATATTTTACAGCAAGATGAAGTACCACAAAACCAAAGATAACTCACTATGATGTGACAAATGAAACTTTTGTGCAATTTGAAATAGTGCAAAATGCAAAAGTAAAAATAGTTTATAAAATTTTAAAAAAATAAAATTTGAAAGAAAAGGAAGGAAAAAAGAAAATGGAAGAAAACAAACAAAAGAATTCAAGAAGAAGATTAAATTCTTTAATATTGCTAGTAGCATTTACAGCAATAATGTTGATAGTATCAACATACGCATGGTTCTCTACACAGAAGAACGTATCTATCGCTAATTTGAACGGAACAGTAAAAGTAGCAGAAGGTCTAGAAGTATCTTTAAATGCTAAGGACTGGTCACAAGAAATTGACTTTAAGCAATATTCTGACCAAAAAACATTAAAAAAATTATATGGAACTGTAGATCATAATATTATACCAACAGAATTATTACCAGTATCAACAACTGCAGTAGATGCTGTTGCCGATGCCGAAAAACACAAAAATGGTGAAAAAGAAATTACATTCTATAGAGGAACTAACGAGGATAATATAAAATTAAAAGCTGGTTCAATTAAAGCTGTTAACAATGATGCAACTAAAATAGATGCAGATAGTGGTGATGATAAAGTAACTGTAAGTGCTAATCCTGATACATATCCAGGATATTATGCAATAGACTTATTCTTAAGAAACAGTTCAAGATTAGGACAAGATGAAACTATAGGAACTGCAGTTGAAACACTACAATTAAATGCTGATTCTATGGTAAATGTAATATCAGGAGGAAACGGTTCAACAGGTTTACAAAATACGCCAAGAGTTGCCCTAGCATTGTACTCAGGATATGGAGCAGTTGGTGCTGCTAGTGGTCAAACAGAAACAGAATATCAACAAGCTATACTAACAGCAACTACTCAAGGTGAGGGTGCTCTAATAAAAGATGTAGCTATTTGGGAACCAAATGCTAATGCTCATGTTGATTATATTGTTAATAGTAAATTTTATAATGGTATAAAATGGAAAGATGCTGATGTTACTGGTTATCTTTCTGATGGAGTAAACAAAAAATTTAAGGCTGATGAAAAAATCCCTACATATGCTTTAACAGCTAATTCAGTAACTGCAACAGCAAATGCTGATATGGCTAACCTATATGATTGGAGCGGAGAAAACGCTAGTTTACAAAAACAAATAACTCTTCAAACAGACACAACATCAAACTTTAAAACTGGAGCAGTAAAAGATTTAATAAGTGTAAAAACTCCTGAAACAGCATTATATAAAACAGGTGCAACTGGAAGTACAGTAAAATTCCAAATTTATAAAAATACTGTAGTAAGATTAAGAATGTACATATGGCTTGAAGGACAAGACCCAGACTGCGTTAACTACGCATCTCATGGTGGAGGAGTTGAAGTTGATTTAGGACTAATTAAAGGTGCAGAGGTATAAAATTTTTAGTTAAAATCATATGTAAAAGGCACTAACTATAATGGTTAGTGTCTTTTTTCTTATCCATGTTATTAAATGCAAAAAAAGATTGAGATAGAAAACACTTAAGTTTTCAGTCTCAACCTTTAAATTAAGATTTCGTTATTGAATTTTAGTTAGATTTTATCCAACTTCTTCTCCTTTACATAGACCAACATCAACTTCTATTCCTCCACCATGTGATGCGTAGTTAACGCAGTCTGGGTCTTGTCCTTCAAGCCATACATACATTCTTAATCTTACGATTGTGTTCTTTTTGATTTGGAATTGTTTAACATTTCCTGTTGGACTTTTTGTATAAATAGATGTTTCAGGTGAACTTACACTTATTAAGTTTTTAACAGCTGCTGTAGCTCCAGTATCTGTTTGTAAAGAAATTTGTTTCTTTAAACTTGCATTTGTTGTACCATCCCAGTTATATAAATCTGTAAATGATGCAGCTGTAGCAGAGTCTGCAGTTAAAGCATATGTAGGTATTTTTTCTGTTGCTGTATATTTAGCTTTTCCAGATACTGCTGTTGCAGCAAGATAACCTGTAGCATCAGAATCTTTCCAAGTAATATCATTATAGTTTGTTACTATGTATGGAACGTGAGCATTTGAGTTTGGTTCCCAAATAGCAACATCCTCAATTGTTTTTCCTTCTCCTGTTGTTGCTGATAATGTTGCATCTTGTAAAGCATCTACCGCTGCTGTATCTTTAAACATAGCAAATGCAACTCTAGGTGTATTTTGTAAAACTGTTGTATCAGATCCTCCAGCTTTTACTGCTACATTTGATCCAGATGATAATTGTAATGTTTCTTTAGCTGTTCCTTGTACTTCTCCTCCTTCTGTATTAATTCTTGATGAGTTTCTTAAGAATAAATCGATTGCATAATATCCAGGATACTTAGCATCTGTTACTGTTGCTGATGAATTCAATCCATCAACTGCTACGATACTTTTTAATTCTTTTGTATTTTCATTAACACCTCTGTAGAATGGAATTTCAGTTTTTTCAATTCCTTCTGTACCATTTGATGATACTGGTAATAATTCTGTTGGTATAATGTTATGTTCTGCACTTCCATATAATTTTTTTAATGTTGTTTGATCTGAGTATTGAGAGAAATCAACCTCTTGTGACCATTTGTCTGCATCTAGAGAAATTTCTAGTCCTTCCGCTACTTTTACTGTTCCAACCAAGTTAGAAATTGTTACGTTCCTTTGTGTAGAGAACCATGCGTATGTTGATACTATCAACATTATTGCTGTAAATGCTACTAGCAATATTAAAGAATTTAATCTTCTTCTTGAATTCTTTTGTTTGTTTTCTTCCATTTTCTTTTTTCCTTCCTTTTCTTTCAAATTTTATTTTTTTAAAATTTTATAAACTATTTTTACTTTTGCATTTTGCACTATTTCAAATTGCACAAAAGTTTCATTTTGTACTAAACTAAAAAATAAAAGAAATCGGCTATAAAATATTGCGTTAAAAATCAAAATAGTGTAAAATAGAATTGTACAAATGAAGTTAAAATTACAAAAGAAGGGAGAAAAAATAATAATGAACATTCTGCGTAAACACAGAAAGTCGAAGAAAAAAATCAAATTAAAAAAATATATATTATTCATATTTTCTCTTATTATGACAACGTTTGCGTGGTTTGCATATTCAAAGGTTTTGAATACATATATTAACATTCATGTTGCAGCATGGGATATGGAATATTACATAGGAGACACAAAGAAAGAAAATCCGATAGGAGTTGACTTTGCAACATTATACCCTCAAATGCCTGAACAGACTGTAACGATAGATATAAAAAATAATGGAGAAGCTCTTGTAGATCTGGAATATAATATTCAAGCAATAACAATAGCAGGAGTGACATATGAATTAGTACCGGAAGGTAAAACAGCGACAACTCAAAATTATATTAATATAGGAAATCCAGTACAAACTCAAGATCCAGAAACAGGAGAATATATAGCAAAAGGCAAGGTTATAAATGATATAACAAGATTTCCATTCACTCTAGAAATTGAGAAATCAATGCAAGTATATCCAAAGAATCAAGGATACTTAACAATTAAAGCTAATTGGATAGGCGATAATGATGATCTAGATTCAGAGTGGGGATATAAAGTAGGAAAATATTTTATAGACAATCCAACAGCTACATCCGCAATGAATCTGACAATAAGTATAGACTCATATCAAGCAGAAGGAGAAATAAATGGTGGAGGCGGAGTATTACCAAGTGCAACTGGTACAAAGCCATATTTACCAAGTTCTAATTATTCTTTAGTAGAAGGAACAAATTTAGACAGTGGACTAGTGATAAAAGATACTTCAGAAAATCAATATGTTTGGATAGAAGTTCCAAAATTAGGTAGTGTATACAAAACAGCAGGTTTGAATATTAAAGACTTTACAGATGAAGAATATACAAAAATAGAAAATGATTTAAAAACTTATACATCACCATATAGGGATGGTACATCAGCTAAAGACGAATATTATTCAGATGATACTACAGGATTATCAAGTAGTGAGTACAAAACATTGAAAAACAAGATGTTAAAGAGTATTTATCAAAATGGAGGATTCTATATTGGAAGATATGAAGCTGGTATATCAGAGCCTAGAACAAACCATTCTTCAGTAACAGGAATTGTTCCAAAATCACAGTCAAATCAAGTTCCATTGAACTGGGTAACATGTAGTGAAGCTCAATCATTGGCAAGCAAAGTAGCATCAGGAACTAGCAAAACAAGTAGTTTGATGTTTGGAATCCAATGGAATTTAGTACAAAAATATATAGAAACAAAAGCAATATCAAGTGGAACAAGTTTATCAACAATACGATCATTATTAAAAGGAAACAGTACATCATGGGGAAATTATCAATCTTCAAAATATGAGATTACAAATTCAAATGCTAAATATTCATCAAACAATGGAGTAAAATGGAATAATGAGCAATTAAATAAAACATCAACAACGCAGAAGATATTATTGACAACTGGAGCTACAAATATATTTGGAAAACAAAATATATTTGATCTTGCTGGAAATGTTTGGGAATGGACTCTTGAATATTCTGGTACAACAAATCCTTGTACAATAAGAGGAGGAGCATATGAAAGTACCTCTTCAGAAAATAATGCCAATACAATAAGTAACAGTTATGCAACTTTCGCATATTATAGTATTGGATTCAGAGTAAGCATATATTAATTTTATTATATAAAAACAGGAGACACAAATTAATGTGTCTCCTGTAAACGTTTAGTTAGTCTTTATGATTTTATATTTGACTAACCCCCTAATTTCTGTCTTAGCAACAGCTTCAATTCTGATTTTGGTGCCAAAACATTTTTCCATTCGCCGCTTTTCGCCGGAAAACATTGTCATGGACAACTTATCAACAGATTTATCGTCCAAAAAAGCCTCAATCTCGGAAATTCTCCGACTCATACGAGAATTACATTCAGTCATAATAAAGACCTCCTTAAGTCGTGCTTGAGTTTGTAAAAAAGGGCTGTTTAATAGCTAAAAGCCAATAATTATTATACACCAAAAAATGACTTATGTAAATAGATTTTGGCAATTTTTTTTATTGCAAAAGCCAAGGGATTGTAGTATAATAGGCTAAAACGGTGTCAAGAAAAACACCGGTACAAAATTGACAAAAGGAGTGAAAATAATGAACGACAAAATAATAATAAAAGGCGCAAAAGAACATAATTTAAAAAATATAAATTTAGAGATACCAAGAGATAAATTAGTTGTAATAACAGGATTATCTGGCTCTGGAAAATCTTCATTAGCATTTGATACATTATATGCAGAAGGGCAAAGGAGATATGTAGAGAGCTTGTCTTCATATGCACGTCAATTCTTAGGATTGATGGAAAAGCCAGATGTAGAGTCAATAGAAGGATTATCACCAGCTATTTCAATTGACCAAAAGACGACTTCTAAAAATCCTCGTTCTACAGTTGGTACTGTTACAGAGATTTATGATTATATTCGTCTTTTATATGCAAGAATAGGTGTGCCATATTGTCCTAATTGCGGAAAAAAGATTGAGAAACAGTCAATTGACCAAATTGTGGATAATGTTATGAAATTAGATGAAGGAACTAGAATCCAAGTTTTGGCACCAGTCGTTCGTAGCAGAAAAGGTGAGTATACAAAGCTATTTGAAGATTTGCAAAAAGATGGTTTTGCAAGAGTAAGAGTAGATGGAGATATCTATGAACTTACTGATATGGAAAACATAAAACTAGATAAAAATAAAAAACATGAAATTGAAATTGTTGTTGATAGATTAGTTATTAAACCAGAAATTACAGCCAGACTTACAGAGTCAATTGAAGTTGCATTAAAACATGCAGATAATTTAGTTTTAATTGATGTTGTAGGTGATAAAACAATTTTATATAGTTGTAATTATGCGTGTCCAGATTGTGGATTCAGTTTTCCAGAATTAACACCAAGAATGTTTTCATTTAATAATCCATATGGAGCTTGTCCAAAGTGCTCTGGTATAGGATATTTGATGAAAATGGATGAGGATTTAATAATTCCTGATAAGAATAAAACTTTATATGATGGTGTAAAAGCTTTTGGCTCAAGTACAATGAAAAAAGGCGACACTATGGCTAGAATGTATTTTGAAAGTATTGGAAAGCATTACGGAGTAGACATAAAAAATAAGAAGATAAAAGACTTGCCAAGAGATTTTCTTGATAAAATTCTTTATGGAACCGGTGATGAAGAAATAAACTTCGAATATTCATCATATGCAGGAGTACGTAGGTTCACAGCACCATTTGAAGGTGTAATTCCAACGCTTGAAAGACGTCATAATGAAACAAAATCTCAAGGAATGAGAGATTTCTACGAGATGTATATGAGTAATATGCATTGTGATGAATGTAATGGAGCAAGATTGAAAAAGGAGATTTTATGCATCAAAATTGGAGGCAAAAATATCAATGAGTTGACAGATATGTCAATTAGACATATTCAAGAATTCTTGAGAAATCTTGAATTAACAGATTCTCAGAAAATGATTGCAGAAATGATTTTGAAAGAAGTAGATGCAAGGCTTCAATTTTTAATTGATGTTGGACTAGAATATTTGACATTATCAAGAAGTGCAGGAACATTATCAGGAGGAGAGGCTCAACGTATTCGTTTAGCAACTCAAATTGGTTCAGGATTAACAGGAGTTTTATATATTTTGGACGAGCCAAGTATAGGACTTCACCAAAGGGATAATGACAAATTGATTGCAACTTTAAAGAAGTTAAGAGATTTAGGAAATACATTAATAGTTGTAGAACATGATGAAGATACAATGTATGCTGCAGATCAAATTATAGATATTGGTCCGGGTGCTGGTGTACATGGTGGAAATGTTATGGCACAAGGAACTGCGGAAGAAATCAAGCAGGTAAAAGGTTCAATTACAGGAGATTACTTGAGTGGTAGAAAGCAGATACATGTACCATCAAAAAGAAGAAAAGGAAATAAAAAGTGTATTGAAGTTGTTGGAGCAACTGAAAATAATTTAAAGAATATTAGTGTAAAATTCCCATTAGGCGTATTTACTTGTGTTACAGGAGTATCAGGCTCAGGAAAGAGTACATTAGTAAATGAAGTGTTATATAAAAACATAGCACAACAATTAAATGGAGCAAGTGAAAAGCCTGGAAAATGCAAGCAAATAAAAGGATTAGATAACATAGATAAAATCATCAACATTGACCAATCACCAATAGGAAGAACACCACGTTCAAATCCTGCAACATATACAGGGGCATTTGACTTGATAAGAGATATATTTGCAGGAACAAATGAAGCTAAAATACGTGGATATGAAAAAGGCAGATTTAGTTTTAATGTTTCAGGTGGAAGGTGCGAGAGCTGTAACGGAGATGGAGTTCATAAAATTGAAATGCATTTCTTACCAGATGTATATGTACCTTGTGAAGTATGTAAAGGGAAGAGATATAACAGAGAAACACTAGAAGTAAAATATAAAGGAAAAAATATTGCTGATGTGCTTGATATGACTGTAGAAGAAGCATTAGAATTTTTCGAAAATATCCCCAAAATTAAGCAAAAAATTCAAACACTATATGATGTTGGACTTGGATATATCAAGTTAGGACAACCATCAACAACATTATCAGGTGGAGAAGCACAACGTGTTAAACTTGCAACAGAATTATCAAAACGTGCTACTGGAAAGACTTTGTATATATTAGACGAACCTACAACAGGGTTACATATTGCAGATGTTCATAGATTAGTAGATATTTTACAAAGACTTGTAGATACAGGAAATTCAATTATAGTAATTGAACATAACTTAGATTTGATAAAAACAGCAGATCATATTATTGATTTGGGTCCAGAAGGCGGAGACGCTGGAGGAGAGGTTGTTGCTGTGGGAACACCAGAACAAATTTGTAGAAATGAGAAGAGTTATACTGGAAAGTTTTTGAAAAAATATTTATAGGCTGGTGACAATTTGGGGTCGGTGTTTTTCTTGACAGGGCTGTCAAGAAAAACACCGACCCCAAATTGTCAAAATTAATAAAATAAACATTGACCATATTGCAATAATGTGATAGAATTGCACATGTTAAAAAAGATAAAAAAATCGACATAAAATATGAATCAAAAAGTGAAAAAAGGGGAAAAAATAATGAAAAAAATATCAATAATAGTACCTGTCTATTACAACCAAGATAATCTTTTGCCATTATATGCAGACTTAAAAGAAAAAGTATTCAACAAATTAAAAGAAAATACAAATACAGAATATGAGTTGATAATGGTAGATGACGGCTCAAAAGATAATTCTTACAAAGTAATGCAGGATTTAGCAAAAATAGATTCAAACATAAAAATTATTCATCTATCTAGAAATTATGGAGAACATGCTGCAATTTTGGCAGGTTTGTCACAATGTACAGGAGATTGTGCTGTAAGGAAAGCAGCAGACTTACAAGAACCTTCTGAAATGATATTAGATATGATGAAAAAATATGATGAAGGATATAAAGTGGTATTGGCTACAAGAGCTGATAGAGAAGAGCCAATTGTGCAAAAAGCATTTTCAAATTTATATGCATTTTTAATGAGAAAATTAGCTTTGCATAATATGCCGAAAGGCGGATTTGATTCATTTTTAATTGATAGACAAGTAATAGATTTCTTAGTAAAAATGCAAGAATCTAATACATCATTAATGAGTCAAATCTTATGGGCAGGGTTTGAAACAGCTACTGTGCCATATGTTAGAAAGAAAAGAGAAATAGGAAAATCAAGATGGACATTATCTAAAAAAATTAAATTAGTATATGATTCACTTATAAGTTTTTCATATTTCCCAATTAAAATGATAACAAATGTAGGTTTCTTAAGTTTCTTTGGATCAATAATCTTATTGTTAATTATTATACATAGAAAATTTGTTGGAAAGATTGATGTAGAAGGATATACATCACTTATAATGGTAATGCTGATGGCATTTGGAATAATAATGCTTTCTATCGGAATATTAGGTGAATATTTATGGAGAACATATGATGCAGCAAGAAAAAGACCGCCATATATTATAGAAAAGGTAGAAAAAGGGGAAAAATCTAACAATGGATAAAATTATAGAATTTTATAAAAAGAACAAAAGTGCAATTATAGCAATATTTTTAGTTTGCCTGTTTTGTTACTATTTTATCTGGACAATATCACAACCGTTTAATTCTTGTCCAGACGAGGGAATGAAATGGGATATATGTAAATATATTTTTGAAAATAATAAATTGCCCAAAGGCGATGAGCAAGCCATAAGAAATCCTATTTGGGGAATTTCGTATGCATTTCAACCTATTTTGACATATATGATAGGTGCTGGATTTATGAAAGTGGCATCGATTTTTACAATGGATAAATTTTTACTAGTGGTAGCGGCAAGGCTTGTAAGTACAGTAAGCATGACGCTTTCAATATATTTTGTGATAAAGATAGCAGATAAATTATTTAAAGATAAAGAAATTTATAAGATATTATTTGTTGTATTTATTGCATTTCAGCCAATAACAGCATTTCTAGCATCTTACATAAATAATGATTCAACAGCAGTGTTGGCAACAACTATGATTATTTATTTATGGATTCTAGGCTTGGAAAGTAATTGGAAAACAAAGCATTGTGTGTTACTTGGACTTGCAATCGGATTTTGTGCACTTACATATTATAATGCATATGGATACATATTATGTAGTATCATACTTTGCTTAGTATCTGCAACTTCAAATAAAATGAAAGCTAAAGATGTCTGGCAAAAAATTTTAGTTGTAGGTTTAATTGCCATTACCTTTGCAGGATGGTGGTTTGTTAGAAATGCAATTTTATATAATGGAGATTTTTTAGGAATAAATGCTCAAAATGAGTGTGGTGATAAATATGCATTACATGATTATAAACCGTCAACGAGATTAACGTTTCAAAAAGAAGGAAAATCATTAATATATATGATAGTTGAAAAAGGATGGCTGAATACTACAGCTGTAAGCTTTATAGGAATTTTCGGATATCATACAATAATGATGTCAACCAAAATATACTATTGCTATCTTGCAATATGGGTAATTGGTGCAATTGGATGCTTGATTAATTTTAAAGAATTGTTCATGTACAAAAAGGAAGAAAAGAACAAATATCTTTTAAATTATATATTTGTTGCATCAATTATAATTCCAGTTTTATTAAGTATGTATTATTCATATGCAAGTGATTATCAACCACAAGGAAGATACATTATGGGAATTATAGTTCCATTTACATACTTCTTAGTTAAAGGAATTGAAACTTTATTAGAAAAATTTATAAAATCGGAAAAAATACGAAATGTCATAATTATAGCATTAATGCTATTAATTATTGTAATATCATTTAAAGCGATATTTGGATATATAATACCAGCTTATAGAGGAAAATAGAAAGAAGTGGATGAAAATGATAGGATTTAATATACCAATTTATATAGAAGGTTCATTAGATTGCATAAAAGAAGCAATTAAAAGTAGAAAAATTTGTGGAGATGGAGAGTTTACAAAAAAATGTAGTAAATGGATGGAAGATAAATTTAATGCTACAAAAGTATTATTAACAACATCTTGTACTGATGCTCTTGAAATGGCTGCAATTTTGTTGAATTTGCAACCAGGAGATGAAGTAATAATGCCATCTTATACATTTGTATCAACAGCAGATGCATTTATTATGGTTGGAGCGAAGGTAGTTTTTGTAGATGTAAATCCTAAAACAATGAATATTGATGAAGAAAAAATAGAAGAGGCAATAACTCCTAAAACTAAAGCAATTGCAGTAGTTCACTATGCTGGAATTTCTCCAGATATGGATAAAATTATGAAGATTGCTAAAAAACATAATTTGAAAGTTGTAGAAGATGCAGCTCAAGGATTTATGGCTAAATACAAAGACAAATATTTAGGAACAATTGCAGACCTTGGATGTTATAGCTTCCATGAAACAAAGAATTACAGCATGGGAGAAGGTGGAGCTATTGTAATAAATGATCCAGAGTTAGTTGAAAGAGCTGAAATAATAAGAGAAAAAGGAACAAATAGAAATAAATTCTTTAGAGGAGAAATTGATAAATATACATGGGTAGATTATGGTTCATCATATTTACCAAGTGAATTGAATTGTGCATATTTATATCCTCAACTTGAAAAGGCTGAAGAAATCAATAATGCTAGATTATCATCATGGAATTATTATAAAGAAAACTTGCAAGATCTAGAAGATGAAGGAAAAATAACATTACAATATGTTCCAGAGTATAGCACTCATAATGCACATATGTTTTACTTAAAAGCAAAGGACTTAGAAGAAAGAACAGCATTAATCAAATACTTGAAGGCAAACGGAATTCAAGCAGTATTTCATTATATTCCATTACACGATTCTCCTGCTGGAAAGAGATTTGGAAGATTCAATGGAGAAGATAAATATACGACTTTAGAGAGTGAAAAATTAGTAAGATTACCAATGTATTATGGATTAGCAAAAGAAGACCAAGATAAAGTAATAAATGCAATAAAAGAATTCTATGCAAAAAATTAATCAGCATAGTAGCCAAAAGTAAGAAAGGAAGTTTCTAAATGAAAAAAATTGTTATTATAGGTGCAAATAATTTTCAAATGCCACTTATCATCAAAGCTAAAGAACTAGGATATGAAACACATGTATTTGCTTGGGCAGAAGGAGCAGTTGGGGCAGCTTTTGCAGACTACTTTTACCCAATAAGTATAGTAGAAAAAGATGAGATATTAGCTAAATGCAAAGAAATAAAACCAGATGCAGTTATCTCAGTTGCATCAGATTTAGCTACATTAACAGTAAACTATTTAGCAGATAAATTAGGGCTTGTAGGAAATAGCCTTGAATGTACAAGATTATCTACAAACAAATATGAAATGAGAAAAGCATTTTTAGCAAATGGAGTATCAGTTCCAAAATTTGCAGAAGTTGCAGGGGCAAGTGAAGAAGAAATAGCAAAAATAAAAGATTTTTCAATGCCAATCATAGTAAAACCAACAGACAGGTCTGGAAGCAGGTCAATTAATAAAATAGAGAATTGGGAAGAAGCAGAATCTGGAAAATTAAAAGAAGCAATAGAAGCGGCTACTGAGGTTTCATTTGAGAAAAAGGCGATTATTGAAGAATACATAGATGGTGAAGAATTTAGTGCTGAAAGTATTTCTTATAAAGGAAAACATACTTTATTAGCAGTAACAAGAAAAAGAACAACAGGTGCACCACATTTTATAGAAACAGGTCATATTCAACCAGCTGGAATTAATAACAATATGCTAGAAAAGGTTCAAAAAGAAGTTTTTGCAGGATTAAATAGCTTACAAATTACAAATGGAGCATCACATGCAGAATTCAAAATTACACCTGATGGACAAGTAAAAATAATCGAAATTGGAGCTAGAATGGGTGGAGATTGCATAGGTTCAGATTTAGTAAAGATTTCAACAGGATATGATTTCTTAAAAATGGTTATAGATGTAGCTTTAGGAAAAGCACCGGAATTTATCCAGGTATCTAAACCACAAAATGCAGAAATTAGATTTATATTTACTCAAAATGACATAGATGAATTAAATAAAATAAATGAAGAACATCCTGAATATCTTTATTATGCAAGTCCAATAGACAAAATAAATTCTCATAAAATTGTTGATAGTTCAACAAGATATGGGTATGAAATTTTGAAATTCTAGAAAAGGAGAAATAATTCCTAATGAACGAAGAAGAGAAAGAAACAAAATTAGTAGAAGTAAAAAATGAAGGAAAAAAGAAGACAAAATTAAGAGACATCTTTATTCTTCAAATAGTTATTGCAATATATACATTATCAACAGTTTGTGCCAAATTTGCATCAGGTCAAGAATTTATGTCATTTCAATTTATATTATATTATGGATTAGAAATGATGATTTTAGGAGTATATGCAATAGTTTGGCAACAATTAATCAAAAAATTTGAAATTTCAGTTGCGTATGCGAACAAAGCTATGGGGCTATTATGGTCAATAGTTTGGGCAATTTTGATATTCAAAGATACAGTAACAATAAAAAATGTGATAGGAGTAGTCATTGTAATAATAGGAACAATGATAGTAAATAGTGAAGATGAATAAATATGTGTTTTTATTAATATTAGCTGTTTTAGTAAGCTCAATTTCTCAAATAATTTTGAAGAAAAGTGCTTCTAAAACTTATAAATCAATTATTAAAGAATATTTAAATGTATATGTAATAACTGGATATGGTCTTATGGTGCTTTCTACAGTCTTAGTTGTGCTAGGACTTAAAGGGGTTCCATATAAAAACGAACCAATAATTGAGTCTTTAGGATATCTTTTTGTTATGATACTAAGTAATAGGCTTTTAGGTGAGAAAATAACTAAAAAGAAAGTTTTGGGTAATGTGCTTATTTTAGTAGGGATTGCGGTATATTATATTTGATGATTTTGACAATTTGGTGTCGGTGTTTTTTTGACAGAGTGTCAAGAAAAACACCGACACCAAATTGTCACCAAATTTACATTTTAATGATAGGCTTATACTTTTCAAGCCACATATTAACTTGACAAAGGTAAGCCATAAGTTGAGGACCAGTCATGAGCTGACCAAACCAAGGACGAGAAAAAGCTTTGCCATCAGTTTCTAAAATATTTAAAATATATTCTCTATTTAAAAGATAGTTAATTGGAGCCTGACGATTTGCCATTATATCTGAAAGCATAGATTTTACTTTAGCCAGATAAGTTGGATTATGAGTCTTTGGATAAGGGCTCTTTTTTCTATCTACAATTTCAGCAGGAAGATATTTTCGAGAAACATAGCGAAGTAGTCCTTTTTCTCTGCCATTAAGAGCTTTTATTTCCCAAGGAATATTCCAAACATATTGAGCCAATCTATAATCACAGAAAGGAACACGAAGTTCAAAGCCATTATACATAGCCATTCTATCAGAACGGTCCAAAAGAGTTTGCATGAACCAATTCATTGTAAGATGTGATATTTTTCTTTTTTCAGCAGTTTCAATTGAATCTGTATCCAAAATTTCAAGTTCAGAAAGACTTTCTTGATATCTATAATTAATGTAATCTTTAAGTTCAACTTTTTTTGCAATGCTTGGATGTAATAAAGTTTGACGCTCTGAGATTGCAATTGACCATGGAAAAGTTCCACTTTGAAGAGCATCTTCTCTGAAAAACCAAGGATATCCCCCAAAGATTTCATCTGCACATTCACCTGTAAGAGATACTGTTGCAGTTGGTTTTACATTTTTACAGAATAGAAGTAGAGAAGAGTCTATGTCAGCCATTCCTGGCATGTCGCGTGCAATCATTGCATTTTCCAAATATTCTGCAAGCTCAGGAGTATCAATGACAATAGGGTGATGGTTTGTATGAAAACGATTAACCATCAAATTAATATAATAATTGTCAGAGTTTGGTTGAAAGTCACTCTTTACAAAGTTCTTATCATTATCCACATAATCAATTGAATAAGTATTAAGTGGAGGTAGGCCATTTTCATAGCAATAATCTGCAGCATATTTAGTAATGATACTAGAGTCTAAGCCTCCAGATAAAAAGGTGCATAAAGGAACATCAGAAACAAGCTGTCTTGTAATAGCATCTTTTAATAGAAAGTCTAGATGTGCACAGGTTTGGGCAAAAGTTTCTGTATGTGGTTCACTTTTTAAATTCCAATATTTTTCGATGTGTAATCCAGAACGGTTGAAGATTGCAAAATGAGCAGGTTTTAATTCAAATATATTGTTAAAAATAGTTGTTCCTGGAGTGTGAGCAGGGCCAATTCCAAATAATTCACAAATACCTTGTTTGTCTAAAATTTTCTGAACACCAGGATATTGGAATAATGCCTTTATTTCAGATGCAAATATAAAAGAGTTATTTTGCATTGTGTAAAATAAAGGTTTAACTCCAAAATGATCTCTTGCCATAAAGAGCTCTTCTTTTTCAGAATCCCAAATAGCAAAAGCAAAGATTCCATTTAGATGATTAACAACATCTCTTCCATAATATATGTAACTTTTTAATAAAACTTCTGTATCACTGTGACTCTCAAAAGTAAAATCATGTTCCTCAAGAATTTGACGTAATTCTTTTGTATTGTAAATTTGACCATTATATACAATTGTAAAATGCGAATCTGGGGTCGGTCCTTTTTTTCGCATAGGCTGTTTTCCGCCATCAGGATCTATAACTATCAATCGTTTGTGAGCAAGAGCAACATGCTTATCTATAAAATTTCCCTCTTCATCAGGACCACGTCTAGAAAGAGTATTATTCATTTGTAATAAAATATTTTTGTAATTAGAAATATCTTGTTTATAATTAATAAATCCAACAATTCCACACATAAAAAGCCTCCTATTTCAAATTATATGCACAAATTATCGAAAAGATGTTGACAAATTGTAAAAATCTTAGTATAATTCTAAGGTGACAAAAATGTTTGTCGATATAGATTGTAAAAAATGAATAGATATATAAATATATCTTTAATGCGAGGGGGGATTAAGATGGCACAACCAAAAAGAAGATGGTCAAAAGCTAGAACACATTCAAAAAGATCAACATGGAAAGTAGAACAACCAAAATTTGCTACTTGCCCACATTGTCATGAACCAGTATTACCACATAGAGTTTGCTCTAACTGTGGATATTATGATGGAAAAGAAGTAGTTGCAAAAAAAGTAGAAGAATAGTAAGCAGATGAACGCCGTAATAGTAGGGCGTTTTTTGCCGTGTTATGTTTGCGTTAAAGATTATAACTTGACTTATTATAAGTAAGTGATATAATAAACAAAGTTGTAAAATTAAGGGAGGAATTAAAAGTGAAAAGATTAAGAAAAACAAAAATAGTAGGAACAATAGGTCCAGCTAGTGAAAACAAATTAGAAGAATTATTTGAAGCAGGTTTAAACGTATGTAGAATCAATTATTCTCATGGAAGTTGGGATGAACAATCAGAAAAATCTGAAACAATTGCAAGACTAAGAGAAGAATTAGATTTACCTATCCCAATGTTACTTGATATGAAAGGTCCTGAAATAAGAACAGGAATGTTATATACAGGTAAAAACACAAAAATTCAATTAAAAGATGGACAAAAATTCACATTAGTAAATGAAGATATTACAGGAGACGAAGAAAAAGTTTCTGTAACATATAAAGAATTATACAAAGATGTACAACCAGGAACAAAAATCTTAATTGATGATGGTGCAATTGAATTAAAAGTTGACGAAATTGTTGGAAAAGATATTGTTACAACAGTAGTTCATGGAAATGGATTAGGAAGCAGAAAAACAATGAACTTACCTGGAACAGTAATCAGATTACCAGGTTTAGCTGAAAAAGATATTGCAGACTTAAAATCAGCTTGTGAACATGATTATGATTTTGTTGCAATTTCATTTGCAAGAAACTTAGATGATATAAGAAATGTTAGAAAAGTATTAGACGAAAATGGTGGAAAAGACATCCAAATAATAACAAAAATAGAAAATATAGAAGGATTATCAAATTTAGATGCTATCCTTGATGAAGCAGATGCTCAAATGATAGCTCGTGGTGATATGGCTACAGAAACAGACTTTACAGAACCACCAGTAGTTCAAAAGAGAATTATTAGAACATGTAATAAATTATTCAAACCAGCTATAACAGCTACACAAATGCTTGAATCAATGACACATCAACCATTACCAACAAGAGCAGAAGCAAGTGACGTAGCAAACGCTATTTATGATAGAACAAGTGCTATCATGCTTTCTGGAGAATGTGCTCAAGGTGATTATCCAGTAGAGTGTGTTAAAACAATGGTTAAAATAGCAAATAGAGTTGAACCAGAAATTCATTACTGGAAGAGATTCACAAACAGTGAAGATATCGTATTACCAGATGATGAAGCAAAACTTGCATATTCTTCATGTGTAACAGCTAAAAACATGAATGCTGATGCAATTGTAGTTTATACACATACAGGAGATTCAGCAAGAAGATTATCAGGTTTAGGTGCTGGATGCCCAATCTTAGCTATAACAGACAATAAGAGAACATTCCGTCAATTAGCTTTAGCTTGGAACGTTACACCAATCTATGTTGATGCAGGTGAAACAATTGAAGAAACAATTGACAATGGAATTCAAAAATTAAAAGATAAAGAAATCCTTGAAAAAGGTGATGTTGTAGTTCTTTCAGGAGGAGCTAAAACATGCATTAGTGGTATGACAAAAAAATATCTTGGTGGAATCATAAGAATCTAAGATAATATATAAAAAAGGCAGAGAAATTAAATTCCCTGTCTTTTTTTAGTGCTTAATTATTATACGTGTAAGACTAAAATATCTTTTTGAACAGTTGCTTTTTTGCCTGAAAAATCAAGATATTGACCATTTTTTAGTATTACTACTATCTGGTTAGGTGAATCGCTAAAAATGATTTGTCCATCAGTACTTATATTTTTTTCGTTCTCAATAAATAAAATATATCCTTCAATGTTGTTTGGCTGATAATCATCCACAAAAAATTTAAAATTTTTCGAGTTGTTATCAGTGTTTTTGGAAATCAGTTTAGTTGCATATGAAAGCAAATAAAGGCTGTGACAGACTTTTTGAAATTTTGAAATATCTGTGAGTTTGGAAACATAAATGTCTGTTGAGCCCCAAAAACCATTGAAAATACTGAAATTTGATTTGTTCGAGTCAGAATCCCACATTTTGATGATCCGAATTCCATTTTCGGCTACTAAGGCACCATTTTGAGTAGAAAGCTTCTTAATTAAGTACATAGTTGTCTCCCTTCTAATCAGTTGGAAAATATAAATAAACAACAATTGGAATTATAGCATAATAAAAAGTAGGTGTCAATTGTAGGTATAAATTAAAGAAATTTTGATAAAAATATTGCAAAAAAAAATAAATAATAGTATAATATAAAAGGTGGAAAAATAGAATAAAAAAGGAAGAAAATAGAAAAGTCCTTATTTAGGACAAAAGAGAGGGAAAAAATGGAGTATTTGTATATACTAAAGCAAGTATTAGTCTATGTTTTAACGGCATATTGGTGCTATCAAACGGTAGTAAGTTTATGCTCATTAGTAAAATTAAAAGATAAACCATATTTAACAAACAAAAATCATAAGTTTATGGCTATAATACCAGCACATAATGAAGAGGCAGTAGTAGCTAATCTGATAGAAAGTTTAAAAAATCAAACTTATGATAAAAATTTATATGATATATATGTAATAGCAGATAACTGTACAGACAATACTGCAGAAGTAGCTAGAAATGCAGGAGCAATAGTTTTTGAGAGATTTGATCCAGCTCACAAAACAAAAGGCTATGCATTACAATGGTTTTTAAAACAAAAAATTGAAGAAAATGCTGATTATGATGCCTTTTTTGTTTTTGATGCAGATAACATTGTTGACAAAGACTTTATAGTAAATATGAATAAAAAATTATGCCAAGGAGAAGATGTAGTTCAAGGATATAGAGATATCAAAAATCCAACAGACAACTGGATTACAGCAGGATATGCATTATTTTATTGGTCAATGCACAGATTATACCATTTAGCAAGATATAATATAGGCTTATCACCATTATTAAATGGTACAGGATTTATGGTTAAATTTGATGTAGTAAAACCAAATGGATGGGAAACAGAAACATTAACAGAAGATATTGAATTTTCTCTAAAAAGAATTATAAAAGGTAAAAAATTAGGTTGGGCAACAGATGCTATTGTATATGATGAACAACCAACATCATTTAAACAATCATGGTCACAAAGAAGCAGATGGACAGTTGGGCATATGCAATGTATAAAAAAATATACAAAAGATTTATTCTTAGCAGTAAAAGAGCACAAAACATTAATGAATTTAGATGGATTTTTGTATATTGCTGGAACAACACCAATGCTTGTAATAACAATGGTATTAATGTTAATTAATTGTGTAATGTATGCATCACAAACGATGAACAGTGCAGAATTTGTAGTAAATCTATTAAATTATGTAATACCAACATTACTATTACCAATTGGAACAGCATTACTTGCAATGATATTAGATAAAAAGCCAATAAAACCTATGATAAAAGGATTACTATGCTATCCAGCATTCATTGGAACATGGGTAATAATCAATATTAAATGTTTATTTAAAAGAGAAACAACATGGAAAAAAATTGACCATGTTAGAAATATAAAGATTGCAGAAGTAACTGCAACTGATGCCGAAGAAGCACCAGAAAAGATTTAACACTAGAGAAAAATTAGAAAAATAGAGGCACGACAAATCGTGCCTTTCTCATTGAAAACAAGCAATAAATAAGAGGAGAAAAAAATGTTATTTGAAAAAATAAAAGTATATGCATTTGTAGGACCGTCTGGGACTGGAAAAAGTTATAGAGCACAAATGGTAGCAAGTGAAAAAGGAATACATTTCATAATAGATGATGGATTATTAATCATGGATAATGAAATTGTTGCAGGATTATCTGCTAAAAAGGCACCAACAAAGATAGAAACAGTAAAACATGCATTATTTTATGAAAATGAAGAAAGAAAGCCAATAGAAAAAGCTTTAAAAAAATACAAGCCGGACAAAATTTTAATATTAGGAACATCTGATGGAATGGTTCAAAAAATTGCTACAAACTTAGGTTTACCAGAAATTTCTGAAACAACATATATTAATGAAGTTGCAACAGAAGAAGAAATGCAAACAGCACGACATATACGCGTAACAGAAGGAAAACATGTTATTCCAGTGCCGACATTTGAACTAAAGAAAGATTTCTCGGGATATTTATTAGACCCTTTACAGATTTTTAAATCAAAAGGAATAGGGCAGAAACCATATATATCAGAAAAAACAATAATAAGACCAACATTTAGTTACTTAGGGAAATTTACTATTTCAGATACAGTATTTAGACAAATAATAGAATATTTAGCAAAAGAAATACCTGCTATCCATAGAGTTATAAGGACAAGAGTAACAAGCACAGAAACTGGTCCAAGTATTTATATTGAACTAGTAGTAACATATGGATATAATATTCAGGAAAATTTAAGAATATTTAAAGAAAAGTCAATAAAAGAAATAGAAAATTTGACAGCAATGAATGTTGTGACAATGGATGTTATTGTCAAAAATGTGTATGTTCCTGGGAAAGAAGAGGTGTAACAAATGAAAGAAGTAGTAAAAAAAATAATTAGAGTAATAGTAAGATTTTTTATAAGACTATATTTCTTAGTGTTTTATAGAGTAAAAGTTGAGGGAAAAGAAAACATTCCAAAGGACAAAAAAGAACCACTTATTTATTGTGGAAATCATAGAACATATAAAGATCCACCATTAATAGTAGTTACAGCTCAAAGGCATGTAAGATTTCTTGCTAAAGAAGAACTTAAGAAAAATCCACTTTTCGCATTTTTAGGAGTTGTTTTTGGAGGAATATATGTTAAAAGAGATTCTAAAGATTTATCAGCAGTAAAAACAACATTAAAAGCTTTGAAAAATGGTGAGAGTATAGCTTTATTCCCAGAAGGGACAAGAAATGGACTAGAAAAAGGAGAAAAAGTAAAAGATGGTGCTGCATTTTTTGCTG
Organism: uncultured Clostridium sp.; assembly: GCA_900555615.1. Lineage (GTDB taxonomy): Bacteria > Bacillota > Clostridia > TANB77 > CAG-508 > CAG-269. The sequence goes on along the minus strand of USMB01000027.1, from coordinate 1,206 downwards.
TAAGAACTGGTGCAAGAGTAATTCCTGTTGGGATAAGTGGTGGAGAGAAACTTTTCCACAAGATGACTATAAGATATGGAAAGCCAATGGACTTTAAAGGCAGAAGCAAAGATGAATTAGATGAAATTACAGAAGAAATAATGGATGAAATAATAAAATTAGCAGAATGCAAAAAATAGGACCGACCCTAAATTCGCATGCGAAAAAAAGGACCGACCCCAAATTAACAAATAGAAGGAGAACGAAAAATGAATAATAAAAATATAAGAAATATCGCAATTATAGCACACGTTGACCATGGAAAAACAACATTAGTAGATGCATTATTAAGACAAAGCCATGTATTTAGAGATAATGAACAAGTAGCAGAAAGAGTAATGGACTCAAATGATCAAGAAAAAGAAAGAGGAATCACAATATTAGCTAAGAATACAGCTGTTATGTTTAATGGAGTAAAAATCAATATAGTTGATACTCCTGGACATGCTGATTTTGGTGGAGAAGTAGAAAGAGTTTTAAAAACAGTTGATGGAGTACTTTTGTTGGTTGATGCATTTGAAGGTGCAATGCCTCAAACAAGAGAAGTATTAAAAAAATCATTAGCAATGAACTTAAAACCAATCGTAGTAATTAATAAAATTGATAGACCAGGTGCAGAACCTCAAAAAGTATTAGACGAAGTAATGGAATTATTTATAGAATTGGAAGCAAATGATGATCAATTAGACTTCCCAGTAGTATATGCTTCAGCAAAAAATGGAGTTGCAAAATTAAATTTAGATGATCCAGATGGAGATTTAACATGTTTATTTGAAACAATAATAAATACAATTCAAGCTCCAAATTGTGAAGTTGATGGACCTGCTCAAATGTTAGTTTCAAACATCGATTATGATGATTATGTTGGAAGAATTGCAGTAGGAAGACTTGAAAGAGGAACAATAAAAGTTGGTATGCCTGTAAGCATTTGTGAAAAAGATGATAAAGTTTCACAAGGAAGAATTGCAAAAGTTTATACACATATGGGATTAAAGAAAGTTGAAGTTGATGAAGCTTCTGCAGGAGATATTATTGAAGTTGCTGGTATTCCAAATATTCATATTGGAGATACAATCTGTGATTTCAACAACCCAGAAAAAATACCATTTGTTGATATTGATGAACCAACAGTATCTATGACATTTAGTGTAAACAATGGACCATTTG
>USMB01000026.1 GCA_900555615.1 uncultured Clostridium sp. | reverse complement strand
TTTTATATTTTATATCATTCTTTTTTTATCAAATGTTTATTACTTTCCTAATATATAAAAAAACAGATAGAAACTTCAATGTAGTTTCTATCTGTTCAGCTCAAGAGTCACTTAAAGCTGTTTAGTAACAACCTCAATCTTGAGCACCTGTTCCCAGCCAGCATGTTGGAAGCAATATTCTGCTTCCTCTTTGCCTGTAGCTGGGTTGACAACGGTCTTGCCAGTCGCCACGCGATTGGCCTTAGCACGGATAACAGGCTTGCTGTTATTCCGCGGATTGGTGAGGTTTGCCAGAATGGCAGGTGGCAGAACAACTGCCAGAATGTCGCAGTCTGCACCTGCCTCCACAACATCATGCCAAGAGTTAACAGTCATATCTGCGCTCTTTACCTCAACGTCGTTGCCGTAAATCCGCTTCAGGTCTGCAACCTGTTCTGCGGACATAGTATGGCGGCTCAACCAAAGAACCTTAGTCATGTCTTTTTCCTCCTTATAGGGATCAAATTATTACGTTCCACTCTTGTAGTGGATAAAGGACTTGCCCTTTACATAATTAATTATACTCGTATTTCCTTATATTGTCAATATAAGTTGTGATTACAATTTTTTATACATATTATTAATTTTACTTATGCTATTTCATCCAAAATATTTTTAAAGAGTCAGCAACATTAAATTACTAACTCTTTTAACTCTTTTATTTATTCTTTCCACAGCAATTCTTATATTTTTTGCCACTTCCACATGTTCGAGTTTTTGTAGTATTTATAATACTATAAATATTATCTGTATTACTTGTATTTACTAGTGTTTCAGTTTTTGAAATATCAATACTATTTGTATTTATTGTACTTATTTTAGCCATCAATATTTTTTATTTGGCGACAAATTGGCGACATTGTCTACATCGTTATTTTTCTTTTATATGTTTTAAATTTTACAATATTATTCATTTTTTGCCTAGAATATTTTCGCAATTTTTGCAAAAACTAATTATTATCTAACTCTTGTTTATTTTGCTGTTGTAATTCAAAAATTTTTTTTTGATTTTCTATCTCTGCTCTAAGCTCATCTTCAGTTGGTAAATATAATTTATATTTTTGAAGCAAAAAGTTGCTCATTTCCTTTTAAAACAGAGTATCGTGCTATATCTTCATCAGTTTCTTAACATAATACAATTCCTATTGTTGGATTATCATCTGGTGCTTTTTTTAATTCATCATACATTCTAACATACATGTCCATTTGACCAACATCTTGATGAGTTATTTTTTTAGTTTTTAAATCAATCAACACAAAACATTTTAATATATAATTGTAAAATACCAAATCTATATAATAATCTTCTTTTTCTGTTTGAATATGTTGTTGTCTTGCAACAAAAGCATATCCTTTTCCGTAATTTCATTAAAAATTTTTGTAAATTATTTATTATACTAGATTCAAGTTCTGTTTCTGTAAAACTAAATAGTATTGTGATGAAATATTTCTTTGTAATGTTCTTACACTCCATTTTTGTCCTAATGCCTCATTTTCATACCATTCTCTTGCTTCTTTATCAAATACTTGTAATAATGTTCTATAATGACTCCAAGAAATCAATCTATTAGATTTTGAACACAGTGTGTTCAAAATGTTTGGAAATGTTTTGTAAAAGTTTAAAAAATAATATAAATTCCTTGAGTCAAAACCTTTTTAAATTCTTCTTCAGCAATTTTATATCCAATCAGCCAATTTCTTTCTCTCTACTTATATGCTTTATATTCTTTTTTTCATATATTTGAGTTGCTCGTACTAAAATATTTTCTCCTTTATAAAATTCACGCGTTATAATTGCAGTTGGATAATCGATTTTTAATTTTTTTATATATTCTTTTATGTGTTCTTCCATATTATTTTTATCAGAATAATCATTTATCATAAAAATTTTAGAATCCAATTCTTTTTCCATTCATTTTCCTCCACAACACCTTTGAGTTTTTATGTATATTTGCCAAAATCTAAATATAATAATTTATCATATTTTTAATCTAACTATAAATCATATATATAAAATACTTCTTTATATGCAACACCCATTTTATAAAAATCTTCCTCGTAAGTTGATAATTTGCCACCCCATTTTTCATATACAGCTCTTGCTTTCTTATTATCTTTTAATACTCCAATTACATATTTACTTGCTCCATTTTTTCTTGCCCAATCTTCAAACATTTCCTTAAAATTACTAGCTATTCCTTTTTTCTGAAAATTTGAATCTATATATAACCTAATTAAATCTGCATATTCTAAATTAAAATGTTCATAATTTGAATTGATAGAACCACTCATTATTCCAACAATTTCACCTTTATATTCTGCTACAAGGGCAATATTTTTATTATCATTACATATTTTTTGATTGAAATTCTTTTCCTTCTCTTCAACATTTTTTTCTTTTTCTAAAAAAACCTCTTCTGGAAAAATACTTTTATATGCACTTCTCCATACCTTATTTACAAATTTAAACCATTTAGTCGCATCTGTTTGATTTACTTTTCTTATTTTTATATCACTATTCATATTTTCAACTCCTATTTCCATTTTAATCTATTTTCTGCTACTAACAATTTTTAATTTATTAAAAGCATTATATCAAAAAAGTCATTTTTTTACAACAAAATATCGTTCGTTTAAAATCTTTTAGAGAGCTAATTATATCCATTAACTCTCTAATTATATAACAAAATCTTACTATATTATTTATATAGAAATTTTATATTCTATAATTTCTTCAATCACATCTAAATTTATTTCATTTTCATCTTGAGGCAATATAACAAATATACAACCTGCTGGAAGATTATAATTTCCTGTTAGTCCAGCATATCCCTGTACAGTTGTTTCTATTGTATTTTTTGTAGTAACAGAAACTTGATCTGATACATCATAACTAGTTGATGAACCTACTCTATCAACCGAAGATGAAATTTCTCCATCCTCTATTATATGCTTTGCTGCATAAATTGGACATCCATGGAAACATAAATGCAAATCATCTGGAACTACAGCCTTTATTTGTTTAGAAAATTCATTATATTGTTTTAATCTGTATTCCATATCATCTTGACTTGATGGTCTTAAGAATTCCAGTTGACTCTCTATTAACCCTAATGCATATTCTCTCGATTGAATTGTTTTTTTAGCAACTTCCAATCTCAATTCTTTCTTATCAATTGTATCATCTATTTCTATTTTTCTATATTTTCCATAACATCACCTATTTTATTCTTGTTGTTTTGCATTTTGTAATTCACTTAATGCTCTCTCATCCATTTGTATTTTACTTTTACTCGTATCTTTTTGTGTTGTTGGAACATTAACCGTAGATTTTCCAATTTCTTCTTGAGTAAATATTTTATTTTTAGTCATAGCTATATATTGCTCATAGAATTGTTGTAATTCCATTTCTTCTAATGTGTATTCAGTTAAATCCATTACTTCTGCTTGTCTATCTGCATAATATTCTTCAAGTTGCTTACTTAATCTATCATCCAATAAATATTTTGATTTAATGTCTTCAATCGAACATGCAGACATCATATATGTTACTATATCTTCTCGTCTGTATGTAATCTTTCCTGTAGAATTATTTCTTAACACACAAACTTTAATATTTTGTGCTGGAATTTTTTGACTTGTACATGCATCAGCAAATCTATCAATATTATCCTCCTGTTCATTTACTATATTATCTGCTTCAAATTTTATATAAATTCTATCCTCGCCGTCACGCTCTTGATAATATTCATCCATAGACATTCCATCTGGCGCTCTTCCATGTTCTTGCCATTGTCGATATTTTCTTCTACAAGTACAATCAAACGTTACAACACCTTCTTTACCTTCACTATAAAACACTTTTTTTCTTTCGTCTGATGTTTCTGTTCTTAAATCTTCTTCTGCTAAAACGGGATCTAATCCGTTTACCATTATTGACTCAATATCACTTATTGGACTATGTCTATAATATTCTTGTTTTTCTGTACCTCCAAATAATAACTCTTTAAATTTCGCTTCTCTTGATTTTGATAATGTTCTCATACCAGATTCAAATTGTTGTTTAAGTTCTTCTACTGATACTTGCATAATTTCTTTACCATCTGAAATCGAATATATTGTTTTTGAATTATCCTCCTTATCTGTTAAAACACATAAAATTCTTATACTTGAATTTTCTTCTATACATGTAATTTTTGCTAGATTAAAAAACTCCTGTGCTTTTTTCATATCTATACAGCCTTTTATTAGTTCTTGAAAATAGTCACTTTTTTCAATACAATGCAAATCACTATGTTCCATATGTTTAGCTAAAAAATCTATCTTGTATTTTAGTAGTTCCTTTCCATCTAATCCTTCTATTCCTAGCTCTTTTCGTAGTGTTTGCCCTTGTTCACTACTAACATCATCTAAAGAATCCATTTCTTGTTTTAACATTTCAGTAAAAGCTTCCATATACATACCGATTATATGTGTATCCTATTTTATCATCGATTTTTTTTAGTTCTTCATCAGATAATGCAGTAAATTCAGAAGCCTCCCCAAACCTATCAGGATTATCAATCATAAATTCATTTGTCTTAAATCCTGTTTTTATATTCATTAAATCACGAATTAAACCTGTAAAATATTTCTTTCCATCAATTTCTATTTCAGTAAATGCATGACCTAATCTTTCGCCAGGAATTAGTACAGTCTTTGCATTTATTCCAACTCGCATTAATAATCTTTCATAAATTCTTGAAAGAGATGTACATACAACTTTGTCATTCTCAATATCTTCAATATCTCTATCAAATATTTCTCTTTTTTCCTCATCACTTTCAGATGTTATATATTTTTCATCATATGAAAAATATTTTCCTAGTTGTATGTAAATATATCTTGCCATTTCAATTTGATTTAATTCTTTTGGCATATCTTCTATAATTTTATCATAATCTATAAAATTAACTTGTTCATTTGTCATTATATATTCACCTATTTCATAATTATTTTATCCGAATTATTAATTACTCCAATGTTTCTTGATTCTCTTGAGTTTGTATTAATTCTTGTTGCTGTCTTTGTACTTTCGACATCGCATTATCTTTTAATTCTGTTGGAGAATCAATTGTTGCTTTTCCTATTTCTTGTGATGAAAATAATTTATTTTCATCTAACGGAACATCGTCAAAATAATAACTATGTGTAATTCTTCTTGCTGTTTCAGACAAATCTTCTTCTATCGCAGAACCTTCTAATAAATTCATTATATTTCGTATATCTTCATCTTGTTCCATAAATCTTTTTACTGTTTCATTACTCAAAATTATTTTTTTAGTTCTTCATTTGATAAACCTGGATTTTGAGCAGCTATTCCAGAAATAAATGCAGCAATTTTATCTTCCATTCCTGGCATTTTTTTCGAACTAATTATATTTCCATCTTTATCATAAGTATTTCTATATTTTTCGATTCTTTTTTGTAACTTCTTAATTCTATCAATTTTCTTTTTTTCATCTTCACCTATATATTGTTCAATAACACTTGCATCTAGTTTATCTTTTTCTCGATTTCCACTAGATTTTGATAAATATGTAAATTCTTTAGATTGACATTTAACAGTTGTTCCTTTATATTCAATATCTTGACTACTATACATTAAATCAAATAATTCTTCAGGCATAACACTCTGATTTCCAATAACAATTTTTTCATTTTCTTCATAGGCATAAGAATTAATTATTACTGTCCCCTCTTTTCTCTCGAATACAAAAATACCAACCCCTAACATATCTGAAGAATTAATATCTGCGTTTAGTTCATGGTCTGCTGGGTGAAACACTCCAGCTGAATCCACATAATTTCCTGTCAAAATTCCTCTTTTGTCTTCAACACTATATCCAATATTTTGCAAACCTTCAATCAGTTGTGATAAATCTTCTTTTGATACCATTAAATCAATATCATCATTTTGTCTATATAAATCAATTCCAGCCTGAATAGCTGATGAAATCCCACCAATCATATAAGCATTTATACCGTTTTTATTTATTTCACTATATACTTTTTTTATTGTAGTATATGTACTTGAATAATCTGCCATATTCTCCTTCTTTCTTTATAATTAAATTTTTAATCAATATTCATCTAAAATCTTTAATATATCTTAATACTACTCTTGCATTTTATGTTCTGACATTTGTAATATTTCTTGTTTATCTCTTTGTATCCTAATTCCTGCTTCATCTTTTTTCTCTGTAGCTACTGAAACAGTTGCTTTTCCAATTTTTTCTCCTAAAAAGGCATCATGTTCTAAATTAACTATTGAATTTTCACATACTTTTCTTTTTGCTTCAACCACTTCTCTCAAAAGAGCATTGTATTTTTCTCTATCATTTTCGCTTAATTCTCCAAATATTTCTAATTCATCCAAAGGTGCAACTTGCTCTAATAAAGAAACTACTCTATTTATATCTGCTAACTTGCCATTTACCATTGCACTTGCATTATTGGCTCTATAATCATCTTTAAGTTGTATTAAAGCACCTTTTGATAATCTTTCTAAACCACTTCTATACATCTCAAACATTTTATCATAATTCCAATAATCACTTTTTTCAATAAATTCTTTTAATGTTGAACTTCCTCTTAAAACAAAATTTTCTATATGTTTAGAAATTTCATCTTTACTTAATTGTGAGAAATCTAATGTCTGCATTTTATAGTATTCTATTTCCAATGGATTTATTGTTTTTTCATAAATAGTTTCAATCATCCTATTTATGTTTGCAACAGCCTCTTTATTATCAACTTTTGCAACTAATTCACTTATCTTTGACATACGACTTTTTAATTTTTCGACATCATTGTCAACCTCAAAATCACTTTCTACAATTGCTAATACATTTTCCACTTGTATACCATCAACACTTTCACGATCCTGCATATTTTCTAATATACTTTTTATTGATTGACTATTATATATACCATTTTTTACTTCTTTTTTACGATCAAAGTGTTCATTTGCACTATAATATAATTCTTCTGTTCCTACAAAGAAAGCTCCTTTTATATATTCTCTTGGAATTACAGTATCTAACTTTAATACACCTCTATATGCAGTTTCAGTTTCAAATACATCGTCTTTCTTCTCAAATAATTGAGAAATATTATCTAAATCGCCCAAACATGATTCTGGTATTTCCAAAATTAACAATGTATTTAATTCATCACGATTTGCTAAAGCACCTAATAAAGCATTTTCTTTACTTGTATTCATTCCGAATCCTATTTTATTAAGCAATTCACTTAATCGTTCTCTTTGTTGTTGAACTGATAAAATTTGATGTTGTGAACCTTCTTCTAATGAAGTAGCAGTTCTTTCTATACTTGTTTCTACAGCATATAACCCTTTTTCAAAAAATTCACTAATATGCTCCTGAAAATTTCTTTCGACAACCTTTTTATATTCTTCTTCTGATATACTCCAACCAGAGCCTAGATCTAACGAATGCTCTTTTAATAACATATCAACATCTACACTATCAAACGGATACAAATATTCATCTACATATTCACTATCTGATTGAAACATTTCAAGATATTCTTTATTGGTATATATTTTTCCGTTAGAAACATCATAAAAAACTGGTCCGATAGCTGTTCTATGAATATAATACTTTCCATTTTCTTTATTATCTTCTAATAAATTTTCAATTAAATTTTCACTTTGTTTAATTGTCATTATTTATTTCTCCTAATTTTTTAAATTTTTTTATCAATTCTTTTTATCATAAATCTAAATTATTTATTTTCGTTATTGTTGTTGCTCATTTTGTACTTCATTCAAAGTTTTTTCATCCATTATCATTTTTCTTTTACTTTTATCTTTTTGTGTTGTTAGAACATTAACTGTTGCTTTTCCTATTTCTTGTTCTGAAAATAAAGCCACCCTTTGATTATATTGTTGAATTATATCTTCAACTTCTGAGCTATTATTATGCACTTCTCTTAATGTTTCTATTATGCTATTAATTTTATCTTGACTTAGTTCAAAACCTGATTCTTTTGTTCCCCTATATATTAAATCTAAAACCTGTTTAGGATCGTATAATTTTTCTTTTGTTTCTCTTGAAAATTCATGTTTTCCAAATATTTCACTGGCATTTGGTAATCCCATTATTAACATATCTTTTTCGGTAACTGTTGTCTTCAATACATTTCCCTCATGTTCTTTAAATTGTTTTCTACCATCAGTTAACACCGTCTTTATAGTTTCAATTGCAGATTGTCCTGGGATAATTGCATCTTCAATGTTAGCTTTGCCGATTACACTTTTAGGAATCAATGATACACACATTCTTTCAGTTCCTAATAACTTCCAGTTCTTTTCAAACATTTCCATTACTTTTTGCATTTCTTCTTCATTTAATTCTGCATTGTTACATAAATCCATTACATTTTGTTTACAACCATCATAATTTCTTAAATAATAAGGTGACTCATCAATTTTACTTGAATTTCTATTATGATTTGCTGATGTAAACCATTTAAACCATTCAGGAGCTGATAATCCATGCCAATACATCTGTCTAGGATTATTCTCTACATACATTCCTCCTCCTGAATAATGTGAGTATGCTCCAACAGGTGCAATAACATTTTTTTCTTCAAAAATATGTGCAATTTCCATTATCTCTTTGTTATCCCAAATTCTTTCACTAGATGAAAATCCATGAGTTCTTATTGATTGTTCAGCTGCTCCTGGAAAGCTATGCATAACGTATCCATTTTCTACATAGTTTTTCAAAAAATATTCTTGTATTTGTATTTCATCTTCTCTTGAAATACTTCCCTGCGATAAATCAATATTTAATCTTTGTGCTATGCTTTTTCCTAATTCTCTGGCTCTTATATCTTGCATTAAATCTTCTGAACCCCTACACTCAAAATAAGCATTAGACATTCTTTCCAAATATGCTTTTAAAGAATCTGGATCAATTTCTTCTCCATCATTATGAACAAAACAATATGTATAAACTTCTCCTATTAAATTACTAGCTCTCGTTACTGGAGCAACTTCTCCTTTTCCAGCAGTTGCAATAATTTCTTTTATTTTTTCATCATCTAATAATCTTTCTATTTTCTTATCAATAGTTTCTTCCATACATAATTCCTTTAAAATACATTAAATATTCTTTTGAAAAAATTTATAATCTTTTCATAAAATTTTTCTTTTTTTACTTCTATTGGCAAATTAGAATTTTCAATAGTATCCTTTTCTGTACTTCCTATAACACTTTCAATATTTTTCTTTTTAAATAAATCATCAGGATTATACTTTTGTGCTTTTTCTTCTTCAAGTTTTTGCCTATCATATTTTTCTTTTGCTTCTATTCTTTCTTTTTGATATGGTGTTGCCCAATAATCTCTAAAAATATTAGCAAAAATAGCTTTAGTTTCATCTAATAATTCTTGTTCTTCAAAACTTTTATTTATATCAACTTTAAAATCATAATTTTGATCCATCTTTGCTTTAAATGTATCAATCATTCTTTGTGGTATTTTATCCACACTTTCTTTGGGTACAAAATTTAATATTTCTATTACTTCTTTATATGCTTTTGAATAATTATCTTCCATCTTTTGTTCCCCCCAATTAATTCGATATAATAATACAACATATTTATATCATAAAATCAAAAAATATACAAGAATGTAACTAAATTCCCATATATATAATTGTTTAAATTTAAAATCTTTTAGAGAGCTAATTATATCAACTAACTCTCTAATTTAAGTTAAATTCATATTGAGATTTAGATAGAAATTTTATATTCTATAATTTCTTCAATAACATCTAAATTTATAGTACTTTCATAAGAATCTGTTACATTTTTTCTTGTTTCATCTGTGCTTGAAATATAATAATTCTCTGTTGTTTCAATATCTTTATGTCCTAACACATCTGCAACATCTCGTATTTCTACTCCATTTTTCAAAATTGTAGTTGCATAACTTTCTCTTAAAATCGTAAAATCTACAATTTTCTATTCCAAGCTCATCATGAATTATTTTATATGGATATTTTATAATATCTGTACCGCAATATTTTCCATTATCTCTTGTAAAAATCATATTTGCAGGTTTTATTGATAATATATTTGATTGATTTTCTACTATTTGATATTCTAAAACTTTACCATACTGATTTTTCACTTCTTATAAATGGTAGTGCTTATAATCTTTACTATATAAAAGTCTTAATTCCATTTGTCTATTCTTAAAATTTACTAAAGCTTTCATAAGTGTTGGACTAATATGAATTTGTCTTTCTCCACTTTTAGTTTTTGTTGTTCCAATATACTATCTACCATTTTCATTCTTTTTCTTATCAAAAACAGAATGTCTAACATTTATAACTTTATTTTCAAAATCAACATCTTCCCAAGTTAATGCACATAGTTCTCCTGGTCTCATTCCTGTAAAACAACTTGTGATAAATGCACAAGTAAATACATCATCATCTTTAAATCTTGTTAGAATTTTGTCTATTTCATCTTGTGTATATAAATGTTTTTCAAAATCACTACTATCTTCTATTTTAGGAAGTTTCAATGTTAAACTAGGATTATATCTTATAAATCCATAAACATCTGTTGCTTCTCTAAAAGTTCCTTTCATTACTTTTAATATATTTTTAAAATAACTTCTAGAAAAAGAATATTTACTACATAATTCAGTTAAGAAACTATGCAAAATTACACTCGTTATTGTACTTAATCTATACAATCCAAGTAAAGGTTTTAAATATTTATCTATAATATTTTTATAAGCCTCTTGTGCTTCTACTTTTGTTTTAAAACCTGATTTTGTAATTCGTTTTCTTTTACCCTCAATTTTAGCAATATCAAAATTGTACTCATAAACATTTCCTCTCTTTCTTACATTTACCATTTTATTTTTTACCTCCAATCTGCAAATAACGATTGAACGAAAAAAGACTGGCATCTTTTACAATGTCAGTCAATATTAAACTTTTTTAATATTTTATTTTTGTCGCCAAGTCTGTATTTATTGATAAATAAGCACTTTTAAGGAATTTGGGCAACAGATTTTATTTGTTTGGCGACAAATTGGCGACAAAAGCTCAATTTTCGCATTTATGCCAATTTATCAAAATCTTTGCAGTCCTTGCTATTACTGATTTTTGCCACAACAGTTTTTGTATTTCTTACCAGAACCACAAGGGCACAAATCATTTCTACCAACTTTAGGACCTTCATTAACAACAGTTCTGTTAACTTCAGATTTAATTTGTTCACCATTATCTAAGCTATTAATAGCTTGTAAAGCTGCACCTGTAATTTTAGCTGCTTCCTCTCTTTTAACCTCTTCCTGTTTACGTAAATTCATAAGAATTTTAACAACATCATGTTTAATATCAAGAACCATTTCTTCAAACATGTCCATACCTTCAATTCTGTATTTTACAACAGGATCTTGTTGTCCATAAGCACGTAGACCAATACCATCTTTTAATTCATCCATTGCATCGATATGATCCATCCATTTTTGGTCAACAACTTTAAGCATTACAACTCTCTCAAGTTCTCTTAAATCTTCACTTCCGATGTCTTCTTCTTTTGCTGTATATTTATCTAATGCAGCTTGTTGAAGTTTTTCTATTATTGCTTTAGAATCCTTTGCATGTTCCTTTATAAAATCTGACATTTCAATTCCAAATGTATTTTGAATATCCATATCTAATGCTTCAACATTAGCTTCTTCTTCACCTGCAAAGTATGTTAAAACAACTTCTTCTGAAAGTGATTTTATCATATTTAAGATATTGTCTTTTAAGTTTTCACCATCAAGAACTTCTCTTCTTTGTTCGTATATAATTTTTCTTTGAGCATTCATAACATCATCATATTTTAATACATTCTTTCTGATGCTAAAGTTACGTCCTTCAACCTTCTTTTGAGCTGATTCTACAGCATTGCTGATTAATTTATTTTCAATTGGAACATTTTCATCCATTCCCATTGTATTATATACTTTTGTAATCATGTCTCCACCAAAGATTTTCATTAGGTCATCATCTAATCCTATATAGAATTTTGATTCTCCTGGGTCTCCTTGACGTCCACTACGTCCACGTAACTGGTTATCAATTCTTCTTGATTCATGTCTTTCTGTTCCTATTATTTTTAAACCACCAGCTGCAATTACTTTTTCTTTTTCTTCTTTGATTTCCTCATCATATTTTTTCTCTAATTTCTTGAATTCTTCTCTTGCTCTTAATATGTCTTGGTCATCTGTTTCATAATATGTGTTTGATTCTTCTATTAAATTTTCAGGAACTTTATTTTTCTTCATTTCTTGTTTTGCAAGATATTCACTATTTCCACCTAACATAATATCAGTACCACGTCCTGCCATGTTAGTTGCAATTGTTACAGCTCCAAATTTACCAGCTTGTGCTACAATTTCTGCTTCTTTTTCATGGAATTTAGCATTTAATACTTCGTGTTTAATTCCTTCTTTTTTAAGAATTCTGCTCAATTTTTCAGATTTTTCAATTGATACTGTACCAACTAGTACTGGTTGTCCTTTTTCATGACTTGCTTTTATGCTTTCTACTATTGCATTAAATTTTGCATTTTCATTTTTATATATTACATCATTTTGGTCATCTCTTATCATTGGCTTGTTTGTTGGTATTTCTATAACATCCAAATTGTAGATTTCTTCGAATTCTGCTTCTTCTGTCATAGCTGTACCTGTCATACCTGATAATTTATCGTACATTCTGAAGTAATTCTGGAATGTAATTGTTGCTAATGTCTTTGATTCATCTGCAATTTTTACTCCTTCTTTTGCTTCTATTGCTTGATGTAAACCATTGTTGTATCTTCTTCCATACATGATACGACCTGTAAATTCATCTACTATTAATACTTCTCCATCTTTTACGATATAGTCAATATCTCTTTTCATTACTCCATGCGCACGTAAAGCTTGGTTTACATGATGTACTAATGTTGAGTTTTCTATATCATTAAAGTTTTCCAAATGAAACTCTTCTTCTGCCTTTTTGATACCTTTTTGTGTTAATGATGCAGATTTGGCTTTTAAGTCAACAATGTAATCATATTTTTCATTGTCTTCTGCTTGAGCTTCATCTTTAACATCTTCTTCTACAATTACTTTTGGTGTTAATCTTTTTACAAAGTCATTTGCTTTTTTATACAAATCTGATGATTGATTTGCTCTACCAGATATAATAAGTGGTGTTCTAGCTTCATCAATTAAAATACTATCGATCTCGTCTACGATTGCATAGTTTAGACCTCTTTGTACTAATTGATTTTTGTAGATTACCATGTTATCTCTTAAGTAGTCAAATCCAAACTCATTATTTGTTCCATATGTGATATCACATGCATATGCTTCTTGTTTTTCTTTTGGATTCATTCCTGCAATAACTAGTCCTACTGATAGTCCTAAGAATTTATATAATTTTCCCATCCATTCACTATCTCTTTTAGCAAGATAATCGTTTACAGTTACTACATGAACTCCTTTTCCTGTCAATGCATTTAAATATACTGGAAGTGTTGCTACAAGTGTTTTTCCTTCACCTGTTTTCATTTCTGCAATTCTTCCTTGGTGTAATATAATTCCACCTATTAATTGCACATCAAAATGTCTCATACCTAATACTCTTTTTGATGCTTCTCTTACTACCGCAAACGCTTCTGGTAATAGGTCATCCAATGTTTTTCCTTCTTCTAATTCTTTTTTAAATATATTTGTTTTATTTTTTAATTCTTCATCTGTTAATTTTGAAATTTCTTCTTCTAAACCATTTATTTTTTCAACTATTGGCATTACTCTCTTTACTTCTTTTTCACTATAACTTTTAAATATTTTGTTGAATATTCCCATTCTTATCTCTTCCTTTCATTAATACCATTATAATATAACACGAATATTCTCATATTTCAAGGTTTTTTATTATTTTTTTCTAAAAGGAAGAAGCCCCAACAGGAGCTCCTTCCAATTTTATGGTTTTTTAATGACAATTATGAATTCTTCTACAAAAAATTTTAACTTTTTGGCCTTTTTTATTTTTCTTTATTCTATCGGCTTTGGTTTCTTTTACAACTCTCGGTACACTATAAAGTTTAGATCCCATGATTTTTTCAAATCCATAATGATCTGTTCTGACAGTATGTTCACCAAGAATTTCTACCCTTTTGGCTACTTTTGCATTCTCCAGTCTTTCAGCAAACTTGCATTTCACCTCTTTTTCTCCGTGATTAATCAAAACCAATCTAAGATCTGTAAACATGCGAAGCAAATTTTCAAGTTCATCTGCTTTAGCATGAGAAGAAAATTCTCCAGTAGAGAATACTTTCGCTCTAACTGTCAATTCTTCGCCTTGAATAGTTATTTTGCCACCTTGCGAATCCATCAACTTCCTTCCAAAAGTTCCATCTGCACAATATCCAGTAATATAAATTGCCCAATTTTCCCTTCCAATTATTTGCGGAACATACAACTGAGCAGGGCCATGATCTAACATACCTGAAGTAGTAAGAACAATTTTTTGACCACAATCTCTCATTACTTCATCTCTGTTGTCTTTATCCGTCCAATGGAAATTCATAGGCAAAAACTCCAAATCACCTTCATCGATTTCGAGTTTTCCACTCTTATACATTCTTGTATACTGATGAGCAAGATTTCCATCCAAATAAATTGGAATTTCTTTACTAATTCTTCCATCGTCTTGCATTTTTTTCAAGACATACAAGACTTCTTGAGCTCTTCCTTGTGCAAAAACGGAAATAAGAATACTTTTCTTAGCTTCTAAAACCTCCTTAATATCACTTTCAAAATGGAATTGAACATCTTTCATTTCTGTGTCACCATAGGTAGATTCAATCACAATGTTTAAAGGCATTTCTTTAACCCACCAAGGGAGTTCGTCAACCACTTTGAAAATATTGTACGGCTTGTAATCTCCTGTAAACAAATAGTTGATATCCTCTTGCCCAGGATAGCTTATTTGTACAAGAATCATAGCTGCCCCAATAAGGTGACCATTATCAAAAAAAGTAACCTTAATATATGGACTAACATATACCGTTTCCTCTAATTTACACGGCTTTAACCTATTGTAAACTTCTTCTACATCATATTCACAATATGGCTGCTTTGTTTTACTATTTTTTGCCTCTTCTTTCATTATCTGATATGAATCCTTAAGTGAAATAGGAAGAAGCTGAGCCGTAGATTCTGTAGTATAAATAAATCCGTTAAAACCTCCTTTTATAAGCATAGGTAACCTTCCCATGTGGTCTGCATGATTATGCGTAATTAACGCAAACTCAATGTTTTCACTTCTAAACGGAAAATCCTCCTTATTTAAACTATTGTATCCCTTTTCTTTTTCCTGAAAAAGTCCACAATCTACAATAAAATTAGTTTTCCGTCCATTAGGGAATTGAACTCGCATTGTTAAACATGAGCCAGTCACTTCCGGATGCAATGCCGTAACATCTGCATAGAAGCTCTTTCTCAACCCCATAAAATCACATCTCCTTAATATTTATTTAGGATTACTAGTATATTGGGTTTTGCTGTTTATATTATACATTACATTTTGGCATAATTCAATATTTTTTTTATATATTTTACACATTTTGCATATTTTTATTTATAACTTTGTCTCTTACAAAGGGAGGTCCTAATAGGACCTCCCTTGATTTTATGGTTATTCTAACTTATATTTCGTATTTTCTTCTTCAATTCCTTCCTGCAAAATACATTTCTTATAAGTGTTTTTGGGTTCAGACATTACATCATACAGAATTTTTTCAAACATATAATTAACTACATTTGAAAGCTCTCTAGCACCAGTGTTACCATTTTTAGCTTTGGTTGCAATAGCTCTAGGAAGACCTTCATCATATTCAACCAAAATTCCATATCTTCTGAGTTCTCTAGCATATTGGTTCAACTTAGATTTTTTCGAAGTTTTAAGGATTTCTTCCAGAACATCAACAGAAAGTTCATTCATCTCAACAATTGTATCAATTCTTCCGACAAATTCTTCTGTAAGACCATATGCAATAAGGTCTTCTTTAGTTGTTTTGCTTGAGTCCTTATTATTCTTTTTAGAATCAGAAGTAGAACTAGAAAAACCTAAACTTTTAGTACCATTACGTTTTTCTTTGATTTTTTCAATACCAGAAAATGCACCAGCCAAAAAGAAAATCACATTTTCTGTATCGAATTCTATTCCATTAGCCATGAAATCCTCAATCTCATCTGCACTTAATTCCATATCATCCATAATTTCATCAGGAGCAGGAATTCTTACTTTCTTTCCTTCAATAAGTTTAAGCATAGAGTTCAATACACCTTGCCCACTTACATCACGAGTTTCAGTTGCGCATCCAGCCTTTTTGTCAATTTCATCAATTATTACGATTCCTCTTTCTGCCTCTTTAATGTTTCCATTTGCAGCAGAAACCAAATCAGAAATAATTTCTGTAACATCTCTTCCATAATAGCCTTCTTGTGTAAACTCATTAGCATCTTCAACAACACAAACTCTACCAATTTTCTCAGACAGCTGTCTAAGAATTTCAGTTTTACCTGTGCCACTTTTACCAATAATCAACACAATAGATTTCATATTCTGGAGTTTAATTGCTCGATATGCTGCTGTAACAACAGTTCTCACTTGTTCATTTTGCCCTTTTACTGTTTGAAGAATATACTGTTCTGTATCAGTAATTCTAGGCAACTGCTTCTTAGTCTTGCCTTTTAACCGCTTCTTTTCTTTCTGCTTTCCGCCACCCACAATCTCATTTTCTTTAATTTCTTCTTTGTTGGTAGTTTCTTTTTCTTTGATGTCAGACATAGTTGACTCCTTTACAAACATTAAAATCATAAAATCATACTTTCCCTTATATTTATTAGGGATTTAATAAGGTATTTGCTAGTTGCTATTATACTCCAATTTCTGTCATTTTTCAATATATTTATTTCATAATTGTTATAAAAGTCCACTTGTAGGTATATATGTATCACTTGGTGGCATAACATATGGCATATCTGGTTGCTCTACTCCTTTAATTTCAGTAATTTTAATAATAGGAATTTCTGAATTATGATACTTTCCTTTTTCTATCGTTCCAGTAATTTCTACCCATTCTCCATCTTTAAAAGCTTTTACATCTTTAGACTCGCATAAAAAGCCAACCACAACAGATTGATTTTTATCTTCATTTATAAACATATCTCTTGCAATAACAAATTGTTCGTCAGAAAAATCAAAAACTCTATAAACATAACCTGTAAATTTTATTTTCATCCCCTTGTAAGAATCAATATCATCATGAACCGCTTGTAAAATATTTGTATAATTTTTAGCATCTAATTCTGTTATATCTTTTGCTCTAAGTTTATCATTAACATTAAACTTTCCACTAGTAAAAAATATCTTATAAATGCTAATTTCAAACACGAATAGCATAAAAAGTGACAAAACCAAAATTATTATCTTTAGTGCTCTTCCCCCGTTTATTTTTAAATTACATATAAACATAAAAAGCCCTCCACTTACATCTTTCTATAAGTTTATGAGACTTTTTTTAATTTATGCTAATTTGGGGTCGGTCCTTTTTTTCACACTCTATATTCAGTCAAAATGCTTTTTATTATTATAAGTGCAATTGGACCTACAATCATCCCCATTACACCTATTACTTTAAATCCTGTATACATTGCAATCAAAGTAAAAATTGGATGAATTCCTATTCTCCCACTAACAATTTTAGGTTCTAATACCTGTCTAACTAATGACATTATAATCCACAAAACAATAATTGCTACCCCAAGTTTTAAATCACCATTTAATGCTTCTATTACTGCCCATGGAACCATAACACTTCCTGAGCCCAATATTGGTAGTGCATCTACAAATCCTATTGCAAGTGCAATTAATAATGGATATTTTACATTCATTCCTACTATTTTAAAAATATACAATCCTATAACAGATATTACAAAAGAAACTAAAATCAATATTGCTTGTGCTTTAAGATATCCACCTAAGTTTATTGTAATTTCTCTTATATGCTTTCCTAATTTTTGAAGCCATTTTGAAGGAACATGCTGTTCCATAAAATCTAGCATATAAATTCTATCTGTACAAATAAAGTATAAAGCCAATATTGTTATAACTATATAAATAGCAATTGTTGGTATTGATGTAACAATATCTATTAATTTGTTTAAAAAAACCGTCAACCACTTAGATACTTTTAGCAACATTTCTTTTGAGGCATCTTGTGTAAGACTTAACATATTTTTTGACACACTAACTCTTGTAATATTTAATTTGCCTATCGCATCTTGAATCTGGGTATATGCTCTATCTATGTACAAGTTTAACATCTGTAGCAAATTAGTTGATTCAGATACAAGAGAAATAATCCCCCATACAAGACAGCCTATTATGATAGAAAATACAATAACAAATATTATAATAGAACATGCCTTTCTAGTCATTTTAGTTTTTTTTATTAAAGCTTTTATTGCAGGTTCAATCATTAATGCTATTATAAATGCTATTAAAAAAGGCATATAAAAAACTGCCAATTTACACCCTAAATATATTCCTCCAATAATTAATACAGCATTTAAAATTCTTTTTATAATCTTACAAATATAATTTAAATCTTCTGACATATCATCCTTTTCTCTTTCTTTATGTATAGCAGCCTTTTCGGCTGCTTTTAGAATATTATGATATTAATAATTGTTTTTGGCTTGTCCGCCACACTCACATATATTTTCTAAAGTATCACAAATTTGCTCTGAACCTATTTCTTCATTATAGTTTGCTAAATCACCTAATGTTAATATTCCTATTACCTTATTATCGTCTACAACAGGTATTCTTCTTACTTGATTTGTAGACATTTTCTTTTCAACATCACATACTTCATCATTTTCATTACAACAACATACATTGCAAGACATTATTTCACTTGCAGTTGTATTTTTTGCATCTTTTCCGCATGCAACAGTACGAAGAGCTATATCTCTATCAGTAATCATACCTACTAGACAGTTATTTGGGTCACAAATAGGAACACATCCAATATGATTTTTTTCCATCAATTTTGCAACTTCATTTATTTTTGTATCTGGTTTTGCACACCAAACTTCACCACACATACAATCTTTAACTTTCATAGTAAACTCCTTTCAGAAGAATGAATCTTATTAAAATTCATTCTATTTATATTTTAGTCAAAATAAAAAAGATTATTCTCATTTTGAATAATCTTTTTTTATTATTATCTTCCATCTCCCGATTGACTATCTAATCTCAAAACTTTTTGAGCTGATGGAATTTTTTCTATTCCTATTATATTTTTTACATTAAATTTTTCGAACAAGCAATTTTTTCCAATTTTATACCCATAATATTTAATTCCATCTGCCCAGTTATATAATTCACTTAAATATTCAGATGCTTTCATGTTAATTGGCTCTATATCTACTTTTCGAGAACAATATGGTAACAATGTTTTTCCTGCTGCTAAAGCTGCAAATACTCTATGATTTCCATCTCCCATAAAAAGCTGGCCATTATATTCATCTAAATTTATTTCACCTTCTATTGGATTGAATTCATTTTCTTTGATACTTTCACAAATTTCTTCAGTTGTAAAGCCTTTGCCACTTTCACGCATATTTAATTGAACTGAATCTTGTACCGGTAAGAAATGTACTGGACTTGCCCAAAATTTAGGATACTCTTTTTCTTCTCTATAACTCTTTTCTCCACTAATTATTATATCCGCTAATTCATCAGTATTTGAATATGCTGTATCTACTATTAAATCATAATTATCAGGATTTGCTAAATCAACATCATATCTCTCTTTATACCTTGAAATTTCTCCTAATTTTCTTTCAATAGTTTTTTCTATTGCTTCTTTAAGTGTTGAATATTGATCCTCTTCACCTCTTGAACTATCATTAAACACTCTCATTCCAGCTATTGAATCATTTATTGTTAAACGAACTGCATATGAATCTGGTATATTATGCCAAGCAAGTCTTGAATCAATTAACCATACATCATTTGGTCTTTCTTTTTGATTAATTTCAATTCCTTTTTCAGCCATTAAACTATCTATCATTTGATCTATTTGCCCTCTTACAGTTGCAAATTCTTCATCATTTTGCACATCTGCCAAATTAGGATTTTCAATTTCTGGATGAACTTTTTTATATTCTCTTATAGAAACTCTCTAAACATATCTCCTGTAGATATTTCATGGACATTATATCCTAATTCTGTATATTTTTTTACTAATGCTTTTTTTACTGTTGATTTTCCACTTGCTGGTTCTCCTGATATAGTTATTATTTTATTTTTTATCTCATTCATTATATTTTCTCCTTCACTAGAAAATTCATACATTCTTATTTTACCATATTTTTCCGTGTTTTGCAAACTTTTGTATACTTTTTATGTTATCTTTACTCTTGGTTAAAAAAATGTTATTATATTGCAAAGGAGATTTATTATGATTGATTTACATATGCATACAACTTATTCAGATGGCACTGAAAGTTGTAGTACAGTTTTAAAAAAATGCCAAGAAAAAAATTTAGATGTTATTTCAATTACAGATCACAACACTGCACTAGTTTATAAAGAGTTGGAAAAAACTGATATTCCATCACTTTTTAAAGGCCACATTATTCCAGGAATTGAGCTTAATACTAAAGCTTTAAATATTCCAATAGAAATATTAGGATATGGAATTGATTACAAGAAAATGAATGAACTTGTAAAGAATGTTTATATTCCTGCTACTGAAAGAAATAAAATTGAAATTAAAAGATTATACGACAAATGCTTAAAAGCTGGAATTTATCTTGATAAAAATTGCCTTGATAATTATAATCCTGAAATGTTTGCTTCTGTATTTTTCCACAATGAAATTACTAAACATGAGGAAAACCAAAAACTTTTATCAGAAGAAGCATGGAATTCTAGCAAAATTTTTTACCGACAATATATGTCTGACCCAAAAACTCCATTATATGTAGAAATGGATGATTTTGTACCAGATTTTAATACTGCTAGCAATTTAGTTCGTGAGGCAGGTGGATTAGTATTTATTCCTCATATTTTTGAATATAAGAAAAATGCTGAACCTATTTTAGATTATATATTGCAAAATTTCCAAATTGATGGAATTGAATGTTATTATACAACCTTTACAGAAGAACAACATGAAAAATTATTAAAACTTTGTAATGAAAGAAATTTATTCATTTCTGGCGGAAGTGATTTTCATGGAAAAATCAAACCTGATGTTGATATTGGAACAGGATATGGAAATTTAAAAATTCCAAATGAAATTATTATACCTTGGAAAAACAAAATCAAATATTTCACGTCTTTACACAAAAGTATTGAATATTCTAGATAATTTGTATATATTTTTTTCATTTTTCATAACTAAAAAGTCTAATCCAAAAAAGAGAAGTATGTGAGTTCTAGCTCAACTTCTCTTTTTTGGATTAGATCTTTTTACATTCATTTTTTATTACTATAACAGGTACTTCCATTTCGTCCATTGTCATTCCGCAATGTGTTGATTTCTTTATTGGCTTTCCATTAGCTAAATATGTTTCCAAGCTTATTATACTATCACTAATTGATACAGCAATATAATCCCCTAAAAAATCATCAATTTTTTTATGTTTTTTTCCGAATCCAAGCAAATTTTTATTTAAAAACTCTTCTTTTGGCATTAGCCAAAATTCCTTATTAAATTTTTCATTAAATCTTCTTTCAAATTCTTCTTTCATATCCGCTTTTATCCAAAAAGTTAAACACCTTGATTCCAATGATGGTGGCATAATAAAACATTCCTGTAAATCTGGATAGTCTAATATATTATATATTTTTTTAATATTTTTATGCCCATGATCTGCTGATATAATTACAATTGTATCATTTGGTAATTTATCACACATACTTTGAATTTTCTTTTCAGTATCTATTATATATTGAGAAACTTCTACCGAATCTGTTCCATACTTATGTAACAATCCATCTGGATTATCACTATATGCCATTATAAATTTTTCATTTGGATTTTCAACTAGCATTTCTATATTTTCTATAATTTCATCTATTGAATCAGCTTTTATTGTCCTTTTAGACCTTCGGTCCGAATATGTTGGCATTATTTCATAAGCTTTAACTTTTGAAGCCTTTTCTATCTGTTCAAATACAGTTTCATAATTTACCACTGTTTTAAACACATCTTGATTTGCATCTTTTAAAGATTCATGTTTATAAGATTCCATATGTGAAAGCATATCAACAGCTCTACCATATTCTTTAAAATATTGTGACCATGCTATCCACCCTGTTTCATATGGAGGTTTTCCAGCATAATAAGTTGTTAATGCTGCTGTGGTTGTTGATGGATATACTGATGTAACTTTCTCAAGTTCATTTTTTTTGAAAAATCCATCAGGAGATACTTTCGTTAGTATATGTTCTCCCATTCCATCCAAAATTAAAAAAACTATGTTTCTATAATTTTTCTGCAGAGTTCTATCAAGTTCATTTAAACTTTTGTGTTCAGTTTCCACATTATAATATTTTAATACAGATGTAATTGTATTTAATATACAATGTTCATAATTAGGTAATACTATATTTTCCATACATTCTCCTTTTTTCTATTCAAATATATTATTTTGCAATTATACTACATCTTTTTTCTTTTTTCAATATTTTTCACATAAATACTTTATTTTACAGAAAAAATGTGATATAATAATATATATATATTTTTTATTAAGGAGGATTATATATGTTAACAAGCCGGAAATTTATTGTAATCATTGGAGATGATTCCGATCTTACTATTGCAAAAAATATTATCAAAGGTTTTAAAGCTGTTACTATTATTAAAACAGTATCTCAAAGTTCAATTGAGAACATTTATCACTTCAACAAGAGTCCAGTGTTTTTTACCAATTATTTTTATAATTGGTTAGTTAATTACAATCCATTTGTAATTCAATTGACCAACACCAAGACAGATCCCCAAAAAATGTTCCTTTCTACCAAAAATATTCTGGTAGATTTTCCACATTTATTAGAATCGCACGGAATTGATTGTGGAGACCACATTTGTAATTCTACAGAAAGTGGATATATTCAGCCTAAAAGCGAATGTCTTTTTTGTAGAATTCTCAATAATACCGCTTCACATAAAGAGCACATTCTATACGATAGTGAAAACTTTTTTGTTATTCCTGGAACAGGTGCATTTTTTGATGGATATGTAATGATTATTCCTAAGAAGCATGTTATGTCTTTTGCCAATCTTTCTAATGAAGAGCTTGATGAATTTTTTATAATTTACGATAATATTTCTTCCATTCTTGAAAGAATTTATGGTAAAAAAGTATTTGGTTTTGAATGTGGTAGTGGAAAAACTGGTGGTGGAAAACATAAAACATCAATTGTTCATTGTCATTTTCATTTAGCTGCAACAAATATGCCTGTACTAGAAGAAGTACAAAAAAGTGGTTTAACCCCACAATTAATTGACAAAAAAGCTCTCATTAACTTTGACGAAAATCCATACATGCTTTATGTTGACCAATGTGGTAACTGGTTTATTTCTTCCGATAATAGAGACTATTATCCAAGGCAGCATCCAAGACAAGTCTTAGCTCATTGGATGTTAAAAAACGATTTTGAATTGCTTTATAAATACTGTGGTTATCTTACTGAAAAAATGACTATCGATGAAGCAAATGAATTCTGGAATTCAGAGCGTTTTTATAATTGGAGAAATTATCCAATGCGTGAACGCCTTGATACCATTGCAAATGAATTTCGGACATTTTGCAAAGAAAATTTTGAACAGCTTTTACCTGTCGATCAACATTCTGTTCGTTTTAAAGATCCTGAATAAAGCCGTAACTTGTTAATTAATCCAAAAGGAGCCTTAAAAAGTTCCACAAAAAATGAGTGAATAATTTCACTCATTTTTTGTGGAAAAACACCACATTTTATCCACCATAATATGAATACATATTTTCTGACGGATTAAATATAAAAATTTTTTTATCCATTTTTTCTTTTTTTACCTCAACTAATTCTTTTTTAATACTATCTACTAAATATGTTTTTTCATTAATCTTAAAAATCAAACATCTTTCATATCTTTTCTCTGGAGCATCTTTATCTTCTTTCCATATTTTTTCTATCTCAATTCCTTCTTTTTCGATAATTGACCTTATGTATTCAAAAAATCCCTGAGCATCAATATTTTTACTTTTTAAGATTTTTACAACTTCATCAAAATATTCTATAAGACTCTTTTTCTCTAGATTTCTTTTTGCATCTTCAATTTCCAAAAGCTCATCTCTTTTTCCATTATTAAATTTCTCAACTACTTTTTGAAATTTTTTAGAATCATCTCTAAGTATTTTTATTCCTTTTATAGTTAGTCCAAATTTTACTCTTGTTAAATCCTTTATGCTATTAAAATCATCTAAATCCAAAATTATACTATATTCTTCTCCAGTTAAACCTACAACATAATGTAAATTTTCTTTATCACCAAGTAAAACCGCTTCTAATTTATCATTTTCACCTAATAACACATTTATTGCTTTGGCATAAAATCTTGCAAATTCATAGCATATTCTTCTATTATGTTTCTGTCTTCTTTTTATCCAATCCTGTCCAACAATTCTTCCATACCAATCTACGGCTATATATTTTATATTATCTTTATCACTATCGTCTCTTTTGAAAAAATACAATACATTAGCATCATATACATAATTTAAGCATATATATTTATACACTTCTAAGACTTTATCCTCAAAACTCATTGAGTTTTCTTTTAATAACTTTTCTACTAGTTGACTAATTCCCTCTTCCATTTCCCACTTAACTTTGTCATATTCTATCCAATCTTCTTTAATTTTTCTAGTAGGCTCTAATATTATTTTATAATCTCCATCTAAATTTTGTTTTACTTCATCATAAAACCTATATATATATTCATCTTTCATTTTTACTAACTCCATCCATTCTATTTTTTATTTTTAAATAATTCATCTCGACCGATATTTATCATATTTGACAATTATACTTTTATCTTCAGTTTTTATCTTTCCTTTTTGCACTAACTCAAAAAACACATTCGGATCTATTAATTTTTGATACACATCTTCTATACTATCTTTTCTTACTCCAACTGCATCTAATATTTTATATGCATTTTGGGGACTAATCCTAAAAAAAATAGTTTCATCCTTTAAGTATTCTTGAATTTTTTGATTTAATGAATAATCTTCGTTTTTTTCCTTTAAAACTGATATTTGGGCTTTATTCATTATTTCAATAACTTTAAATTCATTCATTTATATTTTCTCCTATCTCTATAAATGAATATATTATCTCTTAATATCTCCATTTATCTT
>USMB01000025.1 GCA_900555615.1 uncultured Clostridium sp. | reverse complement strand
GGAATAGCAGTGTCAAATTCAACGCTTGCATTATTATTAAATTTAACTAGTATGCAGATTTGCACTATAGGTATTGCACTAGTAAGTTCAATTTTTAATCATCAATATATGAATAAATTATTAATAATATTTTTTATAATTGGAATTGCACTAAATTCAACTGCATTAATTTTATTATTAATAGGAGTGTTTTCAAAAAGATTATCAAAATGGTTAATTGATTTTGCTATAAAAGTTTTAAAATTATTTAGAGTAAAAAATATAGAAAGTAAAAAAGAAAAATTTGAAGCAGAACTTACTAAATATCAAGAAGGAGCCAAATATGTAAAGCATAATAGATTATTAATGTTAAAAATTTTAGGAACAACATTAATACAATTTTTAACATATTATAGTGTAACATATTGGACATACAGAGCACTAGGATTTTCACAATATAATATTTTAAGATTAACATCATTACAAGCAGTACTATATGCAACAGTATCTGGTATACCATCACCTGGGGCAGTTGGAGTAACAGAAGGAGCATTTACAGAAATATTTAGAAATATTTATCCAGAAAATATAATGAGTAGTGCAGTATTATTAAATAGAGGGATTAATTTCTATTTACTTGTATTAGTAAGTGGAATTATTACAATAATTAGTCATATGAATAGTGAGAAAATAGAAAATCAAGAAGAAAAATAAAAAAATGTTGAAAACAATTGACAAAGCTGGATATATATGTTAAAATATTTAACTGTAATCCGCTTAGTCAAGGTAAGCAAATGTTATGAAAAAAATAACTACCTTTTTTAAGGATTAGCGAGTATACAAATAAGGGAGGTGCATTTTAAATGTACGCAGTAATTGAAAGTTGTGGAAAACAATACAAAGTAGCAGAAGGAGATGTAGTATTTTTCGAAAAATTAGATGCTGAAGAAGGAAAAAAAGTATCTTTCGACAAAGTAATATTAGTATCAGATGACGGAAAAGTACAAGTTGGAAATCCTTATGTAAAAGGTGTAAAGGTTGAAGGAAAAGTTGTTTCTCATGGAAAAGCTAAAAAAATCATTGTTTTCAAAATGAAAGCTAAGAAAAATGAAAGAAGCAAACAAGGACATAGACAACCATACACAAAAGTTGAAATTACAGGAATTAAAACAGCTGCAAAGAAAGCAGAAAAAGCTGAAAAAGTAGAAGCTTAGTTTTAAATAAGTAAGATTTTTATTGAGAAAAATATATGTGATAAAATCACAAACAGTCAGTGAGAGCCGACTAGATTAGAAACCGAAAGGAGTGAGATTAATGGCACATAAAAAAGGTCAAGGTAGTATTAAGAACGGTAGAGACAGTGAATCTAAAAGACTTGGTGTCAAAAGAGCTGATGGTCAATTTGTTTTAGCTGGAAATATTTTAGTTAGACAAAGAGGAACAAAAATGCATCCAGGAACTAATGTTGGAAAAGGTAGTGATGATACACTATATGCATTAGTAGATGGAACAGTTAAATTCGAGAGAAAGGGTAAAGATAAAAAACAAGTAAGTGTTTACCCTGTTGAAGAAAATGCATAGTAAATAAGTATTTAAATGAGATGGAAAATTGTTTGTTTTCCATTTCATTTTTTTATTTATTTACATAATAATATGAGAAAAACTCGAATTTTGTCGAACGATTTTTGTTGACAAGTCTATTTAACAATAGTATAATAATTTTGTATTTAATCATTTGGTGAAAAAATTTTTTTCAAAAATTTAATTCAAAGAAATTAGAATTTTATTCTAGTAAAAAATAATAATTTAAATTCAAAAAAGGAGGTTGGTCTATGGAAGAAACAAATATTAATATGTTAGTAGCATCTTTAATAACATCATTTAATAAATTTCAGGATTTAATGATAGATAATATAAGAGAAATTAAAGATGATATAAGAGTTATGAAAGCAGACATTGATAGCATGAAGAAAGATATAGACAGTATGAAAGCAGACATCGATAGCATGAAGAAAGATATAGACAATATGAAAGCGGACATCGATAGCATGAAGAAAGATATAGACAATATGAAAGCAGACATCGATAGCATGAAGAAAGATATTGACAGTATGAAAGCAGACATAGTCGTTATGAAAGTAGATATAGAAGAATTGAAAAAAGATTCAGAAGAAAACAAGAAACGTTGGGAAGAGAATAATAGGCGTTGGGATGAAAACGATGCAAATTGGAAAAACTATGAAAAAAACAGAAAAACAGATATACGTTCTCTAACAAACATATTATTTGAACACGAGGAATATATTGCATCTATCGCTAAAGATAAAAATATGAATAAAAAAGCAATTTAGTAAAAAAATCACCAAATGAAATAAAAATATAATAAAATACTTGAAAAAAATAAAAAAAGTGATATAATAATAAACATAAAAATAAAAAGACTATAACAAGGACAACACAGATATTGTAATATCTTAAGAGAGAATCAAACATTTGGTGTGAGTTTGAAAGTAAAAAGTATTTGTTATCACCTATGTTAGTTGCAAGACTGAACCGATAAATAGTAAGTTTTGACGTATATCTGCGTTAAGGATAAAAGAGAGAATATTAAATGTTTAATATTAAAATAGGTGGTACCGCGGAATTAATATAATATAAATTTCGTCCTAATATGCAAAGCAAAAAATGCATATTAGGGCTTTTTGTTTTGTAGAAAAAGAAGGAGGTAGCTATTATGCAAGAACTAAAAATTAATGGAATTTACAAACACTTTAAAGGAGATTACTACTTAGTTGAAGGGATTGCAAAAGATTCTGAAACACAAGAAGAAATGGTCATTTACAGAAGATTATATGAAGATGGAGGATTATGGGTACGTCCAAAAGACATGTTCTTATCAGAAGTAGACCATAAGAAATATCCAGACATAAAACAAAAGTATAGATTTGAATTGCAAGATATCAAGAGTGTAAAAAATAAATAAAGGAGGAAAAAATTATGTACAAAAAAGTAGAATTAAAAAATGGATTTGTAGGAATGGAAAATGAAGTAGCAGAAATGTGGAAACAAAAGAACATAATAAAAAAGAACTTTGAAATGAACAAAGGTCAAAGATATTTCACATTTTATGATGGACCTCCAACAGCTAATGGAAAACCTCATGTAGGTCATATTGAAACAAGAGTAATGAAGGATATTATTCCAAGATATAAAGTTATGAAAGGTTATCATGTTGATAGAAAGGCTGGATGGGATACACATGGATTACCAGTAGAACTTGAAATAGAGAAAAAACTTGGAATTTCAGGAAAAGAACAAATTGAAGAATATGGTGTAGAAAAATTCGTAAAAGAATGTAAAGAAAGTGTATTCACATATGTACATATGTGGGAACAAATGACAAATAAAGTCGGATTTTGGGTAGATATGGAACATCCTTATGTAACATATCATAATGATTATATAGAATCAGTATGGTGGGCATTAAAAGAAATGTGGAAAAAAGGATTACTATATGAAGGACATAAAGTAATGCCATATTGTCCAAGATGTGGAACAGCACTTTCATCACATGAAGTTGCACAAGGATATAAAGATGTAAAAGACTTAACATGTATAGCAAAATTTAAAGTAGTTGGAGAAGATAAATATATATTAGCATGGACAACAACACCATGGACATTACCATCAAACTTAGCACTATGTGTAAACAAAGCATATACATATGTTGAAGTAAAAGCTAATATTGGAACAGATGATGAACCAAAATATGAAAATTATATATTAGCAAAAGATTTACTTGCAAATGTATTAAAAGAAACACCTTATGAAATAGTTAAAGAATTCAAAGGAACAGAATTATTAGGAACAAAATATGAACAATTAATGCCATTTGCAAAAGTAGATGGAAAAGCATTTGAAGTAATACATGGAGATTATGTAACAATAGAAGATGGTACAGGAATTGTACATATAGCACCAGCTTATGGTGAAGATGATAGCTTAGTTGCAAAACAAAATGGAATTGCATTTGTAAATCTAGTAGACAAATCAGGAAAATTTGTACCAGAAGTTGAACCATGGGCAGGAAGATTTGTAAGAGATTGTAATGAAGATATTTGTAAATGGCTTGCAGAGCATGGAAAACTATTTGCAAAAGAAAAACATTTACACTCATATCCACATTGTTGGAGATGTGACACACCACTTTTATATTATCCAAAAGAAAGTTGGTTTGTTGCAATGACAAAATTAAGAGACGAATTAGTTGCAAACAACAACAAAATAAATTGGTATCCAGATACAATTAGAACAGGAAGATTTGGAAAATTCCTTGAAAATGTAATAGATTGGGGAATTTCAAGAGACAGATATTGGGGAACACCATTACCAGTATGGAAATGTGAATGTGGTCATGAAGAATGTATAGGTTCAATTGCTGAATTAAAAGAAAAAGCAATAGATTGTCCAGATGAAATAGAATTACATAAACCATATATAGATAATGTACATTTAAAATGCCCAGAATGTGGAAAAACAATGACAAGATTTAAAGAAGTAATAGATTGTTGGTTTGATTCTGGATCAATGCCATTTGCACAATTACATTATCCATTTGAAAATAAAGAAGAATTTGAAAAACACTTCCCAGCACAATTTATCTCAGAAGCAATTGACCAAACAAGAGGATGGTTCTATACATTACTTGCAGTATCAACATGTTTATTTGATAAAACACCGTATGAAAACTGTATAGTATTAGGACATGTTTTAGATGAAAAAGGACAAAAAATGTCAAAATCTAAAGGAAATGGTGTAGATCCAATGGTATTATTAGACCAAGTTGGAGCTGATGCAACAAGATGGCATTTCTATACATGTTCAGCACCATGGTTACCAACAAGATTAGGATTAAACAATGTACAAGAAACACAAAGAGGATTTTTAAGTACATTATGGAATGTATATTCATTCTATGTTTTATATGCAGAAATAGACCAATTCAATCCAAATAAATATGCTGATTTCAAATCAGAAAATATAATGGATAAATGGATATTATCAAAATTAAATACTTTAATAAAAGAAGTTGCAGAAAAATTAGACAAATATGATATAACAAGTGCAGCTCTACAAATAGAAGACTTTACAGATGAACTTTCAAACTGGTATGTTCGTACAAACAGAGAGAGATTCTGGGGAGAAGAATTAACAGATGATAAGATAGGAGCATATACAACATTATATAAAGTATTAGTAAACTTAATAAAAATATCAGCACCATTTGTACCATTTATGACAGATGAAATTTATCAAAACTTAGTTGTAGGATTAGATGAAAAAGCACCTGAAAGTGTTCATTTATGCTTATGGCCAGAAGTTGATGAAAAAGCCATAGATAAAAAACTTGAAAATGAAATGGATTTAGCTTATTCATTAGTAAAATTAGGAAGAAGTGCAAGAAATTCAGCAAATATTAAGAATAGACAACCACTTTCAAAAATGTTAATATCTGTAGATACTTTACCTGAATACTATGGAAATATAGTAAAAGAAGAATTAAATGTAAAAGAAGTAGACTTAGGTGCAAACATGAATGAATATGTTCATTTTGAAATAAAACCAAATTTACCAGTATTAGGAAAAGAATATGGAAAACTAATACCAAAAATAAGAGAAAAAATTTCAAAATTAAATCAAATGGATTTAGCTAACAAAGTAAAAAATGGTGGAGTAGAATATATAGATATTGACGGAACACAAATAGAACTAACATCAGAAAATTTACTTGTTACAATGCAAGGAAAAGAAGGATTCGCATTTGCTGGAGAAGGAGAAATTGGTGTAGTATTAGATACAACTATAACTCCTGAACTAAAAGAAGAAGGATATGTAAGAGAAATTTTATCAAAAGTTCAAAACATGAGAAAAGATAAAGGATTTGAAGTATTAGATAAAATAAACTTATATGTATCTGAAAATGAAATGCTAGAAGAACTTGTAAAGAAATTCGAATCTGAAATCAAGAAAGAAACTTTAACAGAAAATATTGTATTTAACGCAAAAAGAGATACTTATACAGAAGTAAGTATTAATGGTGAAAAATTAATGTTAGATGTTGAAGTTGTAAAGTAAAGCACTGTCGAATTTTGTCGACTAAAAGTTCTTGACAATAGCAAAATGAGAATATATAATAGAAGCATATTTTATAGATGTGCTTCTATTTTTTTGCACATATCAAGGTGTACTTGTGTTGGTTCAAGTGAGGATTTAATTCATAAATAAACATTTTAATTTTTAAGTTAAATCAATATTTTTAAGGAAGGAATGATAGAATATATGGCAGATAATAATGAAATGTTAATGCAAATATTGCAAACATTAAATAATTTTCAACTACAAACAACAGCAGCATTTAGTGAAGTAAGAGCTGAAATAAAAAAGAGTAGAGAAATAGAAAATGAACATTGGCAAGAAAATTTAAGACGTTGGGATGAAAATGACAAACGTTGGGAAGAGAACGATAGACGCTGGGCTGAAAACGATAAACGTTGGGAAGAAAATTATAAAAATTGGGAAGAAAATAAAAAGCTCTGGGAAGAAAATAAGAAACTTTGGAAGGAGAACGAAATTAACAGAAAAAATGATAAAAATGACATATTGAATATATTAATAAATTACGATATTTCAATTTCAACACAACTAAAAGATAAAAATGTATCAAAAATGAAAAGATTTCTTAAAGCCTAATAAATTATAAATAGTACACTGAATAAAATTTAAGATAGTATTTATTTCTAAAATTAAATATTATCTTTTTTATTAAGAAAAATCGACATAAAACTTGAAAAGTTAATGAAAAAATAGTACAATATAAGAGTGAAAAAATAGAGAAAAGAAAGGACAGACAATAAAGTGAAACTAACGGAATTTAATTATGAATTACCAGAAAGATTAATAGCACAAGTACCAATAGAAAAAAGAGATGAATCCAGATTAATGGTATTAGATAGAGAAAAACAAACTATAGAACATAAAGTATTCAAGGATATAATAGACTATTTAGAGCCAGGGGATTGTTTAGTAAGAAATAACACTAAAGTTTTACCAGCGAGACTTTATGGAAAAAAAGAAACAGGCGCAAATGTGGAATTTTTGTTATTAAATAGAATCGAAGGAGATATATGGGAATGTATTGTAAGACCTGGAAATAAATTACATGTCGGAGCAAAAGTAAGCTTTGGAGATGGAATATTAGAAGCAGAAGTTCTAGATACAATGCCAGGGGGAACAAGAAAAGTACAATTTAAGTATCAAGGAATATTTAATGAGATATTAGATAAAATTGGGTTAATGCCACTTCCACCATATATTCACGAAGCATTAAAAGAAAATGATAGATATCAAACAGTATATGCTAAATATGAAGGATCTGCAGCAGCACCAACAGCAGGATTACATTTTACAGATGAACTATTAAAAAAGATTGAAGAAAAAGGTGTTAAAATTGCAAATGTAACATTACATGTTGGAATAGGGACATTTAGACCAGTAAAAGAAGAAAATATAGAAGATCATGATATGCATTCAGAACATTTTTATATAAAGCAAGAAGATGTAGATAAAATAAATGAGACAAAAAAACAAGGAAAAAAGGTAATTGCAGTAGGAACTACATCATGTAGAGTTTTAGAAACAATTGCTGATGAAAATACAGGAATGGTAAAGGCAACTGAAGGAGATACTAGTATTTTCATATATCCCGGATATAAATTTAAATGTTTAGATGGATTAATAACAAATTTCCATTTACCAGAATCAACATTATTAATGTTAGTATCAGCTCTTGCAGGAAGAGAATATATATTAAAGGCTTATAATGAGGCTGTAAAAGAAGAATACAAATTTTTTAGTTTTGGAGATGCGATGTTTATAAAATAAAAATAGAAAGGAATAGATATGAAACCAGCAGTAACATATGAATTATTACACGAATGTAAACAAACAGGAGCAAGAAGAGGAGTTGTACATACGCCACATGGAGATATACAAACTCCAATATTTATGCCAGTTGGAACACAAGCAACAGTAAAATCAATGACTCCAGAAGAATTAAAAGAAGAAGTAAAAGCACAAATAATATTATCAAATACATATCATTTATATTTAAGACCTGGACACAAAATAGTGGAAGAAGCAGGTGGACTTCATAAATTTATGAATTGGGATAGACCAATTCTAACTGATTGTGGTGGTTTTCAAGTTTTCAGTTTAAGTGATTTAAGAAAAATAACAGAAGAAGGTGTAGAGTTTAAATCACATTTAGATGGAAGTAAGCACATGTTTACTCCAGAAAAAGTAATGGAAATAGAAAATTCACTTGGTGCAGATATAATAATGTCATTTGATGAATGTTGTCCATATCCATCAACATATGAATATACTAAAAACTCAATGGAAAGAACAACAAGATGGGCAAAAAGATGTATTGAGGCACATGCAAGACCAGAAGATCAAGCATTATTTGGAATTATCCAAGGTGGATTTTACAAAGATTTAAGAGAAAAATCCGCGAAAGATTTAGCAGAATTAGATTTGCCAGGATATGCAATTGGAGGAATAAGTGTAGGAGAGCCAAAAGAGGAGTTTATTGATATACTAAAATATACAGCACCATTAATGCCAAAAGACAAACCAAGATATTTAATGGGAGTTGGTTCTCCAGATTATTTAATAGAAGCAGCAATGGCAGGAATAGACATGTGTGACTGTGTATTACCAACTAGAATAGCTAGAAATGGAACAGCAATGACATCACACGGAAAAGTAGTAGTAAGAAATGCTACATATGAAAGAGATTGGGGTCCTTTAGATCCAGAATGTGATTGTTATACATGTAAAAATTATACAAGAGCATATATAAGACATTTGGTAAAAGCAAATGAAATATTAGGAGTAAGATTACTTTCAATTCATAATCTAAGATTCTTGACTAGATTAATGGAAAGAGTTAGAATAGAAATTGAAAATGATAATTTAGGTACATTTAAAGAAGAATTTTATAAAAAATACGGTTATGAAAAATAGGAGGAAGTCCATGGAATTATATGATGAGAATATAATAAATAAGAAAAAATCTAAAATTCCTATGATTATAGGAATATTGATAGTTTTCTTGATAATAGTTACAGTAGCTATTATATATGGAATAATGTATTTGAAAAGTACAGTGATTACAGCAAGAATTGATGGACAGAAAAAAAATAATATAGTAGAAATCTTATATTTTAAAGAAGAGAATGGATCTTCTAAGGTATATATTCCGATAAGAAAAGTTGCAAAGTTTTTGGGGTATGAAGATTATAGAGGAGATTATAAGATAAAGTCAGAAGATGATTCGAAATGCTATGTGAAAAATGAGTATGAAACAGCTATGTTTTCGCTAGATTCAGATACTTTGATAAAAACTCGTGGAGATTCTGATTATGAATACATTACACTAGATGAAAAAGTATTTGAAAAGGATGGAGAATTATTCACAACACCTACTGGAATAGAAAAAGCATTTAATACTTTATTTGAATATAATTCAAGTTCGAATATAATTAATATATATACAATGGAATATTTAAACCAATATTATGCATCAAAATTAAAAATAGGAGAATATTCACAACAGGCGACAAGTGGTAGTAATAATACAGAAAAACTTTCAGATGACTTTACAGATAAAAAAGCTATTTTTGAAAATATGATAATACTTCAAAAAGATAAACTGTATGGAGTAATTGATGCAACTACTGGAAAATCAATACTAGAAAATAAATATGAAGATATTAAGTATTTACCAGCTACAGAAGATTTTCTTGTTAAAAGTAATGGAAAAGTTGGGGTATTAGCAAAAGATTCTTCAACTAAAGTTAGAGTTGTATATGATGAAATAAAAATAATGGATAATCAAAATGGGCTATATTTAGTAAAACAAAATAATTTGTATGGTGTAGTAAGTACTAGTGGAAAAGTAATTATTGCTCCAGAATATAAAAAAATTGGAATGGATATAACGAAGTTTTCACAAAACGGAATTGAAAATCAATATGTTCTATTAGATGAAATAATTCCAATAATGAATAGCAATGACTTATGGGGATTATTTAATATTAAAGGTGAGAAAATAAAAGATTTTGAACTTACAGGGGTAGGATGTACTACAAACTTAGCAGATAGTGCGTATCCAGCATTAGCAATTCCAAGTTATAAAATGTTAGTTGTAGAAAAAGATAAACACTACAATTTAATAACAACAAAAGGTGAAGAAATATTTAAAAGCAGTTATGTATTGGATGCTGTATATTTGAAAACTAATACTGAAAATGGTGAAAACAAATTTTATATGACATATAATAACAATTCAAGTGTTGTAAATGTTGAAGAGTGGCTAACAAGTGTTGGAAGATAAAAATTAATAATAAACGGAGGAAAAGAAAATGGCGATAAGAGATAAAAGTACATGGATGGCAATATTATTTATATTTGCAGGATTAGTAATAGGAGGATTATTAGGAGAAGTTGCAGCTAAAGTTGATTGGCTTAATTGGTTATCATATGGGCAAACATTTGGAATTGATAATCCATTTGTTTTAAATATGAATGTATTGACTTTAACTTTTGCTTTTGCATTACATATTAATATTGCAAGCATAATTGGAATGGCTATAGCAATATTTTTATATAGAAAAGCATTTTAAATTGTAAATAAAGGAGAAGTTTGAAAGTGAATTCGGATGGGAAAAATATTATAAAAAAAACTAAAATACCAAGTTCATTAATAATTGGATATATTGTATGTGTTGTTCTTATTATTGTAAGTTTTGGCTTGATTAATAATAAAGAAAAAAATCAACCAACTCCAATAGATTTTACAACGAATGGGGCTATAGGCATGGAAGCTGGAAAATATGCATATTTAGATGTTGAAGGACTAAGTGGAGAAGTGGCAATATATGGAAATATTGATAATGAAAATGATGAGTCTAATGATAGATATTATATAGCAATAAGTAATGGGGATTGGTATATAATAGATTTAAATTTTGAAACAATAGATAAATTAAAAGATATTCAAGAATATACATATTCTACTGATGCTAATGCGACAAAACCAGAAACAGTTAAAATATATGGAGTTACAGAAGAAATATCTACAGAACTAAAAAAGAAGATAATTGATTACTATAATGAAGGACTAGAAGATGACGAAAAAATAGATGAAAGTGTTTTCGAAAATTATTTTGGAAGTGTAATGTTAAATGTTAGAAAAAGTCCAGTAGATACTACAACAGAAGATTTGATTATTGTTTTTGCAGGAATAGGATTAATTGTATTGATAATATATCATATATCAATATCTATAGTAAAAAAGGGAGTAAGAAAATATTTAAAAGATAATCAATATGAAGAAGAGTTGATAAATGAATTAAATAATAATGTAGAAGCAAAATATTATAAAGGTGATGTAATATTAACGAAAAATTTCTTTGTTAATAAGAAAAATGGAAGTTTGGTTATATTTAAATATTCTGATGTAAAATGGATATATACTAGTAATTTAAAATATCGTGGAATTATAACAACTTCAACAAGTATTATAGCACGTTTAAAAGATGGGAAAACAAATTTGCAATGTATTTCAATTAATGGAAAAGAAACAGCGGAATTTTCTGAAGTATTTAAAAAAATATGTGAAAAAGTTTCTGATGAGTGCTTAAAAGGCTATACTGTAGAAAATGAAAAAGAATATAAAGAATATGCAAAGGAAATTAAAAGAAGCGGAAATTAATCCGTTTCTTTTTTGCATATGTAACTTTTTTCTGATAGAATTGTATAAGAGATAGAAAAAGGAGGATTTAAGATGGAAGAAAAGACAGATAAAGAGTTGTACAAAGAATTTTTATTAGGAAATAATAAAAGCTTTGAAGAAATTGTAATAAGACACAAAGACTCTATTATTTATTTTATACAGAGATATACCAAAAGTGTAGATATTGCTGAAGATTTGGCCCAAGATGTTTTTGTTTATATTTTGATGCACAAAAAGAACTATAGATTTGAATATTCTTTAAAAACCTATCTTTATACAATAGCAAAATCAAAAGCTTTAAATTATATAAAAAGAGAAAAAAGAATAGTAGCATTAGATGAGAATCAATATGAAGATTTAGAAGAATTGGAAGAAAAAGTTTTTAAAAATGAAAGGGCTGAGAATTTGAAAAATGCAATTCAAAAGCTTAAATTAGAATATCAAAATGCTATCTATTTAGCAGACATAGAAGAACTAAGTTATAAAGAAATTGGGCATATATTAAGTAAAACAAGTTCAAGTGTGAAAGTTTTAATTTATAGGGCGAGAAAGGCCTTAGAAAAAATAATTTTGGAGGAGGGATATAAGTATGAAAACTAATAAGCAATTTATTGATGAAATTTATCAAAAATATGATGAATGTCAAAAAGAGAAAAAGCAAAGAAAACAACAAGAAATGAAAAAGTTTTTAAATATGGCAGCAGTAATGGTTGTTGCATTATCAACAATAGTAGTATTATCACAAAAGAAAACTCCAGAAGTAATACAAGAAAGGCAAAAAGAAGATCAAGTAGCACCAATAGATCTGAAGACAGTAGGAAATTTTGAAAACTTTTATAACATAATAAAAGAAAAGAATCAAGAAAATAATTATTTAGAAACAAGAAAAGAAACATTAGAAGAAATAGAAACTAAAAGCACAGATTTTGCTTCATCTACAAATGTACAAGTGCAAAATGTGGATGAAGGAGATGGGATAAAAGTAGATAATAAATATATTTATTATTTGAGTAAGCAAAGGCTTATAATATTAAATGCTGAAAGTGCAGAAAGTTCAGAAAAAATTGCAGAAATTAATTTTGAAGAAAAGAATTTTTATCCAGTAGAAATATATGTTGAAAAAGATAGATTAGCTGTACTTGGAAATGATACAAGTGGAGATGTAACGAAAACAGTTAGTACAGAAGATAAAGAGCTAAAATGTTATGCACATGGGCCATCAGATTCAAAATCTGGAATTATAATATATAATATTTCTGATAGAAAAAATCCAAAAGAAATCAGAAAAGTTATGGTTAAAGGAATATATACTTCTTCAAAATCTAGAATGATAGATGGAAAAATATATTTTGTAGCAACACAATATATTGGACCATTACAAAGAAAATTGGAAGAATTAAATGAAGATGATTATAAGCCTAAATATGTAGATAAATTAAAAGGTGAGGAAGAACAGTGCATAGGGTTTGACAAAATCTATAATATAGAAGAAGGCTCTGATTCAGATTATTTAATGTTAGTTGGAATAGATTTAAATTCGGATAAAGAGGCAGATATTCAAACTTTTTTAGGCACAGGAGGAACTATATATGCATCTGAAAAAAATATGTATATAGCAACAAATGAATATGAATATGATGAAGATTATAATGAAACAGATAGAAAAGTAAAGATATTGAAATTTGAATTGAAAGATGGGAAATTTGTATATAAGGCACAAGGAGAAGTTAATGGTCAAGGAGAAAATCAATTTTCAATGGATGAAAAGGATGATAACTTTAGAATTGCTACAACAACATCAGAAGCCAATAATTTATATATATTAAATGACAAATTAGAAGAAATAGGAAAAATAGAAGGATTGGCACAAGGAGAGAGTATATATTCTGTAAGATATATGGGAGATAAGGCATATGTTGTAACATTCAAACAAACAGATCCATTTTGGGTGATAGATTTATCTGATGTAAAAAATCCAAAAGTTTTAGGAGAAGTAAAGTTGCCAGGATATAGTACTTATTTACATCCATATGATGAAACACATGTAATAGGGTTTGGATATGGTGATGAAACTCAAAGAGAATTGAAGTTGGTAATGTTTGATGTAAGTGATTTTGCAAATCCTAAAGTGTTGTTTGAAATTGCAGTAGGAGATAAATATACATATTCAGAATTATTGTATAATCACAAGGCTGCTATATTTTCAAAAGAGAAAAATATAATTGCTTTTCCAATAACATCTTCTGCTGGTAAAAAAGTGAATTCAAGAGCAGTGATATATGGAATTGACTTAGACAATGGATTTGTTTTAAAAGGAGAAATAGGAGAGTTAATTGATAATTATGAAGAACAAGTTAGAAGAATAGTGTATGTAAATAATAATTATTATGCACTTTCTTATGTGGATGTTAAGGTTGCTAATATGGATAATTTAGAAGTTGTAAAAGATATTGATATATAAAATAAAACCTCGAGAATATGTTTCTCGAGGTTTTGTAATATATAATCTTATCTCTTTGAGAATTGTGGTGCTTTTCTTGCTTTTTTAAGACCGTATTTTTTTCTTTCTTTCATACGTGGATCTCTTGTTAAGAATCCGTTTGTTTTTAAAGCTGGTCTGTATTCTGAATTAGCTTCGCTTAAAGCTCTAGCAATACCATGTCTGATAGCTCCAGCTTGACCAGAAACTCCACCACCATAAACTGAACAAATTACATCATATTTAGATAATGTATTTGTAACTGTTAATGGTTGTCTAACAATAACTTTTAAAGTTTCTAAATCGAAGAATTCTTCAATATCTTTTCCGTTAATTGTTATTTTTCCTGTTCCTTCAACTAATCTTACTCTAGCGATAGAACTTTTTCTTCTTCCTGTACCCATGTATACGATTTTATTTGACTTAGCCATTTAATAGTTCCTCCTTAATTAAAAATTCCAAATTTCTGGTTTTTGTGCTTGAAGATTGTGTTCGCTTCCTGCGAATACTCTTAATTTTGTTGCCATTTTTCTTCCTAAAGAATTGTGTGGTAACATTCCTTTAACTGCTAATGTCATAGCTTTTTCTGGATTTTTTTCAAGCATAACTGCTGCTGGAGTTTCTTTCATTCCTCCAATGTAACCTGAATGATGTCTGTAAATTTTAGAATTCATTTTATTTCCTGTTAATACAACATCTTTACAATTAATGATTATAACATTGTCACCTGTATCAATGTTTGGTGTGAAAGTTGGTTTGTGTTTTCCTCTTAATAATCTAGCAGCTTCTGTAGCAACTCTACCTAATGGTTTGTTAGCTGCATCAATTACATACCATTTTCTTTCAACTGTTTCTTTTTTTGCACTATATGTAACGTTATTCATGGTAATATTTACCCTCCTATTTTAAATTAAATTTAATAATATATATGAAATTTAAATCTAAAACTACCGGGGAGAAGTTTCATATTTAAATCATATTCTAACATAATACCTATCAATTTTAATACAAAAAGAGGGATTTGTCAATAAATTTTGGAAAAGTTCTTGATAATTTTAACATTTATAGATATAATTACATTAAATTTTGTGATATATATATCACAAATTAGATGTAATGAATCAAAAGAAAAAACATAGAATTATTTAGGAGGAATTTATGGCAGAAGAGAAAAGAGCTATAAAAAAAGAAACATTCATGCAAGGTGTAGTAACTATAATGTTCTCACAAATATTAATAAAAGTGTTAGGATTAATATATACATTATATTTAACAAATAGACAAGGATTTGGAGATGCTGGAAATGCAATATATGCAAGTGGATATCAAATTTATGCTTTATTGCTAACAGTATCATCAATAGGTGTACCAAATGCGATTTCAAAATTGGTATCAGAAAGATTAGCAGTTGGAGACAATAAAGGTGCAAATAGAATATTTAAGGTAGCTTTGGCAACATTTGGATGTATAGGTGCAGTAGGAACAATGTTATTGTTTTTTGGAGCACATACAATTGCTTATAGTTGGACTCAAATACCAGAGTCAGAGTTAACATTAGTTGCATTATCACCAGCAATTTTTTTTGTATCAATTTCATCTGTATTTAGAGGATATTTTAATGGAAGAAGAACTCTAAAAGTTACAGCTAGAGCACAAACATTAGAACAAATTTTTAAAACAATATTAACAATAGCTATTGTAGAAGTAGTTGCTTATGTTACATCAACTTCAACAGAAATGATGGCAGCAGGTGCAAATGTAGCAACAACATTAGCAACATTCTCAAGTTTTGCATATTTATTTATGTATTATAGACTTAGAAGAAAAGAAATCGGAAATGAGATTGAACACTCAACAAATTACAAATATCAAAGTGTAAAAACAATAGTAAAAAATATATTAATGGTGTCTATTCCATTAACATTAAGTTCAATAATGACATCATTTAATAAAAATATAGATTCATTTACAGTAAAAAGAATATTAAGTACATATATGGCATCAGATATTGCAACTAAATTATATGGACAATTAAGTGGAAAAGTAGACACATTAACTAATTTGCCACTTGCAATAAATATTGCATTTGCAACAGCACTTGTACCAGCAATATCAGCAGCTAACGCTAAAAATGATAAAGAAACAGCAACAAAAAGAACATCATTTTCATTATTGACATCAATGTTAATAGGTCTTCCATGTGTAGTTGGAATGATAGTTTTTGCACAACCAATTTTGAATTTGTTATATCCAAATGCAAACCAAGGGGCATTATTATTACAATTAATTTCTGTTTCTGTAATATTTTCTATATTGGATCAAACAATAAATGGGGCATTACAAGGATTTGGAAAAGTAATGGTTCCTGCAATTGCATTAGGAATAGGATGTGTAGTTAAATTAATATTAAATTTAGTTTTATTGCC
This sequence comes from uncultured Clostridium sp., assembly GCA_900555615.1. GTDB lineage: Bacteria > Bacillota > Clostridia > TANB77 > CAG-508 > CAG-269. The sequence continues at coordinate 9,200 of USMB01000025.1, read as the reverse complement.
AATTCCATTAATAAACATATATGGAGCTGCAATTGGTTCAATTGCATGTCATGTAGTAGCATTTACAATAGTATTTAATGTGTTAAAGAAATATGTAAAATTGGATTTACCATTTAAAAAGTTTGTGATAAAACCAGTACTTGCAACAGCTATTATGGGAGTATGTTCATATACAGCATATATTATAATAAATGGAATAATGCCAGGAAATAAGGCAACAATAATATCAATATTATTAGCGGTAATAATTTATTTAGCAGCAGTTGTAGCATTAAAAATATATAATAAAGAAGATATATATATGTTACCTAAAGGTGAGAAGATTTACAGAATGTTAGAAAAATTAAAAATATATTAAAATTTTCTAAAAAAGAGAGGGATTTTAATTTATTTTGGAGAATAAGATAAAATAGAAGTACAGATATTGCAACAACAGCAGTTGAAGTACATATATACAAAATTTTATAGGAGGTAATGTATAATGAACAAAGCTGAATTAGTAGCAGCTATCGCTGCAAAAACAGGAGAATCAAAAAAATCAACAGAAGCAGCAGTTAATGCATTCACAGAAGTTGTAGCTGAATCATTAAAAGGAGGAGACAAAGTTCAATTAGTTGGATTTGGTTCTTTCGAAGTTAGAAAAAGAGCTGCTAGAAAAGGTAGAAATCCTCAAACAAAAGAAGAAATCAAAATACCTGCATCTAAAGCTCCAGTATTCAAAGCTGGTAAAGCATTAAAAGATTTAGTAAACGGATAATTATTAAATAAAAATATATAAATATATGAGAAGGAAATTTGGAAGAGATTCTAAGTTTCCTTTTTTGTTATTCACATAATTTATATGCAAGAATATAATATAGTAAAAATCTTGGAGGAAATCATAATGAAAATCTTAAAAAAGACATTTGGAGTATGTTTAATAGGATTAGGAATAGGCATATTACTAGTATTATTTTTACCAGTGTTGGGATGGTTGTTTTTAATCGGAGTAATAGTAATATTAGTAGGAATATTATGGTTACTCTGTTAAAAGGAGGTTTTACATATGACTATAGTAGTAAAAAAAGTTCCAAAATGTTTAAGAAGGATAGTGAAATTATTATTTGGAATTAAAGATTAATTGAATAAAAAAAGAAAAAAAGCACATACCTTATATGAAAGGTAGGTGTTTTTTATGAGTAAAGAGCATAAACAGACTCATCAAGGAGTTGGAGAAGATGTTACTCAATATGGAGAATTTGTATGTTCATATTTTGCGTGGATTCCATTGCAAGACCAAAAAGCAAAGGCAGAAGAAATGGCGAAAATGACAAATGCGAAAAAAAGGACCGACCCCAATTTCACAAAGGAGATAAAGTAGTATGGTTTATAAATTTACTAATAAAGCTAAAAAAGTTATAGAGATTGCTAATGATATTTCAATAGAGTTAGGACATAATTATATTGGAACTGAACATATTTTATATGGATTGGTTAAAGAAGGAGAAGGCATTGCTGCTAAGGTATTGAATAATAAGGGGATTACTGATGAAAAAGTAAGAGTTAAAATAGAAGAATTATTAGGTGTAGGAAGAGAAATAAAAGAAACACTAGGTTTTACTCCAAGAACTAAAAGAGTGTTAGAAAATGCTTTTTTAGAGGCAAAGAGAATAGGATATAATTATATAGGAACAGAACATTTATTATTAGCGATTTTAAAGGAAGAAGATTGTGTGGCTGTAAGAGTCATTGTTGAATTAAATGTAGAAGTTCCCAAAATTTATAGTGAAATTACCAAGGTAATAAATGAAGAAGAGTCTGATCAAGAAATAAAAAGAGATATTAATAAGGTAAGAGGAAGCTATTCTGCTACAACAGTTTTAAATCAGTTTGGAGAAGATATTACAGTTCAAGCTGAAGATGGAAAATTTGATAATATAATCGGAAGAGAAGATGAAATAGAAAGAATTATTCAGATTTTATCAAGAAGAACGAAAAATAATCCATGTTTGATTGGTGAACCTGGAGTTGGAAAAACAGCAATTGTTGAGGGATTGGCAGAAAGAATTGTGAGTGGTGAAGTTCCTGAAAATTTAAAAGATAAACGAATTGTAAGTATAGATATTTCAGGAATGGTAGCTGGAGCAAAATATAGAGGAGATTTTGAAGAAAGAATAAAGAAAGTTCTAAATGAGGTAAAGAAAGTTGGAGATGTTATTCTATTTATTGATGAAATACATACAATAGTTGGAGCTGGAGCAGCTGAGGGAGCTATTGATGCAGCAAATATATTAAAACCATTATTGGCAAGAGGGGAAATACAATTAATAGGTGCAACAACAATAGAGGAATATAGAAAATATATAGAAAAAGATTCTGCATTAGAAAGAAGATTTAGCCCTGTTGATGTAGGAGAGCCAACAGAGGCGGAAACAATAGAAATAATAAAAGGAATTAGAGATAAATATGAAGCGCATCATAATGTAAAAATAACAGATGAAGCTATTAATTCAGCAGTTACATTATCTGTTAGATATATAACAGATAGATTTTTACCAGATAAAGCAATAGATTTAATTGATGAAGCTGCTTCACAAGTTAGAATTAATTTGTTTACAGAGCCTGATACAATAAAAGTTATGGGAGAAAAAATAGATATTATAATGAATGAGAAAGAAGAAGCTATTTATAATCAAGATTTTGAAAGAGCTGCTAATCTTAGAGATAAAGAAAAAGAAGCAAGAGAAGAATTGAATACAGAAATGAATAAGTGGAAAAAAATTAAAAATAAGGATATTACAGAAATTGGAGAAGAAAACATAGCAGAAATAATTTCAAAGTGGACAGGGATTCCAATTCAAAAATTAACAGAAAATGAAAATCAAAAGTTAAAACATTTAGAAGAAATGTTGCAAAAAAGAATTGTTGGACAAAATGAAGCAGTACAAGTTGTGGCAAAGGCAATTAGAAGAGGAAGAGTTGGATTAAAAGATCCAAAAAGACCAATAGGTTCGTTTCTATTTTTAGGACCAACTGGAGTTGGAAAAACAGAGCTTTCTAAGGCATTGGCAGAGATATTGTTTGATAACGAGAATTCTATGATAAGACTAGATATGTCTGAATATATGGAAGCACATTCGGTTTCCAAATTAATAGGTTCACCTCCAGGCTATATAGGTTATGACAATGGAGGGCAATTAACAGAAAAGGTAAGAAGAAAACCATATTCGGTTATTTTATTTGATGAAATAGAAAAAGCACATCCAGATGTTATGAATTTGTTGTTACAGATTTTAGAGGATGGAAGATTGACAGATTCGCAAGGAAGAGAAGTTAACTTTAAGAATACAATTATAATTATGACTTCGAATTTAGGAGCAAGATACATTACTGAGAAGAAATCTCTTGGATTTGGAAATGTGGAAAATGAAAAAGAATATGAAGATATTAAAAAAGAGGTTATAAAAGAATTAAAAAAAGAATTGAGACCAGAGTTTATAAATAGGATAGATGAAATAATAGTATTCCATAAATTAAGTGAAGAAGATATAAAACAGATAACTAATATTATGTTGAAACAAGTTGAAGAAAGATTAAAGAATCAAAAATATATAGTGGAAATAGATGATGGGGTTGTAAAAGCAATATTGAAGCAAGGCTATGATAATAATTTTGGAGCAAGACCATTAAGAAGAACTATTCAAAATCTAGTTGAGGATAGAATTTCAGAAGAAATTTTATCTGGAAATTTAAAGAAAAATAAAAAATGGATCTTAAAAATATAATAGATGGGTGTCTTCGTCATTAATTAGAAGAAGACATCCATCTATTAACTTTTATCTCATTATATTTTTTTAATACTTCATCATATTTTTTGAATTCATCTTCCCAAATAATATCTGGAATTTTATCAAATGCTGTAAATACTTTTTCTGCTTCCATTAAATAAACAACTTGCTGTTGTGGTGAAAGTGTTTTATATTTTTTAGAAAATTCATATAGTTTATCTAAAATTTGATTAGCTTCAATGAAGCTCCAAAAGTCTTTTACGTTAATTCCAGCTAATTTAATCTGCATTACTGCATATGCTGCTAATGCGAATATTATAAAAATTAATATATATATTATTACCATTAGTGTCATATAATTTTACACCTCTTTTATCTTTTTCTATAATTCTAATTTTGTTCACACATTTTATTATAACATAGTTTTTGTACAAATGCAAATTTTGGTAAAAAAATTGTAAAATGTTACAACAACATTACAAAAATATTACATGTGTGTGACATTTGGATTTTTAGTTGAAAAGACTGTACTAAAAATATATAATAAAATTAAGAGAATGAGGAGAGATGTGCAGTGAAAAATAAAAAAATTGTAAATATATTTATAATAATATTTGTTATATTAATTGTAGGAAGTTTTGCATATTATAGTTATGTAAACGCAAGTGATAGTGATGTATATGACATAATATTATTTTGGGGGCAATCTAATATGGCAGGCTATTCAACAACAGAAGGAAGCATGCCAGATGGATATAGTGAAGATTTATATAAATTTTCTAAAGATACAGATATAGATATAGATATTTTAAGAACAACAAAAAACGAAAGTACTGTAAATACACCATTAGAAGAGGAAACTGCATACATATATAAATATCTAAGTAATAGTTTTTCTGAAATAACTAAAGATACTCGTATTTTAGGAGATGGGTTAGATGATAATGAGTATAATGATAAGAAGATGCATGGATTGACATATAATCCTTCAACAGGAAAACTAGAAAAATATGTTGATGGAAAATCTTCACATATATCAATTCAGACAACAGAAAATGTTAATATGATTCCAGAATTTTGTAGAACTTATTATGAAAGAACAGGACATAAAGTGATTGCAGTAAATGGGGCAGTTGGAGGAGCAAATATTGAGTGTTTTTTACCTAAAGATGATTCTAATCATATAATTGATGGAACTACTGATTATATGTATGAAGCTATAAAAGAAAATTTTACCTCAGCAGTTAAATTGGCACAACAAAAAGGATATAATATTGGTGGAAAATATTGGATTTCTTTTCAGGGAGAAGATAATGTTGGAGACAATACTGATAATCAAAGTGATAAAACCATAAAAGAAAATTATCAAAAATATTTTTTACAAGTAAAAGAAAATTTTAAAAATGATTTAGGAATTTCTTTAGGAGCAATTGCTGAAACATCATTTACAGTTGGAAATGGGTGGGCAACAATTGGAGTTGAACAAATTCATAAAACTCAAGAAAATATAATTTCTCAGAATGAAGATATTATTTTAGGTTCATCATACAGTTATGAACATTACGTACCAGATGAGACAAATTATAATCTTGATACATTTAGCAGAAAAAAATTTACAGATGAGGCTGGAAATAAATTAGAATACGCTTTAAATAATAACGATATCAATGCTCAAAAAAAGTCAAATTCTATAGCCAAAAGCTACTATGCGTTGGAATTAGCTAAAAAAGTTACATGTGATAATACCAATAATACAATCCATTTTCATTCTGCAGCGTTATCACAGATAGGAAGAGAATGTGCAAATAATTTGGCTAATAGTATTGAAAATGGAAAATATGCAAATAATTTTGAGGGAAAAAAGGTAATAAATGAGATTGGAACAAGTTTTGATTCATATAGTAATTTAAGTATTCAATGTTTACCTGAAGATGCAGGAGATCCATTTTTAATAAAAGAAAATGGAAAATATTATTTATATGCAACAAATGAAGTTTGGTATACTTCAACTAATTTAGAAGACTGGGTTACAAGAAGTGGTTGGATAGATAAATCAACAATTCCTTCAGATGTGAAAATTACATATTATTGGGCACCAGAAGTTTATAAATATAACAATAAGTATTATATGATATTCTCTGGAGTTTACTGGCCTAGTGGTACAAGCTATCCATATGGACAAGATGCAAGTTATGGCGCTATTTATTTAGCAGAGTCTGATAGTTTGGAAGATAGATTTAAATTTGTAAAAAAAGTAGATGTAGGGCTTGAAAATGATGAAACATTAAAAAATAAGCATGATGCAAAATATAGTTATATTGATGGAAGTTTATTATTTGATGATGATGGAAAATGCTATATGTATTTTAAATCAGAAGAAGATCAAGATATTTGGGGCATTGAATTAGATCCTAATGATAATTTTAATAAGGTAGGAACGGTAGCTACAAGATTAGGGTTAAAAGTTAGTAATAGTTGGGAGAAAAACATAAACGAAGGTCCATTTTGTATTAAAAACAATGGAAAATATTATTTGATGTACTCTACAGGTGAATATAAGAATGATTCTTATTCTGTTGGATATGCAATATCTAATAATCCAATGTCTGGATTTGAGAAGAAAACAACTTTAAATCCAATGATATATGGAGAAATGCCACGATATAAAAATGATATATATGAATTTGATAGTTCAAAATATTTATATGGTCCAGGACATAATATGATATTAAAAACAGCTGATAATGAAATGTATTCAGTTCATCATGTAGCAGTATTTAATTCAGGCAACTATGAAAAAGTATCAGAAAGTGGCAATAAATATAATGGATTAAATGTTACAAAGTTTTCAAAAAGAAAGTTAAGCATCGATAGGATAGGTTTTGATGCATCAGGAAACTTATTTGTGGATGGACCAAGTACAGTACAACAGCCTATACCATCTGGAACAGAAATAAATGGAATTACATATTACCAATTACATGGAAATCAATATAGTGTTAATGTGGATAATAGCTCTGAAAATACATATTTAAAAGATGGCATGAGTTACTTGGCAAAAACTGTAACAACTAAAATTGCAACTACAAGAACAATAGATATAACATTAGATAAAAGAAGAGATATATCTAGTGTATGGCTATATGGAAATGGAAGTAATCTTGGATTTAATAATGCAAGCATTGATATATGTATCAATGATGAATATATCATTAAAAATATAGATTTAGGTAATAGTACATGTTATGAACTAAAGATTCCATATCAAGTTGAGAATTTAATTAATGAACATATAAAAACAATAAAAATAATAGCAAATAAAAAATTACAAATTAGTGAAGTAAAATTAGTTTCTGCATCTGAGTTAGAATATGATGAAAATTGTATAATAAATTTTGATGCAAATGGTGGTCAAACAACAGAAGTTACAATGATAAAACAAATAGGAACACAGATAGGAAATTTGCCAATAGCAATTAGAGATGGGTATACATTTATTGGATGGTATACTCAAAAAATTGGAGGAGTGAAAATATCAGAATCAACATATGTAGGAGGAAATATAACATATTATGCACAATGGATAGCAAATACAGATACAAAATATGTTGTAAAACACTGGCAACAAAATATTGATGGAAATGCAGATATAAAAAATGATGTTAATTATACCTTAAAAGATACAGAAACATTAGAAGGAACAACAGATGAAATAGTAATACCTGGAATTAAAAAGTATACAGGATTTACAAGTCCTGATGTGCGAAAGATATCAATTTTGGGAGATGGAAGTCTAGTAGTAGATTATTATTATAAAAGAAATAAATATAATGTAGTTTTAGATAAAGATGAAGGGATAGAAAGTGTAAGCGGAGCAGATACTTATTATTATGAACAACAAGTAACAATAGATGCACAAGTTAAAGATGGATATGAATGGAAAGGTTGGATTGGTAATGCAACACTTGAAAATAAGCAAAATGGATTTGGAATGCCAGCACAAAATGTTGAATTAACAGCAACAACTACCAAAATAGAAAGAGAATATACAATAACGTTTGATAGTAATGGCGGAGAACAGCCAAATAGTCAAATTACATTAAAAGAAGGAACTGCATTAGGAAATTTACCAGAAGTAACAAGAACAGGATATACTTTTAAGGGTTGGTATACAGAAAAAGTGGATGGTACTAGAATAACAGAGCAAACGATAGTTACCCAAGATGTGACATATTATGCACAATGGATACCAATTCAATATAAAGTAATATTGAATAAAGATGAAGGGATAGAAAGTGTAAGTGGAGCAGGAACTTATAATTATGAACAACAAGTAACAATAGATGCTAAAGTCAAAGATGGATATGAATGGAAAGGGTGGACTGGGAATGCAACACTTGAAAGTAAGCAAAATACATTTGGAATGCCAGCACAAAATGTTGAATTAACAGCAACAACTACCAAAATAGAAAGAGAATATACAATAACGTTTGATAGTAATGGCGGAGAACAGCCAAATAGTCAAATTACATTAAAAGAAGGAACTGCATTAGGAAATTTACCAGAAGTAACAAGAACAGGATATACTTTTAAGGGTTGGTATACAGAAAAAGTGGATGGTACTAGAATAACAGAGCAAACGATAGTTACACAAGATATGACATATTATGCACAATGGATACTTAGTATTAATGCTAATAAATATATAGTGAAACATTGGCAACAAAATGTTGATGGAAATGCAAATCAAAAAGATAATATTAATTATACGTTAAAAGATGAAGAAGAGTTACAAGGAACGATAAATTCACAAGTAATTCCAGATGTAAAAAAATATATAGGATTTACTGAACCAGAAAAGCAAACGATAACAATTGAGGAAGATGAAATTACAATACTAAATTATTATTATACTAGAAATAAATATAAAGTAATATTGAATAAAGATGAAGGAATAGAAAATGTAAATGGGGCAGATAGTTATTATTATGAACAAAGTGTAGCAATAGAAGCACAAGTTAAAGACGGATATAAATGGAAGAATTGGTCAGGCTCAGAAACATATTCTGATATAAAAAATACATTTAAAATGCCTGCTCAAAATATTGAATTGACAGCAAATTCAGAAAAAAATAAAGAAAATATAGATGAAGGAAAAACAGATATAAAAGATGATAAAGATGAGTTAGATGAGAAAACAAAAGACAATAGAAACAATTTGAATAATGACGAAACTGTAATAGATAAGATAATTCCTAAAGCTGGAAAAAATATAATTTTAATATTTGTAGTGATAGTAATTGCAATAATTAACTTTATAGTATATGTAAAATATAAAAAATATAGTGATATAAAATAAAAAAATAGAAGCTTTTATAGAGGCTGCTGAAAAAGTAGCTTAAAAAAATAGTGAATTGGAAAATATTTTTTCTA
>USMB01000024.1 GCA_900555615.1 uncultured Clostridium sp. | reverse complement strand
TTGGTGTTCCATCTGGTAAGAATGGCATATCTTCTTTTGGTAATATTCTTGAAATTACACCTTTGTTACCATGACGTCCAGACATTTTATCACCTACTGAAATTTTTCTCTTTGTTGCAATATAACATCTTATTACTTGATTTACTCCTGGACCTAATTCTTCTGAATTATCTCTTGTAAAGATTTTTATATCAACAATTGTTCCTGCTTCACCATGTGGTACACGAAGTGATGTATCTCTTACTTCCCTAGCCTTTTCTCCAAATATAGCACGAAGTAATCTTTCTTCTGCTGTTAGTTCTGTTTCTCCTTTTGGAGTTACTTTACCAACTAATATATCTCCTGGTCTTACTTCTGCACCAATTCTTATAATTCCGTTTTCATCTAGGTCTTTTAGTGCATCATCACCAACATTTGGAATATCTCTTGTGATTTCTTCTGCACCTAATTTGGTATCACGGCACTCACAATCATATTCTTCAATATGAATTGATGTAAATACGTCTTCTTGTACTAGTCTTTCATTTAATAGTATAGCATCCTCGTAGTTGTAACCTTCCCATGTAGAGAATGCAACAAGCATATTTTTACCTAATGCCATTTCTCCATCTTTGGTTGCAGGTCCATCTGCTAAGGCATCACCTTTTTTTACAATTTCACCTTTTTTTACAATAGGTCTTTGATTTATACATGTTCCACCATTTGTTCTCTTGAACTTACGTAGTTTATGTACAACTGTTTTTCCAGTGTTATATTTCATTGTAATACTGTCACCAGTAACTTTTTCTACAACTCCATCATCTTCTGCTAAAACTAATATTCCAGAATCCATTGCAGCTCTATATTCTATACCTGTTGCAATTATTGGAGCTTCTGTTGTCATTAATGGAACTGCTTGACGTTGCATATTTGATCCCATCAATGATCTCTTAGCATCATCATTCTCTAAGAATGGTATCATAGCTGCAGCTATTGATACTAATTGCTTTGGTGATACATCTATATATTGAACTTCATTTTTATCTACTTCGATAATTTCATTTTTACGTCTTACACGTACACGTTTGTTAATAAATTCTCCATTTTCATCCATTGGTTCAGATGCTTGAGCTATTGTATAATTATCTTCCACATCTGCGCTCATGTATTCAACAATATCTGTAACTCTATGTGTTTCTGGATCTATTTTTCTATATGGTGTTTCAATAAATCCGTATTCATTAATATTTGCAAATGATGATAATGCAGAAATTAATCCAATGTTTGGTCCTTCTGGAGATTCAATTGGACATAGTCTACCATAGTGTGTATAGTGAATATCACGAACCTCGAATCCAGCTCTTTCTCTTGAAAGTCCTCCAGGTCCTAATGCTGAAATTCTTCTTTTATGTGTTAATTCTGAAAGTGGGTTTGTTTGATCCATAAATTGTGATAATTGAGAACTTCCAAAGAATTCTCTTATTGATGATGTTATTGGTTTTGTATTAATCAATGTTTGTGGTGTAACAACATCTAAGTCTTGTATTGTCATTCTTTCACGAACTACTCTTTCAAGTCTTGTTAAACCAATTCTAAATTGATTTTGTAATAGTTCTCCAACACATCTTATTCTACGGTTAGCTAAGTGATCTATATCATCTTTTTTTCCGAAACCATTATACATATTTAATAAATAGTTAATTGATGCAATGATGTCTTCTGTTGTAATATGTTTTGGTACTAATTCATCATATCTTTCTTTTATTGTACTTACCAAATCTTCTTCACTTGTATTTTCCATAATGTTTTTTAATACTTCATAATTTACATCTTCTTTGAAATGTAAACTACTTAAATCAACATTTGGTAACACTTTGTGAATATTTACAATTCCATTTCCAATTACTCTTATCTTTTTTTCGCCAATTTTAATGTCTACAATATTTATACCTGCATTTTGGATATCTTCTGCAACTTCAGGTGTTATTATTTCTCCTGCTGTTACAAATACTTCTCCTGTTTCTTTATCCATAATATCACTAAAAGCAACTTGGTTTTTGATTCTATTAGCAATACTTAATTTTTGATTAAATTTAAATCTTCCTACTTTTGCTAAGTCATATCTTCTATTATCAAAGAATAATCCATTAAATAAACTTCTTGCGGCTTCTACTGTTGGTAATTCTCCTGGTCTTAATTTCTTATATATTTCTATTAACGCATCTTCACTTGTTTTTATTGGATCTTTTTGAATTGTTGTTTCTAGTAAATTTTCTTCTCCAAATAATGATCTAATTTGGTCGTCTGATACTAGTCCAATAGCTCTTAGCAATGTTGTTACTGGTATTTTTCTTGTTCTATCAACACGAACCCAGAACATGTCGTTTCCGTCTGTTTCATATTCAATCCAAGCTCCTCTTAATGGCATTACTGTTGAGGTATATGTTTTTCTTCCTGTTTTTGTATCAAATACTTCATCATAATAGCATCCTGGTGAACGTACTAATTGGCTTACTACAACTCTTTCTGCACCATTAATAATAAATGTTCCACTGTCTGTCATTAATGGAAAATCACCTAAATAAATTTCTTGTTCTTTGATTTCTCCTGATTCACGGTTAATTAATCTTACTTTTACGTGTAATCTTGTTGAATATGTAGCATCTCTTTCTTTTGCTTCTTCTTGTGTATATTTTGTTTTATCCTCCATGTAATAATCGAAAAATTCTAGAACTAAATTTCCTGAATAGTCTACTATTGGTGAAATATCTTTTAATACTTCTCCAAGTCCTTCTTCTACAAACCAATCATAAGAATCTTTTTGAACTTTGATTAAGTTTGGCATTTCAATGTAGTCTCCAACTTTTGAAAAATCTTTACGAGTTGTTCTTCCGAACTTAACTTCTTTGATATCCAATCAAATCACTCCTTAAAAAATATTAAGCAGATTTAAATGTTTTATTTTATTTAGAAAAATTCCTTCTTAATATATACTTCCATAAATTCTCGAATATTGTCTGCTTCCACAATTTCTACTCTTTACTTTCATATATTTAATTCCTATTTTTCTAATTTTTAACAATTGTGAATTAAATTTTTTCCTATTTAAAAATGGCATAAAAATCCATTTTTATTTAAAGTCATACATTATTTATAATAACATATTCAAGACAAGTTTGTCAATATTTTTTGACTCAAAAACATAAAATAATTAAAAAAATCCAGAGTGCATATAGAATTGCAAATTTTATTAAATTTTACTTTTATTTTCCTTGACTTTTTTATATGTTATAGTAAAATAGAATAAGTTGATTTTTTAGGAGGAAAATATGGCAAGTTTACCATTAATAATAAAATACCTTATAGTTTTTGGAGTTTCTATGGTTCCGATTGTAGAACTAAGAGGAGCTATACCAATCGCCGAAGGTCTTGGGCTTAATATATTTTTATATTATCCAATATCAATAATCGGAAATATGCTTCCTGTTCCTATAATTTATTTATTTGCAAGAAAAATACTTGAATGGGGTAAAGATAAAAAAGTAATAGGAAAATTTTTCACTTGGTGCTTAGATAAAGGCGAAAAAGGCGGAGAACAATTAAAAGCCTCTGCTGGTAATAGTGGTATATTTTGGGCTTTGCTTCTATTTGTAGGAATTCCTCTTCCTGGGACTGGAGCTTGGACTGGAACATTAGCAGCTAGCTTTTTAAATCTTGATTTTAAGACAAGTATTTCAGCCGTTGCTCTTGGAGTTGTTTTAGCAGGCATTATAATGTCTCTAGGAAGCAAAATTGTTGCAGTACTTGGATGGGCTGGAATTATTGCAATAATAATTGCTATATTATTTATAATAGCTATTTCAATATTCTTAAAAAAGAGAACAAAAAATTAGAGCATAGAAAGTATGCACCTACAATTGGGTGCATATTTATTTTACTTTATGTTATAAAATAGTTGCATAAGGAGGATACTTATGAATAGTCTAAAAATACCTGAAAACCATAGTGGAATTAGTAAAACTTTAAGATTACCAGAAGATATTGTTGAAGAAATTCAAAATTTAGCTAATTTAAAGAACCTTTCATTTAATAAAACTATTATTTCTTTACTCAATTATAGTTTAGACAATATTGACGAAAATGATAAATTAGCTTTAGAAAATATGAAAAATTAAGTCAAAATAAGATTTTCTAAAAGAAGAAAATCTTATTTCTTTATTAACTCAATTGAATTTCAGTATCATTATCTAAGAATAAAATAATTTGTTTTTCACCAATTTCCACTTGATAAACTTGATTTAAATTTAATGATAAATATACATCTTCATCTTCATCTCTTAAGCTTAAAATATCGTCTTGTACTTTATACATCAATTTTTCTATAAAAAACTGATCAATCATAAACCCTTTTTGCCTTATTCTCAATTGCTTTTGTTTCTTTTTATTTAAATATTCTTCAAATTTTACAATCATTTCTCTTTCCATTTTTACACCTCTCTTCCATTAGCACTGTAAAAAATTACAACCTGATGCATGCCTTTTTTTACTTTGATTGTAATTTAGCGACAAAAGCAGGCTAAATTAATATGACATAAATTTGTTTGTACAAAAATTTATCTATGCTTTAGAACTGCATAGATAAAAAACTCATGCTAAACATAGCATGAGTTTATATTACCATTTTTTGACTTCTTTTTCAATAGTTTTTTAAACATATTTATTTCCATTTTTATAATTTACCCAATCATTTATTACAATTTTTAACACTGCAGCTACTGGTACTGCTAAAAACATTCCTAATACCCCAAAATATGCACCACCTATTGTTACTGCAAATATTACTATCAAAGGACTTATTTCCAAAGAATTTCCTATTATTTTTGGATTTATTATATTTGAATCAATTTGTTGTAATATAATTACCACAATTGCCATAATAATTGCTTGTGAAAGTCCTCCTGTTATTACAGTAATCAATATACTTATTCCTACAGCAATGATTGCTCCAAAATATGGAATTATATTAAATAATCCAATTAAGAATCCAAGTAAAACTGCATATTTTACTCCTATTATGCTCATTGCAATTGTAACCATAATTCCAACAACAACAGCATCAATTAATTGTCCACTAATAAATTTATAAAATATATTGTTTGTACTATTTATATATTCTTCCATTTTATTGCAAATCTTTTCGTCAAATATTGCTGTTGATAATCTTCTGAAAAATCTCATTATTTGTCCTCTTTGCAATAATATATATACAGATACAATTATTGCTACAAATATATCAAATATTCCACTAGCAACACCTATAACGCTTTTTATATATCCAGTTATTTTCTCAGGATTTATATATTGTTTTAAGTCTATATTTTGTATATTATCTCCTATTTCCTTTATTGTTTCTGTTACCTTTTCACTTTTTAATATTGAATCTTCCGGCAAGTCATTTACTCTTTGTACGGCAGTATTCCAATATCCTTGAAAGTTATTTACTAATTCTATTACGCTCTCTGTTACCACTGGCAATATTACATTTACTAATATGATTATCAACAATATTGCTATTACAAATGTTATAAATACACTTATTCCTCTTGCCTTTTTCTTTAAAAATTTTCTTTTTGATTTTTCGATTTTTTTCTCTATTCTTGATGCTGGTATATATAACAAATATGCTAATAATGTTCCTGCTAAAAATGGTGCAATTGTATCAAAAAAACTTTTTATTGCATTTCCTATTTGAGTAAAATTATCTAAAAATTTATATACTAAAATAACTGAAACAGCTAATAAAAACAAGTACATCCACTTTGAAAGATTTTTCTTTATTTCGTTCATATATTTCCTCCTATAATTCTATTTCTAGTCCTACTGGACAATGATCACTTCCAAATATATCTGGATAAATTGTTGCTTCTTTAATATTTTTTTCTATATCTTTTGAAGTTATAAAATAATCAATTCTCCATCCTACATTTTTTTCTCTTGCATGTCCCATATATGACCACCAGCTATAACTATCAGTCTTATCTGGGTATAAATATCTAAAACTATCTACAAAACCTGCCTCTAGTAGTTCTGTCATTTTTCCTCTTTCTTCATCAGTGAATCCTGCATTTCCTCTATTTGTTTTTGGATTTTTCAAGTCAATTTCTTCATGTGCTACATTTAAGTCTCCACACATTATTACTGGTTTAGTTTCATTTAATTTTAATAAATATTTTCTTACTTCATCTTCCCAAACCATTCTGTAATCCAATCTTTCTAATTCTCTTTTTGCATTTGGGGTATAAATTGTTACCATATAGAATTTTTCGAATTCTAGTGTTATTACTCTTCCTTCTTTGTCATGTTCTTCAATTCCGATTCCATAACTTACTTTTAATGGTTCTTTTTTTGTAAATATTGCTGTTCCTGAATATCCTTTTCTTTCTGCACTATTCCAGTAACTTTTATATCCATCAAATTCTAATTCAACTTGTCCAGGCTGACATTTTGTTTCTTGCAAACAAAATATATCTGCATCAATTGCTTCAAAAAATTCTTTAAATCCTTTTGTTATACATGCTCTTATTCCATTTACATTCCATGATATTAATTTCATAATTTTTTCTCCTCGCTTGTATTATAACATACTTTATTTTAAAAATAAAGCAAAAATAATAGAGAACTAGATTATATCTAATTCTCTGATTTTTTATTGTAATTGTTTCATAACTTCTTCAGCAAAGTTTTCTTCTTTTTTCTCGATTCCTTCACCTTTTTCAAATCTAGCAAATTCTACTACTGAAGCATCTTTTAATACTTGAGAAACCTTCATGCTTGAATCTTTAACAAATTCTTGATCAACTAAACAAATTTCTTCATAGAATTTATTAATTCTTCCCATAACGATTTTTTCAGCAATAGCTTCTGGTTTACCTTCATTCATTGTTTGAGCTTTTAAGATTTCTTTTTCTTTTTCTAATCTTTCAGCTGGAACTTGTTCTCTGCTTACATATTCAGGTCTTGCTGCTGCAATTTGCATACAGATATCTTTTGCTAATTCTTTGTTTCCATTTTTCATGTTAACTAAAACTGCAATTTTTCCATCTCCATGAATATATTTTTCGATTAAACCATCTGTTGTTTCAAATCTTGCAAATCTTCTGATTGTGATGTTTTCACCAATTGTAGCAATTTTTCCAACTAATACTTCTTGTACTGTTTTTCCTTCTTCTGCTATTGAAGATTCTGCTAATAAGTCTTCAACTGTTGCTGGGTTATTTTTTACTACTTGTTTTGCAACATCCATTACAAATGCTTTAAATTCTTCATTTTTTCCAACGAAATCTGTTTCTGAGTTAACTTCTACTATTGCTCCAACTTTTCCATCTTCTGATATATATGCTTCTACAAGTCCTTCTGCTGCTACTCTTCCTGATTTTTTAGCAGCTTTTGCTATTCCTCTTTCACGTAAAAGTTCAGATGCTTTTTCTAAATCTCCATCTGTTTCTGTTAATACTTTTTTGCAGTCCATCATTCCTGCACCTGTTTTTTCTCTAAGCTCTTTAACTAATGCGGCTGTAACCATTTTTACATTCCTCCTCTTTATTTAAAAAAAGAGTTGAGCAGTTAGAGCCCCACTCTTTTATTTTAACATTTCTATTATTCTTCAACTTTTTCTTCAGCTTCAGCAACAACTTGTTCCATTGTTTCTGCTTCTTCTGTTACATCTTGTTCTTCTGCTGTTTCAAAGCTTTCACCTTGTTTTCCTTCAATAACTGCATTTGCCATAACATCTGCTATTAATTTAACAGCTCTTATAGCGTCGTCATTTCCTGGAATTGGGTAATCTAAATCTTCTGGATTGCAGTTTGTATCTACAATTCCTACTGTTGGAATTCCTAATTTTTTAGCTTCTAATATAGCTATTCTTTCTTTTTTAGGATCTACTAAGAATATAACTCCTGGTAATTTGTCCATTTCTTTAATTCCACCAAGGTTCTTTTCTAGTTTTTCCATTTCTTTTTTTAGTATTATTACTTCTTTTTTAGGTAATACATCAAATGTACCATCTTGTTCCATTGTTTCAAGATCTTTTAATCTTTGAATTCTTTTTTGAATTGTATCAAAGTTTGTTAGCATTCCTCCTAACCATCTTTGATCTACATAGAACATTCCACTCTTGATTGCTGCTTCTTTCATACATTCTTGAGCTTGTTTTTTTGTTCCTACAAATAGAACTGTTTTTCCTTCTTCTACTTGTTCTTTGATGAATTCATATGCTTCATCAATTTTCTTTGAAGCCTTTTGTAAATCGATGATGTGAATACCATTTCTAGCTTGGAATATGTATTCAGCCATTCTTGGATCCCATCTTCTTGTTTGATGTCCAAAGTGCACACCAGCTTCTAGTAATTGTTTCATTGCAACTACTGCCATTTTCTTTTCCTCCCTTTTGTTATAACTTCCATAAAGTATCTTAATCTATCTGGACCTCAATTCCTTTGGTTTCAAGGCACTTCCATTTAGACTCCTCTTTATGTGTTTTTTACGCTAAATATTATATCATATTTTTATGATATGTCAAGTGTTTTCAAGAAATTTTCTACACTTTCAAATTTGTTCCATAGAAATCCTTCTTTGCACAACCAGCTCTTCCGCCACCAGCGCAAGCACACGCACATGCACAAGAACTTCCACTATTATCGTTTCCTCCTCCAAAAGAATCTCCTCCAAACATTCCATCACCCGGTCCCCATCTTGAAGGTTGCCCTCTAAATATATTAATATGGTAAGATCTATAACCTCCTCCATAATATCCATATCCCCCATGCATGTAATATGGTACTGGAGAAATAACTTCTAAAACAATAATTAATGATATTACCACTACTAAAATTATTCCTATAAATATTATCGAACTTGCTGAACTTCCACTATTTTGATTAGTAGTACTTTTTCTAGTTGAACCTATTGTAGTTTTATTATCTTTTTCAGTTGCATAATCTAATTGAAAATTAGAAACTGAATATTCTACTTTAGCAGTAATTTTCTTACCTTTTCCTAATTTCTTTTTCCAAACAATATAAGGCCCATTTGCTTTTCCATTGTGTTTCTTTATATTATCCGCCTTCCACTGTATTACAGCTTGGTCTACTTTTATATCTGAAAACCAACCTGGTGTAAATTCGTATGTAACTTTTCCTTTTGAACTATTTATTGAATACATATAACTCTGATGCAAACTAAATTCAAATTCTACGACTTCACCAGCATTATAACTTTTAGCAAAATCTACTCTTACGTAATTTCCATTATTAACTATATATCTAACATTACTAATATTATTAGTTAATTTTTTTATTTCATTAACATGTTGATTTGGTATTCCTATTTTCACCCACTTTAATGGACCTTCTGTTGTTGAATCTAGTACTTTCCATTCAATATGATATTTAATATCTAATGTACCATCATCTCTTGGTTCTACTGTTGTTATATAATTTAAAATCTCATCTAAATCTTTTGCAAAACTTTTATGTGGAAACATTAATAACGCAAGAAAAAATAGCACTAATAATACAATTTTAATTTTTTTATTCATTTTACTTTTCCCCTTTTAACAAACATTTTCCTGTTACTTTTGTATTTATATTTCTAATATTTTTGCACTTTTTTGATTGCCATATATCTTTCCATTTGTCTTTTAACATATTTCCTAATACTCCATCATTTGATAACCAACTTTGACATGGAACTACATTTCCGTTTGGTGTTATAGCCATATTACTCATACACGCTCCACACGATGGAATATCCAATCCAAGTTTTGCTATTTTTTCATTTTCAATCCAACCAGGTGATGTAAAACTAATTTCCATTAAATTTTCATTGCAATAACCTACCGCTTCTTTTAAAATTTCATACAATTTATCTTTTGATAATTGTAATTGCTTTGAATCCTCTTTTTTAGCATTTCCAGTAACAATTAAACCTGAACAAGATACATATTTTACACCAAGTTCATTCAAGAATTTTAATGTCTCTTTATACTCTTGATTTGATGTGCATAAAGGTGTATTTACACTAACATTTAATCCTGCTTCTAATGCATTTTTTATTCCTTGAACAGTTCTTTCAAAATTTTCTGATCCAACTAATTTATTATGTATTTCTTTGTTACTTGAATATAAAGTTATTTGAACACTATCTAAACTAGCTTTATACAACTTATTACAAAGCTCTTTTGTTAATAATACTCCATTTGTATTCAATCTTGTTACAAACCATTTTGAATAACTTACTAGTTCTACCAAATCTTTTCTCATTGTTGGCTCCCCACCAGTAAATGTAATTTGAGGTATACATACAGCTCTACACTTATCTATTATTTTCTTCCATTCTGCTGTTGTTAACTCTTTTTGATTTCCTTGTTTCTGTCCAGCTGCATAACAATGTACACATTTTTGATTGCAGTTCCAATTTCCATCTTTCTCCATACTGCTTATCATCAAATCCATTCTATGTGGTGCACTCATATGTTTTGCATATTGACTAATACTTACTCTCGGTATTTTATTTCTTACATCTTCACCTCTTGCAATACTTTTTAATGTATTTACTATGTCCCATAAATCTGTTTTTATAACATCATCTTTTAAGAAAATTCCATATATTCTTTTTGTTCTTTTAACTGTTTTTTCTACGATTTGTTCTAGTTCTTCTTTTATTATTTCTTTTCCAGAATATTTATTTACTTCTTCTATAAAAATTGATAATAAGATTGCCCATGATTCTCTAAGTGGAATAATATCATGTCCATTAACCAGTACTACACTTGAAACCGATTTAAACATTGAAAATTTAGGTGGTATCAAATATATTCTTGCAACTCCTGGTTCATATGGATTAAATGTTGTATGCAATATTTTATTAAAATTTTTTAATTCATATATTTTTTCTCTTATACTCATTTTCTTCCCCTTCTTTTGTGCTATTTTACACATTCTTCTAATAGTTTTATTTTTACTTTTTGATTTGTATCAATTCTTGCTCTTGTCCCAATTGGAATTACTGTTTTATTTTCTATATGTCCAAAATTTTCTGAATGAATAATAGGCCCTTTAAATTCATCACCTATTGTATCAAGTAATATTTTTTCTAATTTTATTCCACCTTCATGTGTATAATTTCCAAGCCAAATTCCTTTTACTTTTTCAAATACTCCATTTTGCTTCATATAATATAAAAAATTACTTGCTCCTGCCGGTTCAGTTTCAAATCCTAATTCTTCCAAAAATAAAATTTTATCTGTAAAATCAATAGAATATTTTCCAGCTACTAAACCACTTGTCAAATTTAAGTTTCCGCCTATTAATTCTCCTTCAGCTATTCCACTTCTTATTGTATCATAACATTCATTTTTATTTCCTAATTCTAAACTTTTTTCAACAAATCTTTTCAAAACTTCTTTCAAACTATAATCAGTTTCATCTGTTGCAACAGTCTTAAAATTTGTTGAACTAAATGTAACTAACCCTGTTTTGGCAGTAATAATATTAGTTAATGATGTAATATCACTATATCCACAAATTATTTTGGGATTTCTTTTTATATTTTCAAAATCTAAATATTCAAATGTAGAATTACTATTATTTCCACCTTTTGCACACCATATCATTTTAACTGCTTTATCTGAAAACATCTCATTTATGTCTTCAGCTTTTTCTTTAGCTGTACTGCTATAACCATTTGTATTAGAAAACAAATTCTTTGAAAATTTAACTTTGAATCCTAAATTTTCTATAATGCTTTTTGCTCTTTCTATTTCTTCTATATTATCTCCTATTATTGGGCTTGATGGTGCAACAACTCCAATAACATCTCCTTTATTTAATTTTTCTGGTATTATCATATTTCACCTCTCATATATATGTAAACATGCGAAAATGCGAAAATGGGGTCGGTCCTTTTTTTAACATGCGAAAAAAAGGACCGACCCCATTTTCGCATTTTCGCATGTTTAGCACAACTCTATCACTGCTGTTCCAAGACCATAGCCTTCTTTTTCCACTCTAAATGAATGAATCAAATCTGAATTACATACACTACAAATTCCGCAATCTATTATATTTTCTTGTTGCATTCCTGCTTGTCTTAAAATCACTTCATTTATTTTAACTGTATCAATAGACCATCTGTCTTCTCCTGGCACTGGAACTATTATTTCATCTATTTCTTTTAAATCTTTAAATTCATTATAAAATGGTTCTTGTACATCTTTATGCACTAAAAAATGGCATTTTCTAATACTTGGACATATACAACAAATAATATCTTCTGCCTTGCATCCATAATCTGCTTGCATTTTTCTAACCGCTTCTACTGATATTCTTTGCAATGTACCTCTCCATCCTGAATGTATATTAGCAATTACTCTTTTTACTGGATCAAAAAACAATAATAATATACAATCTGCATTAGTTGTTCCTAGAACAATATTCTTTTTATCTGTTATTAAACCATCTGTATTTTTATATTCTTCTACTCCAAAATCTGGTTCTTCTATATTAATTTTATGAACCACATTTTTAACTGTTTTAGTATGTTTTTGAGTTGGTTTTACACAATTTTTATAATCCACTCCTATTGCAGAACATAATTCATCATAATCATTAAGTGCTTTTTTGTATTTTTCGTCATTTACATTTCCTATAGATGTTCTATAATTTCTTTCCAACCCTATTCCATATGCATGTTTTATTATATCATCATATTCTAACAATTTTCTAAATTGTAAATATTCTATACCATCTTTTTTAACATGTACAATATTCTCATTTGATAAATCTCTCATATTCTATTTTCCCTCGCATTTTTTTATTTTTGCCAAAATTTCTTCTTTGCTTTTTTTATCAATATAATTATAGTTATTTTCACAACCACCCATATTGAATCCACAAACACTTTTGTAATCACAATATTTACATGGTGTTTTCTTATCTTTATAATATGGTTTTAAATCTATGTTTCCTCCAAGTATTTCTTTAGATATTTGCTTTATTACAATATACATATATTTTTGTAATTCTTCAAACTGTTCAGCAGTTACTCCACTTGTCTTTTTCTCACTCAAATTTCCTTCTTTGTCTATATATGCAGGAACAAGTGCTGAACTACCTTTTTCTAATTTCTTATCATGTAATTTTACCACATTAACATCTGCTAGTATTAGACCTTTCATCTTGAAATTTGCACGAATTTTTTCTTCAATTTCTTCTTGTTCCATCCTCTTATCTGCTTTTATCATTTGCTCTAACATACTAAAATATAACACACCTGCTGGCATTAAATCTTCTTCTTTGCAAGCTGCATCTAAATAAGTTAATAATTGAATTTGTAATCCTGCATATACTTCATTTAAGTCTATATTTTTTGCTGATGATTTATAATCTATAATTCTTAAATATCGTCCATCTTCACTTTGTGCTGTATCAATTCTATCTATTTTTCCTATTATCTCTATTCTTTTTCCATCTTCTAATGTTAATCTGATTGGCTTATATTTTCCCTTTTCTCCAAATTCTACTTCTGTTCCTAATACTTCAAATCTACTTTGTACAAGTGTGCCTATAATGTATTTCAAAGCTTTTTGAATTATCTTTTTCAATCTCACTACTAATGCTCTATATTTTGCTGTTGATGTAAATATATAATTCTGACTTTGCTTCAATTTTTCATCTATAATTTTATTTATTATTTCTGCTAATTGTTCATCAGTAATTTCTGCTAATTTTATTCCCGCTTCTCTCACAGTTCCAAAAAACTCATCTATAATCTCATGTATAAAAGTTCCTGTATTTAATGTTTGGATTTTTAGTTCTTCTTCTGGTTTAATTTTTAAACCATATTGTAAATAATAAGAAAACGGACAACTTCTATATCTTTCTAATTTTGAAATACTTGTAACTAGTGTATTCCCATATAATTTATCAATATTAGTTTGCTCAATTTTTTCTGGAATATTAGTATAATTTAAGCCCTTTAAATTTTGTTCTAATTTTGTATTCAATTCAGTATCTTTTTTGTAATAATCATATACATAATACCAAACTTTATCAATTTCATCTTGTTCTTTCAGCTTACTTAATTGAATTATTAATTCATCATATGTTGTTTTCTTATTTAATACTTCAGCCTTAGTTTCTATTACATCACTTTCTTCTTGTAACATTGGATATATTTTTTTGATTTTATTTATTAACATTGATGGTCTTAATGCTTTTCCTTGAACATCTGATGATGAATATAATAAATATAGTTTTTCTTCTGCTGTTGAAAATGCTTTATAAATATTAAAATTATCTTCATATAAATTTTCAATAGTTCCCTTAGCTAACTCAATTCCATCCTGTTTTAAAGTTTCTCTATCTAAATCATTCAAAAATCCTTCGTCTTTATGCACACTTGGGAATTCTCCATCATTTAATCCTATAATAAATATTGCTTTTACTTTATGACTTCTTGACCTATCTACATCTCCCATTATTACTTGGTCTTGGGTTCCTGGAATCTTTGTTAAATTACTATTCTTAAATCCAACTTTTAATATCTGAGCATATTTGTCGATTGTCATTTTGTCATCACTGAATACTAAAACAATCTCATCTAAAATATCCAAAATGGTTTGTAAACTACTCTGATATTCTTTTACTAAATCAACTTGTCCGACTTTTTCTAGTTCCTCTATTTTCTTATTTATTTTTTCTGCAATATTTTCTTCTACCAAAAACTTATAAATTGATTTTGATATTCCTTCTGCTGTTTTATCATTATCAATATCTGATTTCAATTTCATAAGAGGATTGACAATGTCTTTTCTAATTCTTTCTAATCTTTCAATTTCTGTTTTATCTTTTTCTTCATACTTTCCATATGTGAATTCTTTTTTCCATTTATTCTGCTTAATTCCCCATTTTAGACAATATTTTTCTAATTTAAATATTTCGTCTTCTTCTATATTAGAAAATCCTGTTTTTATATAATTAAATACTGATTCATAAGACCAATTCTTCGTAAATATTTCTAAAACAGAAAGTATATATTGAATTATTATGTTTTGATTTAAATCTCTGTTTTCATCAATAAATATTGGCATATCATATTTATCAAAAATTGCTCTAGCTAAGCTTGAATAATTAGATATATTTTTAGTTATTATTGATATATCTTTATATCTATATCCATTATCTCTTACTAATTTTAATATATTTTTAGCCACTTCTTCTATTTCTGAATATTGATTTTTTGCTAAAAATAATTTTATATTTTCTACACTATTTGTATATTTATGTGGTCTATTTTCATATAGATTTTCTTCTAAATGTTTTAATTCATTACTTTTAAATCTATACTTATTTTCTAATTTAATTTCTTCAACTTTTGTGCCACAATTTTGGGCTATTTCGAATAATTTATTTACTGTATTTTCATTTGAATAAAATATATCTGTATTTGGATTTTTAGGTATATTTAATTCATCTATGCAAATAGTTACTGTTACTTGATTTGCTACTAAAATTAATTTTTCTATTATTTGATATTCTTGTTTCGTGAATCCTGCAAATTCGTCTATATAAATATATTGATTATTAAACATATCTGTATTTTCAATATTTTCTGCCAATATTGTCAACAAATCTGTTTCATCTATATATTTTCCTGATAACTGATTTTCAAATCCTTCGTACACTAAACTCAAATCTGTTAATTTATTTTTTAAATATATATCTTCTTGCTTATCTATTTCTTGTTTTAATTGCTCAATAGATATTCCATGCTTCTTAAACTCAGTAATAGCTGTATCAAGCATATCAACATTTTCATCATTTTTTCCTATCAATTTTAATTCTTTTTTATTGTTATTTAAAATAGAATAAATTAACATCGCTTTTCCGCATTTACTTAAATTTGTTTCAGTTCTCCCACCGATTTCATTTATTACCCTATATGCCATTCTACTTAAAGTTACTACTTCTGCATTAAATACTGCATTTGCATCAATTGCTTCCATTAATTTTTTCTCTGCTGTAAATGAAAATTGTTCTGGTGTTATTATCAATATTTGATTATCAGCTTTTATTTTTTCTGCAATTTCTCTGTAACAATATTCACTTTTTCCTGTTCCAGCTCTACCATATATTATTCTTAAACTCATATTTCCTCCATAACTAAAATAAATTATATATTGTGGTATAAAAAAAGTCAACACACATATTCCATTCCATTATATAATATGGTATAATAAGATAAGAGAGGTATGAGTATGAATACAAAAGAACTTAGAGAATTCTATATAATTGTTAAAGATTTAATAAATAATCCAACAGTGTTGCAAATGAAGAATTATAGGCAACATTATGATACTTCATGTTATGATCACTGTATAGAAGTTGCATATTGGTCTTACCTATTTTGCAAGAAATTTAACTTAGATTATAAAACAGCTGCTAGAGCAGGAATTTTACATGATTTATTTTTATATGATTGGAGACATTCTTATAAAGATTTAAATGGTTGGCATGCATTTGAACATCCAAAAATTGCTTTAAAAAATGCCAAAAAAATTTGTGATTTAACTGAAAAAGAACAAGATATAATTTTAAAACATATGTGGCCTGTAACATTCTTTCAATTTCCTAAATATAAAGAAAGTTTTGTTATTACAATTACTGATAAAATGAGTGCTTTAAAATCTTTTCATGAATATTGCAGTTCTCACTTATGTCAAAAGAAATTTCTTAGATATGCATATATATTTTTTGCATTTACTATTTTTAAATTTAATATATAGTTAATTTGTATATTTCCTACATATTTGTAAATAATATGTAGGAATATTTTTTTCTTAGTAAGGAGGATCTTATATGGATAATACAAAAATCGGCAACAAAGAAGCTGTGGCTTTATTAGTAACAATCACTTTCACTCATATAATTTTAAATATAACTAAATCTATAATAGAAACAGCATCTTCTGCTTCTTTAATTAATATACTTTATCTTGGAATTATTACAATTATATTTACTTGTGTTATTTGCTATTTTCTAAACAAGTTTCCCACATTCGATTTATTAGATATATCAAATTACCTTGGTGGACGTATTCTAAAATGGATTATAGGAGTTGCTTATGTTGCATATTTTTTGATTTTTAGTGGACTATTATTATATCTTTTTGCTTCATATCTGCAAATCATATATTACCCTTTAACCAAAATATTCTATATAATGTTATTACTTATTATTGGTGCTGTTGTTTCTTCTTGTATGAAGCATAACGCTATTTATAGAAGCGTTTCTATATTTTTTCCAATTATTATAATAAGTATATTATTTTTATTTTTTGCAGATACTCCATATTATGATATTGAAAGAGTATATCCAATCTGGGGAAATGGATTATTTACAACATTTGTTTCTGGCTTATGCAATATGTTTGCCTTTCAAGCAATCGCATATATATACTTTATGCCACCATTGTTAAAAGATTCAAAACAAATTAAAAAAATATCAATTAATGCTATTGTTTTCTCCTGTATATTTTTATTAATAAGTCTTGCAATGATACTTTTCATGTTTAGCAGCTTATCTAGGACAGATGAATTAATGCCTTTATATACAGTTACAAAATATATTGAATTTGGTTCTTTTTTTAGAAAACTAGATTCATTATATTTTCTTATATGGATTATAGCCTTTGTGAGTTTTTTAAGTATCAATTTAAAATTTTCAGGAAATATCTTAAGAAAACTGATAAGTGCAAAAAAAGATACATTATTTATTTTAATTTTAGGAATTGCTGTTTTAATTATTGGTATGTTACCTAAGAATTACACAATTTCAATACACTATTTAAATATCATGTATAAATATGTTTTCTTTATTTTAGTAATTGGTATCAGCTTTTTAGTTTTGCTCCTTTCTATAATTAAGAAATCACTAAAAATAACTATGAGGAGGTGGCTAAAATAAGTAAAAATACTATAGCAATAATTGCATTTGTAATTACTTTAATCATTTTTATAGGTGCTTTTTCAAGTTCTTACTCATATCAAAATATGTCTAATTTAGCTTATGTTCTTGCCATAGGAATTGATAAAGGCGAAAAAGCAAAAATGAAAATTTCACTTCAATTTACAAAATCTAGTGCCTTTTCATCACAAAATAGTTCTTCCGAAGACTCTAGCAATATTGTATTAGTTTCTGGAGAAGCTGATTCGATTTTTAGCGGAATAAACCTTTTAAATAGCTATATTGGTAAAGAAATTAATCTTTCACATTGTAATCTTGTAGTTTTTTCAGAAGAATTTGCAAAAAATGGAATATCATCTCAAATTTACAGTCTCTTAAACAATGAAGAATTTAGACCAACAACAAATTTAATAATTAGTAACTGTAATGCTTATGAATATTTAAAAAGTATTAAACCAAATCTTGAAAAATTAACTACAAATTATTATGATACTTTTTCACTTACAAATAAGTTCACTGGTTACTTTTCTAATATTACAGTAGGAGAATTTTTTAATAATTTATCAAAATCAAATTGTGATGGAACAGCTATTTTAGGCGGACTTAATGCTAATAATAGAACTGAAAAAACTTCAAGTGAAAGCTCTAATGAAGGAGATTCAGAAAACTCTAATAGTTCTAATGACTCTAGTAGTTCAGGTTCTTCCGAAACCTCTTCTCAATCTGAAAATGTAAATGTTTCTAATACCATAACAAATTCAGAAGAACTTACTGCCGGAACAAGTTCAATACAAGGAAAACGTGGCACTGAAAATATTGGTATTGCAGTATTTGATGACGATAAAATGTGTGGAAAATTAAATGCACTTGAAACAATGTGTCATTTATTATTAAAAAATGAAATAAAAACTTGCATAATTTCAATTAATAATCCATATCCAAGCATGAATAAAGAAAAAATAGAATTATCTTTAGTTCCAACCAGAAAATCAAAAATTTATGTTGAAATCAAAGATGATATTCCCTACATTTATATAGATCTTAATTTAAAAGCATCTATAATAACATTAGAAGATAATCTTGATTACGATAATAATGAAGTTTTAAAAACATTTTCTTATACTGCCACAGATTATTTAAAAAATTCATATAAAGACTATTTTGCTAAGTTAAAAAATTATGGAATAGATATTGACTGTTTTTCAAATAAAGCTCTCTCTCATTTTTCTACAAATCAAGAATGGGAAAAATTTAATTGGTCGGAAAAACTTAAATCAGCTGTTATTGAAGTAAATCCCAATATAAATGTAACTTCTAGTATTCTTATTACTAGAACCTAAACAAAAAGCGGAAAATTTAATTTTCCGTTTTTTATCCTTCTTTAAATCCCTTTCCTAGAACTTCCCTTGCATTTGCAATAATTATAAAACATTTTCCATCAATCTTTTTAGCTATATCTTTAATTTTGGATATATCCCCTCTCGATGCAGCACATATTAAAACTAATTTATCTTTTTCTTTAAACATACCCTTTCCATACAATCCAGTAACACCTCTTTTTACATCAGTCGTTATCTCTTTAGCAATCTCTTCATTTCTGTCAGAAATAATAAACATCAATTTAGTATAATAAACTCCTTCAAATATAATATCAATCATCTGTCCATATAAATATATTGCTATTGCTGAATATAAACCAATTTCTATATGTTTAAAGAATATTACATTTAATGCTATAATAATAATATCTATTAACGCTAAATAACTACTCATAGAGATATAAGGGTTATACACTTTTATAATATTAGCAATCAGTTCAGTACCACCAGTAGAAGCTCCAACTCTTAATATTATTGCTGTTCCAATTCCAATTATAGCACCACCATATATGCATGCCAAAAATCTGTCTGTAGTAACCGCTGGATATCTATCAAATATATCAATAAATACTGATAAACTTACTGTTCCTATTAATGACTTTATAAAAAATTCTCTTCCTATCTTATATCCAGCCAATATAAATAAAGGCACATTCAATATCATAATCATTAATCCCATAGGAATGTTTAATAAATAATACGTAATTGTTGCAACACCCGAAAATCCACCAGAAGATAATTGATTTGGTAATAAAAATGATGATACACCAAATGCCATTACTGCAGAGCCAACAATTGTACCAAGAAATTCAATAATTATCTTCTTTATTTTTTCTCTGCTCATAAAAAGCCTCCATATTACAATTATTTGTAATATAAAGGCTTTTTATACTATTTAAATCACAACTTTTTCACCAGTTTGTGTATTATAATATTCTAATATGGTTTGAGGTTCGATTTTTAATGTTTTAGAAAAATCATATACATAGTCTGGAACAGCACCACTATTTGATTCACGCTTTATATAATCTCTAATTTCTTGTTCTATTATTTCTTCAAAATCATGTACTGTCATTTCATATGAATTTCCTGTTTCTGAACAACTTATCATTTTTACTCCATCTATTAAGTCAGTTCTATCAAATAAACTAATATGATAATTTACTACATAAAAACTATTTGGATCTTTAGCCACATTTGTTTTTGCCTTATTTATCTCTGCTTCTATCCCCTCAATTTTATCTTGAATAATTTTTTTACTAATTTCATCGTTTTCAGTATAATCTTGTATTGAAACATCTATAAAATAGTTACTTCCTTTTTGATAATTGGTATAAGTATTGATTTCAGGGTATCTATCTGTTAATGTAAATAAATTTTTAAGACCTATTCCGCTTTCTTCAAATATAGATTCTTTTGTTAGATATCGATTATAAATAGCTATATAATCTGCATATTTTTCCATATCTATTTCAAGTATTTTTGAATCTTTTAAATAAACATATATCTTACTTGGTGAAAAACTAAATTCTTTTATCTTTTTATTTTTATAAAGATCCAAAAATTCAATAATCTTATCCTCAATATCATTATAATCATTTACAATTAAGTCTCCAGCTAAATTCATTTCCAATTCACCATTTTCAACAAAACTGTAATATGCTGATTGCCTTAATATATCTTGCATTGGTGCATCTGATGTAAATATTTTTTCAAATGATATTTTCTCACCTGTTGTTAAATCATAATTTAAACCCTTGAATCCATCATATAAACCATCTCCATTGTCATCCTTTTTAGCTACATAATATAATTCTATTGATAGTACATTCGAATAATTGGCCATTTTATTCATTCGTACAGACACATTAATAACTTCATTTAAATCCTTGATATCTTCTTTATAATAATTTAAGGCTGTTTCTCTTATTTCATCATTAATAGAATCTTGTATTATTTTATTTTTTAATCCATATATTTCAAAATATGTAATTTCTGCCTTTTCTCTTGTTATCCTTTTTTCTTCTAGTTTTAAATCATTTTGATTATATGTTCCTTTTTTATCTATACCAGAAACATCTTTAGTGATAATATTTGTTGGTTCGTCTTTTGGTTCAACTTCTTTATCGTCATCTATTTCTATATTTTTATATAAAATCAACCCTACTGTTATTGAAATACAAATCATACAAAAGATTACTACAGCTATCACTTTGGCTTTAGTAGTTTTGAACATATCCAGCCTCCTTTGCTACACTTTGTCCTCTCTCAGATTTCATTGCATCCAATAATTTACGTGCAGAACTATCGCTTGGTTCATCTTTTCTTATAACTGCATAATACGCTGTTTGAATTCCATATAATCCTGTTCTAATATTTTCATATGTTGGAACAACTCCATCTATTGATAACAATTTTATTGAATCTTTAGAATACATAGTATTAGCATAATAATAATATGAATATCCTATTGCATATTTTCCATTATCGTAGTCTGAAATAACATCAATAATATCTGACATCGTCTGTGCCAAGGTTTCTGTTACAGGAGTCATCATCTTTTTTCCTTTCATTACAAGAGATAGCATTCCTGATTGACTTCCTGAATTTTCTGGTCTTTGAAAAGCAATTATTCTTTGGTTATCTCCACCTAAATCTCTCCAATTTTTAATTTGTCCAGTATAAATATTTTGAACTTGTGTTAATGTCAAGTTATCTATTGGGTTATTTTTATTAACAAAAAATACAAATGCCTCCTTTACTATTGGTACGATTTCTAATTCAACATTTTTTTCTTTTGCTAATTTTTGTTCATCTTCTGATGGATATGTAACTAATATTAAATCAGTATTTCCATTTATTAAATTAACATATGCATTATGAGTTTTTGAATGTGTTACATCTACATCTTTTATATCTATTCCTGTAAAATTAGCTTTAAATGCTTCTGCAAGAGGCAATGTTGCTGTTGAACCATCTATTTTAGGATAATTTTCTACTGTAAATATCTTCTCTTGATTCTGAATTGTGCTTCTTTCTTCTGGATTTATAATTGGCTTTGTTTTATCTTTAGTAAAATAAAAATATGCTAAAACACATCCTGCAACTACTAAAATTACTATTACTACCAATAATATATTGGTTATTCTTTTGTTTTTTTCCATAAATTTCTCCCCTTTATTTATAATCTTCTAAAAATTCCGGATATTTTTCTAAAACTTCTAATTCTAATTTTCCAGGTTTTACTTTTTCATCTTGTTTAACTATCATATCTAATGTATACATATCTTTTAGTTTTTCAACATTTTCTCTTTTATGTCCTACTACATTATTTACATCTTGTGGATTTACAATTACTTCTACTTTTTTTACCTTTACATTCAATTGTTTAATTTTTGCTACTATTGCATCATACCATAATCCAGATTCAACTAATTGTCTAAATGCTGGATGATATGGTCCTGCTACAACTTCACTTCCTTCTATATTAGGATCTGTTATCTCATCTGTATTTTGCAATCCAACTCTAATAACTTCTATACCTTTTTTATTAAACATACTTACTAATTCTTTACAAGTTTCTACTGCTTGTACAACTGTTAAAGGGGTATATTTTTCTTCTAAAAATTCTTTTTCTAATTTAGTATTTTTTATAACTAATACTGGATATATTCTAACCATTTTAGGTTTTAATTTTATAAGCTCTTTAGCTGTATTTATCTCATCTATTCTTGTACTTTCTGGCAAACCAACCATCATTTGATGTCCTAATTTAAATCCATACCATCTTATTAATTTAGATGCTTTTTTTACATCTTCAAATGTATGACCTCTATTACATCTCTTTAAAATGTAATCATTTGCAGATTGAACACCTAATTCTATTGTTTCTACTTTATATTTTTTTAATCTCTTTAAAATTTTCTTATCAATATAATCAGGTCTAGTTGATATTCTAATACTATTTATTTTTCCTTGTTTAATATATTCATATGCAATTTTCAAAAATTCTTCTTGCTTTTCTTCTTCTATTCCTGTAAAGCTTCCTCCAAAAAATGCAACTTCTTTTTTGGCTTCTCTATCTTTTATATTATCTAGGTAAAAATCTATTGTTTTTCTTACATCTTCTCCTGTTATCATTTTTTGTTGTCCACTTATTGATCTTTGATTACAGAAAATACAATCATTTGGACATCCCAAATGTGGTACAAACACTGGAATTACATATTGTTTTTTCACAACATTCACCTCCGTTTATTTTATATTTTCTAAAGCTTTTCTTGCTGCTTCCATCTCTGCCTGTTTTTTTGATTTTCCTACTCCTATTGCTAATTTTTTATTATTACATTCAACTTGCGCTTCAAAAGTTTTATCGTGATCTGGGCCCATTTCTTTTAAAATTGTATATTTTATTTCTACATCTCCATGGATTTGTAATTTCTCTTGTAACACTGTTTTATAATCTTTTTGACCCACATGTTTACTTGCAATTTCTATTTCATCTTTTAGATTTTCTATAATAAATTTCTTTGCTGGTTCTAATCCACCATCCAAATATATTGCAGCAATTACTGCCTCTACACTATCTGCCATAATTGCTGGTCTTACTTCTTTATTTGATACTTTTTCTGATTTTCCTAAATATAAAAAATCACTAAAATTATGCATTTGTGCAACTTTATACAAACTCTTTTCACATACTACTGTTGCTCTAACTTTAGTCATTTCTCCTTCTTTTAAGTTCAAATAATTGTTATATAAATATGAGCTTGAAATAAACTCTAAAATACTGTCTCCTAAAAATTCTAATTTTTCATTACTTTCTAAATTATGTTCATAAGCATAAGATGTATGTGTTAATGCTTTTTTTAGTAGTTCTTTGTTTTTAAATGTGTATCCAATATTTTCCTCTAATTTTTCCATTTTTGCCTCCGATTTTTATATAGCTATATTATATACTATTTTAAGATTTTTTCAAGTTTTTTTAATAAAATCTTTCCGTTTAAAGGCATAATAAAAGAACGAATATATTCGTTCTCCTTTTATTTTATACATTTTCTTTTATGTAGTCTACTACATCTCCTACTGTAACAACTTTTTCTGCATCAGCATCTGGAATTTCGATATCAAATTCTTCTTCTAATGCCATAACTAATTCTACTATATCTAATGAATCAGCTCCTAAATCATCTATAAAAGATGCTTCCATTGTAACAGCTGTATCAGCAACACCTAATTGTTCTACAATTATACCTTTTACTTTTTCAAAAACTTCTTCTGAACTCATTACAAGTTCACCTCCTCTCATGTGCTAAATGATATCTTTCATTTATTAATTCAAATATTATCTGTAACATTTATATTATATGTTATCATTTTTGTCAAGCATATTTAAAATATTTTTTATTTTTTGTACTACCCATTCAGGTTTTATTTTTCAAACTCTTCTATCATACGCTCAACAGCTTTATTTTCAACAAATTTTTCTGCTTGTTTAATTGTAAATTCAAATAATTTTTCATCACTACTTCCATGAGCTTTTACAACTGGTTTCTTTACTCCTAAGAATAAAGCTCCCCCATATGATTTGTAATCCATTGTTTTCTTAAATCTATTTATTGCTGGCAAACATGGTACAGCAGCTATTTTTGATAATAAATTCTGTGTTAAACTTTCTGATAATGTTCTTTTTACAAATTTTCCTAAACCTTCTACTGCTTTCAAAAATACATTTCCAGTAAATCCATCTGTTACAATAGCATCAATTTTTCCAGAAAATGCATCTCTTCCTTCTACATTTCCAACAAAATTTATATCTAATTCTTTAGATTTTTCTTTTAGTAATTGATAGCTTTCTTTTACTAATTCATTTCCCTTCGTCTCTTCTGTTCCTATATTCAACAAACCTATTGCTGGATGTTCTATTCCAAATGTATTTCTTAAATAAATTGTAGACATTTGCGCAAATTGTAATAAATTTATTGGCTTGCAATTTGTATTTGAACCTGAATCTATTAATAGCAATTGGCTTTTATATGCTGGCAATATTCCTGCTAATGCTGGTCTATCTATTCCTTTTATTCTTCCTACTAATAGTGTTGCTCCTGCAAGCAATGCTCCAGAATTTCCAGCAGATATAAATACATCTCCTTCTCCTTCTTTTAGCATTTTGAATCCAACTACCATAGAAGAATCTTTTTTATGTTTTATTGCCATTGTTGGTTGATCTTCCATTTCTATTGTTTCTGTTGCATTTTTTATTTTAAATCTTGGAGATACTTCTTCCATTTCTTTTCCAGTAAACTCCTTAATTTTTTGTCTTATTACTTCTTCTTTTCCTATTAGTGTTATATCAGCTTGTATTTGATTTATCGCTTTTAATGCTCCTTTTATATTGGCATCTGGCGCATTATCTCCACCCATTGCATCTAGTAATATATTCATTGTCTCATTTCCTTTCCTGTTTAATTCCTTGCGTTTTATTCATTCTTATTCATGATGTTTCTATTTTATTATTGTTTTCGTAAAATTGCAATAGTTTTATAAAAAAAGAAACACTTTTAATTTGTGTTTCTTTTCAAAATTAGGTTCTATAATAAATGTTGGGGTGGTTAAATAAATACTTCAACATTTTTATTATT
>USMB01000023.1 GCA_900555615.1 uncultured Clostridium sp. | reverse complement strand
AAGAAGAAAAAATTAAAGAATTACAAGACTTTATTGCAAGATTTAGTGCTAATGCATCAAAATCAAAACAAGCGACATCAAGAAAGAAAACTCTTGAAAAAATTGAGTTAGATGAAATTAAACCATCAAACAGAAAATATCCATATGTTGATTTTAAACCAGATAGAGAGCCTGGAAAAGAGATTTTACAAGTTAAGAATATTTCTAAAACAATAAATGGAGAAAAAATATTAGATAACATATCATTTACAGTAAAAACTGGAGATAAAATTGCATTTTTAGCAGATAATGAAAATGCTAAAACAGTATTATTCCAAATAATTGCTGGAGAAATGGAACCAGACGAAGGAGAACTTATTTGGGGAACAACAATTACAAAATCATATTTTCCAAAGGATAATAATTATTTATTTGACACAGACGAAAGTTTAACAGAATGGTTAAGAAAATATTCAAAAGATCCAGACGAAACATATGTAAGAGGATTTTTAGGAAGAATGTTATTCTCAGGAGATGAAGCTTTAAAATCAGCAAATGTAATTTCAGGTGGAGAAAAAGTAAGATGTGTTTTAGCAAAAATGATGTTATCAGGAGCAAATTTCTTAATATTTGATGAACCTACAAACCATCTTGATATGGAAAGTATTACATCTGTAAATGATGGAATGAGCAAATTTAAAGGAAATATCTTATTTACATCACATGACCATCAATTAACACAAACAGTTGCAAATAGAATCATTGATATTAAAGATGATAAAGTTATTGATAGAGAAGTTACATATAATGAATATTTAGGAATTGAATAATGTTTGGAAATTTGGGGTCGGTTCTAAAATTAACATATGCTAATTTTAGAACCGACCCCAAATTAAAAGAGTCGAACCAATTAAAATATATGATTTTGGGAACGACTCTTTTTTGATGTGATATAAACGACATTTTTATAATTGTGAAAATTAAGTGAAAAGGCTTTACAAACTAAAGATAAAATGTTAATATGGGCTAAGAACATAATAATGAGGAGGAAAAATTCGTGATTCAAGTTGAAAATATTACAAAAAAATACGGAAGTTTTACTGCCGTTAATGACATCAGTTTTGAAATTGAAGAGGGAGAAATTGTAGGATTTTTAGGACCTAATGGAGCTGGAAAAAGTACAACAATGAACATGATTACAGGATTTATAGAGCCAACATCAGGAAAAATAATTGTAGATGGATATAATATTTCTAAAAAACCTAAAAAAGCCAAAAGACAAATTGGTTATATGCCAGAAGGTGTGCCACTATATACAGACTTAACAGTAAAAGAATTTGTAACATATATGGCAGAACTTAAAGGTGTACCAAAAAAAGAAAGAAAAGAAAAGGTAGAAAAAGCTCTTGAAGATACAGGGTTAATAGATGTAAAAAACAAGTTAACAAGAAATCTTTCTAGAGGATACAAGCAAAGAGTAAGTATGGCAGGAGCACTAGTAAGTAATCCTAAAGTAATAATACTTGATGAACCAACAGTTGGACTTGATCCAAAGCAAGTTACAGAAATAAGAGCACTTATAAAGAATTTGGGTAAAGAACATACTGTAATCTTAAGTTCTCATATATTATCAGAAGTAAGTCAAATTTGTAATAGAGTTATTATTATAAATAAAGGAAAAATTATTGCAATAGATACACCAGAAAACCTTGAAAAGAAGGTAGTAAGAGATAATATAGTTTATGTAACAGTAGAAGATCCAGAAAATAAGATGGACTCTGTAAAAGATAAATTAGAAAATGTACAAGAAATAAAATTAATTGAAGAAAACGAAGATAAAACTAAAAAGTATAAAATAACTGCAGATGATGGAGTGGATTTAAGAAAAAATATTTTTGATACATTTGCAAAAGAAGAAATTACGATATTTGAAATGAAAAAATCTGATGTTACTCTAGAAGATGCATTTATGCAACTTATTAATTCTCAAGATGAAAATGCAGTGGAGCAAGAAAAAGAACAACAATTAGCAGATGAAACTGATGAGACTGAAGAAAATAAAACAGAAGATAATAAAACAGAGGAGAATGAGACTGAAGAAAATAAAGAAGAGAAAAAAGATGAAGGGGGACAAGAATAATGTGGGCAGTATTTAAAAAGGAATTAAAAAGCTACTTTTTATCTCCAATAGGCTATGTTGTAGTTGGAATACTTTTATTAGTAGCAAGTGTATTCTTTTATTTGACAACAGTAATGTATAGTAGTATAGATTTAGGTGGTTTATATTTTTATACAGCACTTTATGGTTTACTTATAGCAGTACCATTGTTAACAATGAGAATGTTTTCAGAAGAAAGAAAAACAGGAACAGAGCAATTAGTACTAACATCACCAGTAAGTATTACAGGAGTTGTATTAGGAAAATTTTTAGCAGCTATGGCAGTTATTACAATTGCATTAATAATTTCATTTATGTATTTTGGAATATTGTGCTATTTTGGAAGTCCAAATATATTAGTAGTTTTAGTGGCTATGTTAGGATTTTTATTAATAAGTGGAACAGCAGTATCAATAGGAATGTTTGCATCAAGTATAACAGAAAGCCAAGTAATTGCTGGAGTTCTTACAATGGGATTTTTAATAATAACATTATTTGTTCCAGACCTAAATATAGGTCTTCCAGACATAGCAATAATGAGTTTCTATCAAAACTTCCCAAGTGGAGTTATTAAATTAAGTGATGTTGTAGGACCAGTATCATTAGCATTAATGTTCATAGCATTTACTATAATTGTAATGCAAAGAAGAAAATTAGTAAAATAGGATAGGAGAGGGAAAAGTGAAAAAATTTTTAGAAATCATAAAAAATAAATGGCTAATAAAAGGTACGACAACCCTTCTTTTAATAGCTATTATAATAGCATGCTATGTGCTAATAAACTGGGGAGTCGACAAAATTAAGGTTGAAGACATAGATGTTACAACTAAAAAATTATATTCTTTATCAGATGAGACAAAAAATAGATTAACAAAACTTGACAGAGATGTAACTATTCAATTAATTAATATGACAAGCTCAACTTATGTGGTTGATTATGCTGAAAAATATGAAAATGCAAGTAAAAGAATAACTGTAGAAAATATAGATGATTTATCATCAAGAGTTGATTTACAAACAAAATATAATATAACAAGTACAGGAAGTTTAATTGTTATAAAATCAGGAGAAAAAGAAAAAACATTAACAACAAGTGATTTATATACATATGATTATTCTACTTCAAAACAAATAGATAAAACAGAAGAGGCTTTTACAAATGCAATTGTAGAAGTAACAACAGATGAGAGACCTCATATTTATATTTTATCTGGAAAATCATATTATAATACAGAACAAGCATTATCAACAGTTATACAAGAATTAAAAGATGAAGCAAATGATGTGGATTATTTAGATATATTAACAACAGGTAGCATACCAGAAGATTGTAAATGCTTAGTTATAACAACATTAAACAAAGATTTAGATGATATAGAAAAGGACAAAATAATAGAATATATTAACAATGGTGGAAAATTAATGATAATGTCATCTCAAAATATGTTGGAATTTGAAACACCAAACTTTAATCAAGTATTAGCTCAATATGGAATAAAAATTGGATATGGTGCAATATTTGAACAAGATGGAAGCAAGATGTTACAAAATTCACCAGATATGATTATAGAAAATGTTAGTGCAAACTTTATGAGCAGTTTAGATATGAGCTTAAAAGCATGTTTTATAGATGCTGGAAAAATTGAATTTGAAGATGCTGATACATTAAGTGATTTAGGTGTTGAATATGAAACAATTGCTTCAACAAGTGATAAAGCTTTTGTAAGAACAAAATTTGATGCTAAAACAACATCAAGGACAGAAAATGATGGAGAAGAAGGTTCAGCAATTATAGGTGCATATGTAAATAAGAAGATTTCAGATGAAAAGAATTCAAAATTGATAATATATTCAAATGAAATATTTGCAACAAATTTAACATTACAAATTTCAGCATATTATACTTATGCAAGTGAATTATATAATAATAAGGATGTTATTTTAAATTCAATTTCACATTTAACAGAAAGAGAAGATACAATAACAATCAGAAAAACAAATGAAACAGAAAAATATACAGTTACAGATCAAGAAGATGTTATTATAAAAACAATAATATTTGTTGTTCCAATATTAACAATATTTACAGGAATTGTAGTTTGGATATTTAGAAGAAGAAAAATGTAATAGGTTAAAAAGATGTCAATAAAAAGACATCTTTTTTTCATAAATTTTTCTAAAGTTAAATATTATTAACAAAGAGGTGTATATGGAAGAAACAATAACAATTGTGTTAGTAATAATAGGAGCTTTGATAGGAGCTGGATTTGCTTCTGGGCAGGAAATTTATACATTTTTTTATTCACATGGAGTGGTAGGTCTAATTGGAATATGCATCACCTTTTGTATGATGGGAATTTTGATATATAAAAGCCTAAAAATAATATATAACCATAAAATAGATAATTATGATGAATTTTTGGAAGTATTTATAAAAAATAAAAAGATAACTCAAATAATTAATATAGTTATAAATATATTATTGTTGATAATATTTTATGTTATGATAGCTGGGTTTGGAGCATATTTTGAGCAAGAATTAAGAATAAATAAAATAATAGGAAGTTTAGCGCTTGCAAGTCTTTCTGCAATAGTATTTTTTTCAAGTGTAAAGGGAGTTTTGAAAGTAAATGAATATATTGTACCAATTTTAATTATATTTATTATTTTTATAGGATACAAAAATTTATTAGCAATAGATGTGGAAACACAATTTAGAATTCCGAATGAATTTTTCAGAATAAATAGTCCATGGTTGTTAAGTGCTTTAACATATTGTAGTTATAATTTTATTTTGCTGTTGCCAGTTTTAATATCATTAAGAAAACAAATAAAAAATGTAAATAACATTAAATATATAGCGATTTTAAGTGGAACAATTATGATTATATTATCAATCATGATATTTATGATATTGATGAGGATTGATGTTGATATAAGAACTTTAGAGATGCCTGTTGTATATATAGTAAGAGTATTTTTTTCAAAATACAAGTTAATATATTCGTTTATCATATTAGCGTCAATACTTACAACAGCAATATCTATAGGAATAGGATTTTTACAAAATGTGAGCAAATCTCAGAAGAGTTATACACAGTTTGTGCTATTTATGTGCATAACTAGTTTAATAATTTCAAATTTTGGCTTTTCAAAATTAGTAAATTTGGCGTATCCGATTTTTGGATATTTAGGATTTGCACAATTACTCATGTTAATTTTCGGACGGTGCTTAAATTTACGGCTTCTATTGACAAAAAAGAGCTGTATGATATAATAGAAGCAAATATCAAAAGATGAGGAGAAAAGAATGAAAGATTTTTGGGCTGAAGAGCTACAGAATCAAAGAAAAGGCAAACTGCTGAAAGTTGCAATATTAATAGTAATTTTGTTAATAATAATTGCATTTGCAGTATTGATTGTGGTATATTTTCAAAACACTGATTTTAGAAAATGGTGTGATGAAAATATTATAAAAAAGGAAATTCAACAAGAAAATACCAAATATATAGATATTGATGGAGATGATAATACTAAGGTTTATGCATATGATAAATATATTTGTGTATATAGAAAAAAAGTTTTAGAGTTTTATAATAGAGCAGGTGAAAAAAGTGGCTCAATAGAATTGAGTATAAATAATCCTATGTTTACAACTGCAGGAAGATATCTTGCTATTTGTGAAGAAAATGGTCAAAAATTCTATCTTATAACAGGAAAAGAAAAAGTTTTTGAGAACGAAATAGAAGGAAATATAAAACAGATAAATGTTAGCAAAAATGGGTATGTTTCAGTAGTTATTTCAAATACAAGCTACAAGTCAATTGTAGATGTATTTGATGGTAGTGGAAAAGAAATATTTAAGACTAATTTAATGTCAAGAGTTGTGGATATAAGCATTTCACAAGACAATAAATATTTAGCAATTGCAGAAGTAGATTTGTCTGGAATAATTATCAAGTCAAGAATACAGATAATTTCTATTGAACTAGCAAAAACAGATTCAGAAAAAGCAATACAATATAAGTATGAGGCAACAAATAACAAATTAATTATGAATATAGAATATCAAGAACAAAATAATTTGATATGCATGTATAATGATAGTGTTGATATATTACAAGAACAAAACAATAAAGAGATTGAAAGTTTTAAAAATAAAAAAATATCATTTATGACAGTACAATTAAACAATAGAATAACATTACTTGAAGAAAAGTCTACAGGAGAATATACAGCAGATACAAAAGTCAGAATAATAGATCCAGTAACATTAAAAGAAAAAGAATATACAATAAATGGAGTAGCTAAAGCAATTACAACTTCAGAAAATAGGATAGCAATAAATTTAGGGTCAGAATTACATATAATTAGTAAAAATGGAATTCTATTACAAAAATATATTTCTAAGACTGAGATAAATGATGTAGTAATGACTGATGGAGTTGTAGGAGTAGTATATAGGGATAAGATACAGATTATTGATTTATAAGGAGAGAGGAAAATGGGAATAATTTTAGATATAGTATTAATTGCAATAATTGCATTAAATGTATTTATTTGTTATAAAAAAGGATTAGTAAAATTAGCAGTTGGCTTGATTGCTGTGGCAGCAGCGATTATACTTGCTTTAGTTTTTTACAAACCAGTATCTAATTTGATAATTGAAAATACAGAACTTGATGAAAACATAGAAAAGGCAATAATCAATAACTTTACGAGTGAAACTCAAGAAGGGCAAGAGATTAGATATGTTAGTGTTTTAGATTATTTGCAAAAATATGTAGATGATGCTGTAAATAAAACACAGACAGAAATTGTAACACAAACAGCAGGAATGATGGCAGTAAAAATTATTAATGTAGCTGTATTAATAGGAATATTTTTACTAGTTAGAGTAGTATTGTTATTATTAACGTTTATTTCAGATATAATAACATCATTACCAATATTAAAACAATTTAATGAGGTTGGAGGCGTTTTATATGGTGCTATAAAAGCATTATTGATAATATATATAATATTAACAATTGTGTTCTTTATTATGTGTTATACAAGCAATTCTACTATAGCAGATGCTATTAATAGTTCATATGTAACAAAATTCTTCTATGAGCATAATTTATTATTAAACATTCTATTTAAATAAAAATACAAATAGTGCCAATAAAATGGCACTATTTTTTTTCTTAAAATACTGTGAATTTTTTGTGAAAAATCTAAAAAAATTTGAATAAATGTTGAAAATTACCAAGAAATTTGCTATAGTAAACTAGTAATGCTATAAGTAGGAGGTCGAAATGACTAAAAGGAAGAAAATCAAAAGAGAAAAAAAGAAAAAATCAAAAATATTAAAAAAAATATTACTATTCTTATTAATTGCATTAATAATATTAATAGGATGGATTGCATATAGAACACAAAAAAATGGAGGAGGAATGCAAGGTTTATTATCAACATTAGTTGGACATAATGAAGAAACTTTGAAAAACTTACAGCCAATACAAGTACTTTTAATGGGAGTTAGTACAGATAATGGTGGAAAATTAACAGATACAATTATAGTGGCAACATATGATCCTAAAAATCAAAGTGCATCATTACTATCAATTCCAAGAGATACTTTTGTTGGAAAAAATCCACAAACTGGAACAGCTATGGATAAAATTAATACATTATATCTAAAAAGCCCTGAAAAAACTTTAACAAAGGTAAATGAAATAACAGGTTTAGACATTAAATATTATATGGTTATTGATAATGAAGCTTTAATAAAATTAGTTGATGTAATAGGTGGAGTTGAATTTAATGTACCAATAGATATGGTGTATGATGATGATTCTCAAGAATTGCATATTAATTTAAAAGCAGGAATGCAAAAGTTAGATGGAAACAAGGCTGAACAGCTTTTGAGATATAGACATGGGAATTTGGATAAAAAGACAGGAAGATATTTAGGAACATATCCAGCGGAATATGGTGGAAATGATTATGGAAGAATGAGAACACAAAGAGAATTTATGATAGAGACAGTAAAACAAACAATTCAAGCTAAAAATATTCTTAAGGTTAAAGAAATTATAGATATAGCATATGAATATATTGAAACAAATTTATCAATTTCAACAATAAAAGATTATGTACCATATGCTGTTAATATAAATATTGATGCAATTCAAAGTGCAGTATTGCCTGGTGGTTCATATGGACCTACAACTAAACCATCTTATCCATTATGGTTCTTTATTCCAGATAAAAAAGAAACAGCAAAATTAATTAATGAGTTGTATAGTAATAATAGTGAATCAGAAGAAGAGACAGAAACTGATAATAGCTCAACAAATACTACTAACAGTAATGTTTCAAAAACAGAAGCATCTAAAATAAAAATTGAAATATTGAATGGTTCTGGGTCATCAGAATCATTAGATAAGTTAAAAAAAGCTTTAAGTACAAAGGGATATAAAGTTACGAAAACAACTTCAACAAATGACACAGCCAAAACAACAATAATAAACAAATCAGATATAGATACAGAATTTATTGACAATATAAAAAGTATATTAGGAACAGAAAATGTATCTTCAAATTCAGTAAGTTCAAGTGATGTTGATATAACAATAATACTTGGCAAAGATTACAAATAAAAAGAAGCCTTTCTTTTGAAAGGCTTCTAAATAAATATTTAATTAAATTTATAAATTGAATCAGAATTTTTTTTACGATTTTTATATTTTTTTCTTTTTGTTTTTTTTGTAGTGAACAATTTGGTCAAAACAAATAAAATAAATAGTGCGAGAGCAATTTGAGCAAGTGTTAAAGGTACATTAAATTCTTCTACATAATTTTTAGAAATTAAATCAGAAGTGTAGTCAATTCCATCAATATGATAAGTAATTTTTCCAAGAACTTCTCCTTCAGCAATAGGAGCAGAAATATTTTCATTAAGAGTTATAGAATAGTCTAAATTATTCAAATCAATTGATGATGGTGTTAAAGCAATTATTGTATCTTTTTGCAATAAGGATAAGTTTTTTGTTTCTTTTGTAGCGTTTTCCACAGTAATCTCTTGAATTGTGGATTTAGAAGTTGCAATTTGCTGTAATTTGTAATTATTAAATCCAAATTCAAACATATTTATAGTATCAGAATATCTATCTGCTTGGGATTTTGAACCAAGAGTCACAGCGATTAATTCTAAATTATCTTTTTTGG
The DNA here is from genome assembly GCA_900555615.1 of uncultured Clostridium sp. Lineage (GTDB taxonomy): Bacteria > Bacillota > Clostridia > TANB77 > CAG-508 > CAG-269. The sequence goes on along the minus strand of USMB01000023.1, from coordinate 16,695 downwards.
CATCTGCAATCAAGCAGTTTTTTGCTTGACTTGTATAGCCAGTTTTTATTCCGATTGCATTTTCATAATAATATTTTTCTTTTTTTAAAAGTAAGTCATTAGTATTTTTGAAATACCTTTTTTCAGATTTATCAGTAGCTTCTACAGTGCAAGAAGGTTTTGAAACGATGCTTCTAAAGGTTTCATTTTTCATACAATATTGAGCTATAAGAGCCATATCATAAGCAGTCGAATAATGATTTACATCATGTATTCCGCTAGGATTTGTGAAATGTGTATTTTTACAACCTAAAGCTGAAGCTTTTTGATTCATAAGATTTGCAAAGCTAGTAATATCACCAGAAATATTTTCAGCAAAAATATATCCCACTTCATTTGCAGAATGAATTAAAAATAAATTTAAAAGTTCATCAACAGTGAGCGTTTCGCCTTGCTTTATTCCGGCATTTGAGTACCCTGATGGAATAGCCATTACAGCAGAATTGCTTGCTGATAGTTTATCAGTTAAATTATATTTTTCGATAGCAATAATTGCTGTTAAGATTTTTGTTGTACTTGCAGGATATAATTTTTCATCTTCATTTTTGCTTAATAAGATTTTTCCTGTTGAAGTTTCCATTAATAATGCAGCTTCTGATGCTATTTCAAAATCTTGATTTGCAACAGTAGTTGTTGCAAATGAAATATTACTATATATAATACTAAAAATAGTAAAAATTAACATTATTAAAATAATTTGCTTTCGCAATTTCATTTGTTATTCTCCTTAATTTTTCCGTGTAATCTTATCATACAGTATTTGAACATTATTTTCAAGATATTTTTCCATAAAATTATTAAAGTTAATTATTGAAGGGAGGTGAGAAGTATGATAAAGAGTTGGTTTAAAAAGTTTATATTCAAAAGAAAAAATAAAGGAATAATTGTAATAGCTAGCATAATTGTACTTATTGCAGTATATAAAATTGCAAGAGAGGCAATCAGAGATTATAATACTCAAAACAATTTTGATATTGTTTCAACAGAAAATAGTATAAATGATACTGATAATATAACCTCAAATAAGTCTAAAGAAAACGATACGGAAGTTGCCCAAGAAGAAGGAAAGCAAGATGAATCAATGCAGGATGAACTAATTCAAGATGAAGAAATTGAAGTGAGCAAAGATGAAAATAAAAAGGATAGCATAAAAAATAAAATCTACATATATGTTTCTGGAGAAGTCAATAATCCAGGAGTGGTTATATTGGATGAAGGAAGTAGGATTATAGATGCAATTGATTCGGCAGGCGGAATTACACAAAATGCTAATATTACTAAAATTAATTTGGCATATGTTTTAGAAGATGGTACCAAAGTAAATGTACCAAGTAATAAGGAATTAAAAAATGATTCTAGTTTTGATTATATTACGCGAAGTCCTGGAGATGGAAATGAAGAAGAAAAAAGCAGTATAAAAGATGAGGGACAAAAAAGTTCAAGCAAAATTAATAGTAAAGTTAATATAAACACTGCAACACAGACAGAACTAGAGACATTGCCGGGAATTGGTCCTTCACTTGCATTAAAGATTATAAATTATAGAAAAGAGAATGGAAAGTTTTCTAATATAGAGGAAATTAAAAATGTAAGTGGAATAGGGGATAGTAAGTATGAAAAATTAAAAAATTATATTTTGATATAAAAAGAAATGGCAGGGATTTTCCCTGCCATTAAATGGAGTTAGATAACTACTTTTTCGTACTTTTGAATAATTTCTTCCAGCTCAATTTTGCTAAGCATACCTTTTTGAGAAAGTTCTTCAGCCAGAGCCTTTACTAAATCTTTATGTTCATTCAAGAGATTAGTGGCTCTTTCTGTAGCTCTATCAATGATGTTTTTAATCTCACCATTAATCATGTTTGTGACTTCATCTGTTTGCATTTTATAGTTGTGGTCATTGAAATAGATGCGATTTTCACCAAGTTTGGTGGACATGCCATATTTTGTGACCATATCATATGCAAGCATTGTAGCAGTTTCTAGATCACTGCTTGCCCCAGAATTGTTTTGAACTCCCAAGAAAAGCTTTTCAGAAATCCTTCCAGCAAGACAACTGGCAATTTTATCAATAAAGAAATTTTTATCAGAAGTAGGTTCACAATCTGTTGGATCAAAAACATTAATTCCCAAATAATCAGTTGCTGGAATAATGGAAATAGCGACAACTTCTTTATTAGTCAAACGGCCGGAAAATCTCTGGATAATAAAGTGTCCAGTTTCATGATATGCAATTTCATTAATCATTGCAGGAGTCATATTATGAAATTTTTTGAAATTGAAATCAAAGTTTTTCATAATAGATTCTCTATCCACATGGTCTTTACCATCCATTTTTGCTGTTACCATGGAAAGATCAATTAAATCTTTAGTTCTATCAGGATTCTTGGTGTTGTAATTAAAGCAAGAAGAATAGAAAATAATCGCATTTACCATTCTTTTAGAAATTTTAACGCCGTGGAATTCTTCAAGTTGTTTAATAGAATCTTTCAACATTGCATATACTTCAGTAGTTTTAGGTTCTTTAATAGTAATATTGCGGAACCTACGTCTAAGTGCACCTTCCATTCCAAAGGTCTTTTTATATTCTTCAGTGGTGGTTGCACCAATAATAATTGCTTCATCACCAGCAAGAATAGGTTTCAGAGCATTTGAAAAGTCTTGCTCATTTTTCTCAGAAGAGGAAGAGCCAGCACCAACAATCATATGGATTTCGTCAATAAAAAGGATAAGATTTTCATAATCTTCAAGCAGTTCAATCAAATCTTTATATCTTTCTTCTGCTTGCCCTCTGTAGATAGTACCAGAAACGAGGTTATTTACATTAAGAGAGAGAATCAGAAAATCTTTAAACATTTCAGGACAAGTTCCATTAAGAATGTCGTAAGTGAGCTTGTAAACTACAGAAGATTTACCAACACCAGGTTCACCGATGAGAAGAACATTCCGTTTAGTTTTTTTCATCATCGTTTTCCAAATTTCTTTGCATTCATTATCTCTTCCAAGAATAGTGCAGTTAGGATTTTCACTGAATTTGTCATTAAGGATAGTTAAACATCCACTAAGAGATTTGGGAATGGAAAAAGGAATGTCTTCTTTAGCAATAGAAGTTTCGTAAATCTCTTTGAACTTAAAGAGATCTGTAGATAAATACTCAAACACATCAGCGATATCATCAGATTTGTTGTCAATCATAGAAAGTATAATGTCATCAATTGTAATTTTAGAACGCTGCTCTTCTTGAACAACTAAATTTGCATAAGAGAAAATAATTGCTAACTCTTGTGAAAATTTGATAGTTTCATGATATTTGATATTTGCTTCTTTTAGAACTTCCTGAAAAATTTCTTTTTCACCTTTAGACTCTACTTCTTTATCAGATAAATCACCTGATTTTAAAAGTTCGTTTAAGTAATTTAATATTTCTGTTTTGTTGCACATAGAGGCTTGTTCTAAAGCATTAAGGAAGATCCAGTTTACTAATAATGCTTTAAAAAGTACTACCGAGTTGAGTTCGTTAAGTTTGAAATCCACGGATATTTTTAACATTTCCGAAATAATTGTTTTGACATCGTTGGATAACTTGATACTCATAGTATATAACTCCTTTCAAATAGTTATGACAACTATTATAACACCATTTGCCTGGGTTTACAAGAGTATACGAAAAAAACAGTTAGAAAATTCTAACTGTTTTAATCAATATTGGTTGCGGGGGATAGACTCGAACTACCGACCTTTGGGTTATGAGCCCAACGAGCTGCCAACTGCTCCACCCCGCGATGTCAGTACTTATATATTATATACAGATTTTTAAAAAATGTCAATACATTTCTATAAAAATTTAAAATATACTATTGACAATCCAATACATATTAGTTATACCGGTAGGACAACCAGAGAACAAAATTAATAATAACAGCAATTTATTATTAATTAGAATAAATACGTAAATATTTATCATGAGAATTATAACATACAAAGTCAAAAAAATCAATTTTTCTGGTTGCAAATTTTAAGAAAGGAGGAAAAAAATGAAATTAGAGGAGGTATCACAAGTATCAATAGGTATATTAACAAGCAGAGAAGTTACAGAAATTGGAGAAAATGAGTACAAACTATTCAATCTAAAAAATTATGACAATCAGGAAGAATATGAAGATGTAAAAACATTAAAAAATTTTGATGACAAGCTTACAAGAAGAGGAGATCTTTTAATAAGATTAGTGTATCCAAACGGAATAATTTACATAGATGGCGAAATGGAGAATTTATTGGTGCAATCACAAATGTGTATAATAAGAGTTGATCCAAAAAAAGTAGATTCACAATATTTAAAATGGTATTTAGAAAGTGAAAGTGGAAAAGAAAGAATACTTGAAAGCATTACGGGATCAAGTATTCAAAAGATTTCAGTATCAAACTTAAGAAAATTAGAAGTACCAATAATTGCATTAGAGAAGCAAAAAGGCATAACAGATTTAGTGAATTTATGGAATAAGCAAAAGCAGATATCAGAAGAAATTATCAGGCAAAAAGAAGTATTATACAATACATATATTAATGAAATTATAGAAGAGGAGTAAATTGTGGAAATAGATTATAGCAGTCAATCAACTATTAACAAAATGTTGTGGGACATATGTCAAGACTTTAGAGAAGAAACAGACATAAAAACAGATTATATAAATTATATATCAGCATTATTATATATTGTTTTTTACAAATCATATTATTTAGATATTTTATATGATATGAGAAAAAATTATTATATAGCAGATAAAATAGACAGTTACTTAGAAGAAATAAAGCTTAAAAATAAAAGCTTATTTAGAAGAGTATGTTTTAAAGGCATCAAAATTTATCGAAGCCTTGGTGAAGAAAATATATTAAGCAAAACAGTAGGAAATTTATATAAACTAATAAAAAAGGTAGAGAAAAACAATGATGATGCTAAATATTTAATTGGAGAAGCATATAGAAAAGCATTAATTGATGCTATGTTTAATAAAGACATTTCTTTTAGAAGTGGAGAGGCATATACCCCTAGAGGAATAGCAAAATTAATAAATAGAATTACAATAACAAATGAAAAAGGATTGGTTTATGATCCATTTTGTGGATGTGGAAATCTTTTATTAAATGTGCCAACTAATGAAAATATTGAAGTTTGTGGAGAAGAAGAAAACGGAAATCTTTATGATATATGTATGACAAACTTATTTTTACATGATGTAAAAAATGATAAAATAAAATTAAGTGAATATAGTCCTAATTTTGAAAAAGAACAATATGATTATGTAATATCAAATCCACCATTTATGGAAAAAAAATTGAAACCAAGAGAAGTATATATGCAAAGGTTAAATCAAAAATATGGTGAAATTGAAAATGGAGTAGGCGACTATTCATATGTGATGATGATGTATAATTCGCTAAAACCAGGCGGAAAAATGGCTGTTATATTACCACATGGAGTTTTATTTAGAGAAAATGAGAGAAATAGTAGAGAAATTCTTTTAAAAGAAAATTGTATAGATGCAATTATAGGATTGCCAGAAAATCTATTTATAGGAACTAGAAATTCTGTTATAATCATGGTTTTAAAAAAGGATAGAACAGATAAAGATGTATTATTTATAGATGCAAGTCAGGAATATAAAAGCATAAGAAGAGCAAATGTTATGTCTCAAGAAAATCAGAATAAGGTACAAACTGCTTATTTTGCAAGAAAAAATATTGATGAATTTGCAAGTGTAGTTTCTAAAAAAGAGATAGAAAACAACAATTATAATTTAACAATAAAAAAATATGTAATCAAAAAAAGACCAGAAATAAAGGTAGATAAAAGAAAAATTGTAGAAAATATTCAAAAACTTGAAAGAGAGAATGGAATTCTTGAAGATAATATAAAAGATGTCTTGGAAAAGTTGGAAATAAAAGATGCTTTTGTAACCTACAAACAACCTAGAGAATTAGGGGAAGTAGATTATGAGAAGATAGGAGAAAAACTAGCGGCAGCAAGGGTGAAGGCAGGAATTCCTTTGTTTAAAATGGCAGAGGATTTGAACATGATGGGTGGTATTATAGTAAGACTTGAAAGAGGAGTTGGAAAAGTTAGCTTAGATACTATTGTGAAAATCTGCAATTATTTGAATGTTTCTATTGATAAAATTATTAATGATTAAAATTAAGCCCAAAAGCTTGGAATGTGAGGATTCCGGTGCTTTTGGACTTTTATTATATTATTTTATTTCGGATAAAACATTAGGGTTATTAGTAAAATCTTTTAGCCAAGCATTTAAATCTTTTTGATGTTTAAAAATTAAAACTTTCTCTTTAGGAACATCTTTTAAATAATCTAAAATAACAGGCCTTTTCTTTTTATTATAAGTAAGAACATATTTTATGAATTCTGGTTCCAAGCGTTCTTTACATCCTGGAATTTCTGGACGTTCAGAGTTACGAGTTGTAAAATATCTTTTTAAAATTCCATGTAGTTGTTTTAAAGTTGAATAATCAAGCCAAATAATTAAATCAGCTTTATCAAAACGTTCTTTTAAAGTCTTATTATAATTCCCATCAATAACCCATTTATCATCTTGAGCCTTAGAAAGAATTATATTATCACGTTCTGTCTTATCAATTTCAACCCAGTTTGGTTCATAGTTAATTGCATCTAGATGGATTGCAGGTAAGCCTAATTCTTTAGAAAGAATATTGCACAAAGTGCTTTTGCCACTACCAGAGCCGCCAACAATAGAAATACGATTATACATTTTTTACCTCCCTATACTTTGTACATTTTACAAGAATTAGGAAAGAAAATCAATATTTAAGTGGAAAAATCTTCAAAAATATGATATATTGTTGGCAAAATAGAATGTTTATGAATTTATTGCGTAAAAAGGAATAAATGATCTATGGGTTTATTACGTGAAGTGGAACAAACGACTAAGTAAAAATATTGTATATTGTGCAAGGAGGAAAATATGAGAATTATATTAGCATCAGATTCACCAAGAAGAAAAGAATTATTGGGAATGATAACATCAAATTTTGAAGTACAAGTAAGTGGAGTAGACGAAAAATTAGAAGAAGGATTAACTCCACAAAAGCAAGTTGAAAGATTAGCATATATAAAGGCAAAAGATGTTTTTGACAAAACATCTGGAGACAGAATTGTAATTGGGTCAGACACTGTTGTAGCTAAGAATATGAAAATCTATGGAAAACCTACGGACAAAGCTGATGCAAAGAAAATGATAAAAGAGCTTATTGCTGGAGATGGAGTTCACAGTGTTATAACAGGTTTGAGCATACTGATTGAGGAAAATGGCGAGATTAAAGAATACACATCACATGATGAAACTAAAGTTTTTTTGAAGAAAATGTCTGACAAAGAAATTGAAAAATGGGTAGATTCAGGCAAAGCTATGGACAAGGCAGGAGCTTACGGAATTCAAAATGAGTTTTGCGTTTTTGTAGAGAAGATTGAAGGCAATTATAATAGTGTGGTGGGTCTTCCTATACATATGGTTTATGATGTGATTAAGGAGTATGTGGATTAATGAAGACATTAGATGAATTATTAGCAGATAAAATTATTGATTTAGTAAATTATGGACTTTCTAAGATAATAAAGCCTGATATTGAGGTTGAAAAAGTTACTGATTTGGATGCAAAGATGATTGATGAACTAAAAGAAAAATATGGCATTGAAGGCGTTATTTTGGATGTGGATGAGACTTTGAGAAAGGATATGAAGAGAATTCCTAAGTGTAATGAGGATTGGATTGAGCTTTTGAGAGGCAAACTTAAAGTTGTGATTGTGAGCAATGGCTTTGATAGAAATTTAGAACGCATTTTTGATGAGAAGAAAATCAATTATATTATGTTTGCGCATAAGCCTTTGAAGATGAATTTTCTTAAGGCGTGCAAGCTTATGAATCTTCCTCCTGATAAGGTTTTGACTGTTGGTGATAGTTTACTTGATGATATTTATGGTGGCCATAGACTTAATATGCGTACTGCGTTGGTTAAGGATGTTTGGGATGACGGAAATGTTAGTGCTAGGTCTAATTTAAAAGATGAGGAGGAGAGGTAAGGATGATATTTTATAGTAATGAACCTGGTTTGATTCAACCAGAAGGGATAAAGAGGTTAGATGGAACAAAAGATAAAAATTATAAAGTGCCTCATATTGCAGTGGGAGTTTTTTCAGAATATTTATTAAATGATATAGTAGAAAAATTTGAATGTGAAAAAGTAGGACATATTAGTTGTGCAAATTGTCAAAGACCAGTTTATAGTATGAAGTATAAGGAAATAAAGATTACTTTGTTTTTAGCAGGTATAAGTGGTCCATGGATAAGTGCTGACATCGAGGAGTTAAATGCAAATGGTGTTGATACATTTATTATTTTTGGAAATTGTGGTGTGTTGGATAAAAATATAGAAGATTGTTCAATTATTATTCCAAACATGGCTTTTAGAGATGAAGGAACTAGTTATCATTATTTGCCAGATTCAGAGTCAATTGAGTTAAACAGGGATTTCAAGGATTTATTTGAAGAGATACTTAAAGAAAATAATTATAGTTTTGCTGAAGGGGCAACTTGGACTACTGATGGCTTTTTCAGAGAGACTAGAGAGAAAATGGAATATTTTAAGAGTAAAGGAGCAATTTGTGTTGAGATGGAAGGTGCCTCTATTGCAGCTGTTTGTCAATATAAAAATTTGAAGTTTTTTACCTTTTATTATGCTGCTGATAATTTGGATTCAGATAAGTGGGATGAACGAAGTATAGAACAATTAACTAATTTCAGTCTTAAGTCTAAGATTCCTATATTGGCTTTGGAGTTGGCAAGGAGGATAGAAGAAGATGAGTTTAAAAGAAAGTAATGAAATAACAGTAAAAATAAAAGGTAAGCTTGAGGATTTAAATGAAAACAATGAGTTTGATTCAATTGAGAAACTGATAAATAGAGTTAATCAATTGGATATTCCTATTTATACAGATAATTATTTTGTGAAAAAAGCCGAGATAGAATTAAATAAGGTATTGAAAAGATAGGATAGGGGAGAAAGTGTAAAAAATGTTTGAAGAATATAAATTTCCAACAGAGGAATTATTAACTCATTCTGAAAGAATTCAAAAGCAAGAAGAAAATTTAGTTGAATCTCAAATAATAGAAAAAACATTATGTGATTTTGGAGCAAGAGGAAAAGTTGTAGAAGTTTTTAAAGGAAATTTAATAACAAGATTTTGTATTAAACCAGAAAATGGAGTGCAAATAAAGAAAATAAAAAGTTTAAAATTAGAATTACAATATATGCTTGGTGTAGAAAAGGTTGAAATCAGTATAATTGGAGAGAAGCAGATAGTTGCTTTAGACATAATTAATAAAAAAAGTGAAAAGAATTATTTGGGTGATTATATAAAAGAATTAAAAAAATCAAATTATACTATTCCAATTATTATGGGAAATGATTTAAATGGTAAAACGATAGTTGAAGATTTGACATGTTTCCCTAATATGATAGTTACAGGAACAACTGGAACAGGGAAGAGTAATCTTTTGAATACATTTTTGATAGATATTTTATATACTTTTGAACCAAAAGAAGTAAAACTTATTTTAATAGATACAAGAAAAGTAAATTTTACTAGATTTAATAAAATTCCACATTTATTATTACCTACTATAGTAGATGTAAATAATGCAATGGAAGTATTAAAATATTTAAATGTAGAAAGTTCTAACAGAAATAAAATGTTCATAAATGAGAAAGTAGATAATATAGAAAGTTATAATAAAATTTCTGAAAATAAATTATCGAGAATTGTTGTTATGATAGAGGATTTTTGTGATTTAATGTTAGGAACTAATGGAAGAATTGAAGAAGAATTAATTAATCTTGTTAGTCATTCAAGACAAACGGGAATTTATATAATAATTTCTTCTTTTAGATCCTCAACTGATATAATAACAGGAAGAATAAAAGCTAATATACCAGTTAGAGCAACATTTAAGCTTCCATCTCAATTTGATTCTCGAACAGTAATAAATGTTGCTGGAGCAGAAGATTTATTATTTAATGGAGATATATTGTTTAGTGGAACAGGTGGATATTATCAACAGAGGATACAAGTACCGTATGTAAGTGAACAAGATATAGAAAATGTTGTAAAATATATAGAAGAAAATAATAGTGGAGTAGAATATGAAAGTTGGAAGATTGAAGATATTTCAAAAGATAAAGATAATTATGAAGAAGATCCGTTATTAAAAGATGCAATAGAATTGGTTACAAATGCAGGGTATGCTTCAACATCACTAATTAAAAGAAATTTTAAGATAGATTATAATAGGGCTGGAAGAATAATAGATTTGATAGAAGAGAGAGGAATTATTTCTGAATATCAAGGTGCAAAGCCGAGAAGTGTTTTGACTGAAAAGAAAAAAATTGACGATGATGAGGATAAGAAAAATGAGATGACCAAGATAGAACAAGAAGCAAAGCCATATACTGATGATGACAAAATAATAAATCAAGAAAAAATGGATGATTTTTATGATAATGCTAAATATTTTATTTATTCTATTTTGGGAATAATAATTTTATATTGGATAATAAGGTGGTTTATGGGGTAGAGCTCATAACCCGAAGGTCGTAAGTTCGAGTCTATCCCCCGCAACCAAAATTTTTATTAGAGTCGCAAGAGATTGCAGACTCTTATTTTTTTAGCTAAATATCTATTTTTACAAAAGTGGGGACAATTTGGGGACAATCCCTACATTTTTATGCATTAAATAGCATACTTTAGCCTTGCTAATTTATATTAAACTTTGAAAATCAAAAAAGTAATTTTCGAGAAATTTTGAAAAGAGTTTTTATACGAGCATTTTCTCTAAAACATTACCAGCTTCTTTATTATGAGCTTCTACTGGATGTACATAGAAGTTTAAGGTAGTAGTTATTTGAGCATGCCCTAATCTTGATGCTACAACAGCTACATCTACATTTTTAGATATAAGCAAAGTAGCATTTGTGTGTCGCAAACCATGAAAAGTAATTTTTGGTAAGTTTTTCTTTTCAATAAAAGAACGAAACCAATCTGTAACAGTATCAGGATGCATTGGATTACCATTCCAAGTAACAAATAGTCTGTTTGAGTTAACCCATAGGTCTCCACATTTTTCTTTTTCGGCATCATACCAAGTTTTGTACTTATAAAGCATATTTATAACAATATCAGGAATTCCTACTTTTCTAATTGAACTATGTGTCTTTGGGTCTTTTACGAAAATGCCCTTATCAGCAATATACTGACTTGACTTAGTAATATTAACAAAACCTTCCTTAAAATCGATATCTGACCATTCTAAGCCCAACACTTCGCCTCTACGCATACCAGTAAACAATGTTAATATAACAATAGTTTGAAATTTAATTTCTTCATTTTCTAATGCCTCTAGTAATTGTTTACATTGAACATCATCATAGTATTTAATTTGAGGTCTTTCGTGTTTTGGTGGCTTAACTCTATCTGCTGGATTATAAGGTAGTATTTGCCAATATACTGCATTTTGTAACATAGCATGTAATAAACGATGATGCTCTAGTATTGTTTTAGAAGATAATCCTTTCATTACAGTTTTTCCATTGTGATTTTTACATCTTTTTAATTGATGATCTTTTGAAAGGTAATCGTAAAAATTCATAATGTGAGTAGGCTTTATATTGCATAACTTATAATGACCAAAATATGGAATAATTCGTGATTTTAACATTCCTTTATATCTTTCATAAGTTTTAGGTGCTAATTCTTTTTCACCATAATTTTTTTCCATAAATCTGTAAATTCTTTAAATGTCATTGAAGAGTTCTGCAAAACAATACCATTTTCTATCTCATAAACAAAGTTTACAAGTTCTTTGTCTGCTTCACGCCTACTATTAGCTTTGATACTCTTAGTATATTTGATTCTGTTACCGTAGCTATCAAAACCATGTGATACAATTAATCTCCATGAGCGTTTGCCTCTCTTTTAAAGATACCCTGCCATTACTTTTTCACCTCCTTTCAGCATACCTATGGCAAGGATTTTATATATTTTTATAATATATCATTTATATTGTAGAAAAAGTCATTAAAAGAAACATATTCATATTTAGAAATATCTAAACCAAGTAATTTATATATATTTAATAAGACTACATCTTGCATAAAATAAGAATACCAAAATTGTTCATCATCTGTTAAAGTTTTGGATTTTTGATTAGTTTTATAGTGAATATAATGTATTCTAGCAGCTTTTATATTCTCAGAAATTGTATCAATTTCTTCAGATGTACAATTAAAAACTTCATTAACATTATTAATCAGAGATAATACCATGCATTCATAATAAGGATCATTTCTTTTAGGATTTTTATTCTTACTTAAGTTTAAAGAGTTAATATAATCGTAGGTTCTAGAATAGTATTCTAACATAGTAGTAGCATTAATAAATCTAGTTAAATTAGGTATTTTATATTGAGTAACATTATAATATAATTCAATTAAAGGGTATAATTGATTGTATTGTTTTATAAAGTTATTATAAATTGTTTCAATATTATCAATATTATTTATTTTTAGGCATCTATGAGAAAGCATTTCTTCTAAACTAGGATTTTCTAAAAAATCATCATTATCATTACAATCAAATAGTTCTACAGCATTATCATTTATATAAATTGTTTGCTTTTTTACATATATGGGTTGTTTTAATATTATCATTAAAAAATTTCTGAATCTATATATATTTTCAAGAACTTTTTTTATACTTACACCTTTTGAATGCTCAAATTCTACATGAGACATTCTATTAACTATCAATGAGTTTCGATCTTCTTTTGTACTACAGTAAAACATAATATTCATAGAATAAAAAGGTGTATTTATTTTATAATCACAAGTATTTGAATCATAATCAATTTCTCGTAAACCTGGCATTATTCGATTTAATTCGGAAAACAAATCTAAATTTTTATAAGAAGCCGAATACTTCAAAATATTATTTAGTGATGTTTTAGATATATTTTTATCTATTATTAATCTATCAACAATAAAGTTGGATGTGGCATTTTCAATTGTATTTTTTTTGCAATTCATACTACTCTCATGTCCTGTATGAATACAATTTATAAAGAAAATTTTTTGACTGTTAAATAGAAATCTTCCTGAGATAATATCATAGTTTTTATTTGTTTTTCTCCATTCATTGATATCCTTTGTCATATTTATTTTTAATATTAATCTATTGTTATCTGTGTTCAAAATAGCATCATAAATTTTTTTATTAATAGTAACTTTAATAGATAAATTGTTAAAATCTTTCCATCTTTTAAATTTTAATTCCATACAAATTACTCCTATAATAAGATTATTTATTTTTTTCTAGTTTCTTCTATCCATTTTAGAAATTCTTCTTCTGTTCTTAAACCCTGTTTTATGTCTTTTTTAAATTTATTAGCTTCTTCTTTCCATTTTTCATATTTCTCTAAATACATAGGAATATCAGGATTTCTATTTGCTAACATTTTTTTGGCTGATAAAGTTTTTCTATATAATGAAGTTATTTCATCTTTTTTTAACTTCTCATTGTAGGTATTCATTGCACCAATTTCTTGACATGTTTTACCATTTTCAAATATATTATTACAATATAAAGTATTTTTTTTAGAAGATGGAATAAAGTAATTACCACAATTTTTACAAATATGTATTGGTGTATTATTTTTTATTAATTCTAGAATACTTATAAAACAAGCGCTTTCAATTATATGACAATTAAAACAAATAGATGGAAAGAGCTCATCATCATATTCTGTAGGATAATTTTTTATATATTCTGAAATTGCTTTAGCTTTTTCTTCAAAAGTGCCTTGATCAGTATATAAATTCATATTTAGATATTTCATTGATTCAATATCATATGCAAGAGATATATATGAATTTAATACTATAGACATGTCTGAATAATTAGTAAAATCAGCTCGCTTATATATAAAAAATCTTTCTGCAATAGAGAAACATTTTAAATAGTCTAAATTCGATAGGTTATTTATAAAATTGATAATCGTTTTAAACTGAGATTGATAGTCTATTAAAATTTCTTTTCGTTCTTCATAATTATTTTTACAAACTAAAATAAAGTCTTTTTCTGTTAAAAAAATATTTTCTTTATCGTTAGTAATATTTAAATTTGTATATTCATTAAAGGGGTTACCAATATCCTTATCACCGTTGTTAAAGACTAAAGCTGGTAATCCATAATTATATATAAATTCTACAAAAGAATTAAAATTTGTGAAATCATAGTTCAAAAATTTTAATAAAGTTGTTCCTAGTTTATTTTTTTCATCAGTAAAATCAGATTTATATAATTTGCAAATACTATCAGAATAGGTTGAAAGATACTTAGTATATTCTTTTTTTGTTTTAAATTCATTTCTTTCTTTAAGTATTGTGTATGTATTAGTTGCTTTATTATATGTTGCATTTACAGTAGAAAAAGAATCTCTTGTAAAATATTCTGTGTTGTTTGTAGTAGACATTTTCATATAATAAATTCTGGATACAATATCAAATTTCATGCAAACCTCCTTGTTAACAATTTAAATATTATAAAATATATTGTTAATTGATATCAGAAATCATCAGAGATTATTGACTAATCATAAATTAACAATTAAAATACAAATTATAAAATTGTTAACAATATTATACACAGCTATTTTTAAATTGTCAATACAAAATTTAAAATTTAGCGATTTAGAAGTTAGGAGGTGAGCAATATGGCAACAGGGAGAATGCAAAGGACAACTTTAACAGCTAAAGAAGCAGCAGAATACTTAGGAATTTCATATTGGTTAATTACACAATTGGTTAAAAGAAAGCAAATTCCTTGTTCAAGAGTTGGAAAAAGAATTTTATTTAGAAAAGAAGCCTTAGATATTTATCTAAGCAAAAAAGAAAACGATTCATTAAAAGAATCTTGTTAGAAAGAAGGGAGGAAATGGGACAAGTTGGATGGATAAAAGTAAATACAGACATATTTTCTAATAGAAAAATTAAAATCCTATTAAAAGAAAGGGAAGGGGACACCTATTTTAGAATATGGATTCAAATTTTAACTATTGCGGGAGAATGTAACAGAGATGGTGGACTATATATTAGTGATGATATACCATTTAAAGTTAAAGATTTTACCAATATTATTGGAAAATCTTCGAAAACATTTACGAAAATTTTACAAAAATTTATCGATTTAGGAATGTTAATTTATAAGGATGATACATATTTCGTGAAAAACTGGAGTAAGTATCAAAGTGTTGATAAACTTAGAAAATTGGGAAAATCAAATAGAGTAATTGGAGAAAATCAATTTGAAAAAAGTTTTAATTTTAATACACAAGAAGAGAGTAGAAAAGAGAATATGAGAAAGGAGAACAGAATAGATGAATCAAATTTTGAAACCCTCGATTGATAAAAATGATTCCATTGAATGTGAATATTGCAAAAATAAATTGTACAGAAAAATAATAGAATGGGAGTTATATGGTACTAAAAGAACAATAGCATTAGATTATGAAAGATGTGAGTGTAATGATGCACAAGCATACTGGAATGAATATGATTTAAAAAAGTTGAGGATGCTAGAGGAAGAAAAGAAGCTAGAATTAATGCAAGAATTCTCTAGAAAGGTTGAAAAGATTATAAAAAATAGCAAGATGAGTAAAAGAAATTTAAGCTATAAATTTGATAATTTCGAACTAAATACGAGGAATGAAAAAGTATTTAATAACTTAAAAAATTATAGTGAAAGATTAGTAAATTGCATAGAGAAAAAAGGATTGATTTTAGTAGGAAATAATGGAGTTGGTAAAACTCATATAGCTTGTAGTATTGCAAATAAATTAATTGAAAATGGAATACCAGTAATATATGGTACATTAATTAATTTGTTAGCAGAATTACGAAATTCATATGATACAGATAACAATATTTCAGAAATGGAAATTATTAAATTATATGAAAATGTTGCCCTATTAATAATAGATGATTTAGGAAAAGAAAAGCCAAGTGAGTGTGGACTAGAAAAACTATTTACTATCATAAATAGCAGATATGAAAATAATTTACCAGTAATTATAACAACAAATTATAATCAAAATTCTTTAGTTGAAAGACTGAGTTTAAATGGTGAAATAGAGACAGCAAAGTCGATTATTTCTCGATTATATGAGATGTGTTATCTTGTAAAAATAGAGGATATAGATCATAGAATTAAAAAGAAAAAAGTTAGTAATTGCGGGAACAATAACTAACTAAAAAAGATAACTTTTTTAAATATTTTCTATAAAAATTATAATTTATTTTTATTAAAAAGTAAATAAAAATTGATAAAAAAATTAGGACAAGCAAGTAGAAAAATATTTACAAACTTGTCCTAATTTTTAAAATAAATTGTGTGAAAAATGAATTAAAAAATATCCCTAGGAGAGCTAAAAGGGTATTAGGGTATTTGCCCTAAACAGCAAAATGGGTGTCAAAACACCATGCTGGCGAATATTAGGTACTAAAAAATACTACCTATATTCG
>USMB01000022.1 GCA_900555615.1 uncultured Clostridium sp. | reverse complement strand
TGGAGCAGAAATTCCTATTACAGTATTAGGAATTGTAATGAAAATAAATCAAATACTAAATAGCATAATAATAGGAATTGCAGCAGGAAGTCAACCAATATTAGGATACAATTATGGCGCTAGAAAATATGATAGAGTAAAGAAAACATTAAAAATTGTATTAGGTTCAAGTGTTATTATAAGTACAATAGCATTTATATTATTCCAAACTATACCAGATAAATTAATCTTAATATTTGGTAGTGGTGATGAAAATTATATGGAATTTGCATGTTTAGCATTTAGAACATATTTACTACTTTGCATATTTAATGGTGTTCAAATACCATCAGGAATCTTCTTCCAAGCAATTGGAAAAAGTACAAAGAGTGCAATATTATCACTTTCAAGACAAATTGTTATATTAATTCCAGCAATGATAATATTAAGTCATGCATATGGAATAATAGGAGTATTAAGTGCAGGACCAGTTGCTGATGGATTAGCATTTATATTAGCAGTTATTTTATTAGTAAAAGAAACAAGAAGCTTAAAAGAAAATAGTGCAGAAGTAGAAAAGCCAGCAAATATTAAAACAATTGAAGAAAAAAATACAAATACACCAATTGTTATTACAATTGCAAGAGAATATGGATCTGGCGGAAGATATATAGGAAAACTTGTTGCAGAAAAACTTGGAATCAAATTATATGACAAAGAGTTTATAGAAAAAATGGCAGAAGATACAGGTTTATCAGAAGAATATATCAGAGAAAATGAGCAAAAAAGAAATGTATTAGATGTATTCAATAATGGATATTATTCAGGATTGAATAATGCAGATGAATTATTTATTAAAGAATCTGAATTTATAAAGAAAGTTGCTAGTCAAGAATCTTGTATAATAGTTGGAAGATGTGCAGATTACATTTTAAAAGATAAAGAAAATGTTGTAAAAGTATTTATAAATAGCTCAATGGAAAATAAGATAAAAAGAGCAATTGAATTTTATCATATGAGCAAAGAAAATGCTGAAAAAGAAATTACTAGAATAAATAAATTAAGAGCAAATCATTATAAATATTATACAGAAAAAGATTGGAAAGAACCATCAAATTATGATGTTTGTATTAATAGTGATGCAATTGGAATTGATAATGCTGTTAATTTGATTTGTGATATAGTAAATAAAAATCTTATAAAAGCATAGAAAATTGAAATTTAGCAACTACCAATAAAGGTAGTTGTTTATTTTATAGTTGAAAATTATTTTACAGTGTGTTATAGTAAGAAAGAATAAAATAGTATTGGAGAAAAATAAAAATGGTCAATAAAAGTAAAAATGTAATAAGCAGTTTTAAATATGCTTTTCAAGGAATGTTTTCAGCATTAAAAACAGAAAGAAACCTAAAGATACATGTAACAATAATGATATTAGTAATAATAGCAGGAATAGTATTAAAAATCAGTAAAATTGAATGGATAATATGTATTATATTATTTGGATTAGTAATTGGAGGAGAAATGCTTAATAGTGCAATCGAAACTGTTGTAGATATAGCAATGCCAGACATAAATCCAAAAGCAAAATTTGCAAAAGATGCTGCAGCAGGAGCAGTTCTAGTTTTTGCAATAGCTTCAGCAATTATAGGATTCATGATATTTGGTCCAAAAATTATAGCTTTATTATAAAATAAAAAATGAGGTGAATAAAATGGCAAATGTATGTGATTATGTTAGATGGAGAGGAGATTTAACACTAGAACAATCAGAATTTAATGAAATAGACAATTTGATATTAGCTAGATTTTCTTATTTTCCATTTGATAAAATAATAAGAGAAAATGAAATAGCAACAATAAAAGAATTAAGCAGGAGATTTAGTAATCAAGATGTAACAAAACTTCCAATATTATGGAAAGATGATGTTGAACTATTTCCTTTGATGGGGAATTCCAAAAGATTTGGAGGAATGTTAGCAACCAAATATATAAACAAAATTG
Organism: uncultured Clostridium sp.; assembly: GCA_900555615.1. Classification (GTDB taxonomy): domain Bacteria; phylum Bacillota; class Clostridia; order TANB77; family CAG-508; genus CAG-269. The sequence continues at coordinate 25,246 of USMB01000022.1, read as the reverse complement.
ATGCAGAACAAGAAAAACAATTTTCAGCAATAACTGTACTTATGCCAGATGGCACAATTTATGTGTCATATAGAGGAACAGACAATACAATAGTTGGCTGGAAAGAAGATTTTAATATGAGCTTTAAAAGTCATATTGCATCACAAATATCAGCAAAACAATATTTAGAAGAAATAGCAAAAGAATATCCAAGTTCTAAAATAATAATTGGAGGACATTCAAAAGGTGGAAATATAGCAGTTTATGCTGCAACATTTGCAAGTAAAGATGTAAAAGACAGAATAATAAATGTTTATAATAATGATGGACCAGGATTTTGTGAAGATGTAATAGAAACACCTGAATATCAAGAAATTCTTCCTAGAGTTCACACATATATTCCACAATCCTCAATAATAGGAAGGTTAATGAACCACAAGGAAAAATATACAATAGTAGAAAGCGTTCAAAGAGGAATAATGCAACATGATTTATATAGTTGGCAAGTGTTGGGAAAAGAGTTTATAACCTTGAAAAAGCTTACTAACGAAAGTGAATTTATTGATAAAACAATAAAAGATTGGTTAGAAAATGTTGAACCAGAAAAAAGAGAACAAGTTATAGATGCGGTATTCGAAATATTAAATACAACAGAAGCTCAAACAATGAAAGAACTAAAAGCAAATTGGTTTGCAAATGCCAAAACAATTTTAGGTACATATAAAAATATAGACAGTGACACAAAAGAAATGGTTTGGCAAACAGTAAATGAACTATTAAAAGTTGCAAAAAATAATATATTTGAAGAACTTCCTAAAATAGCAGATAATTAATATTATCTGTTATTTTTTGATATAATATAAAAAAGTTGTAACGAAATTAAAAGTTAAGTGTTATATAAGCAAAGGAAGATGAAAGTTATGCAGAATATGGATGAAATATATGAAGAATGTTTTGAAACAGTATATAAGTATTTATTCTGTTTAACTCACAATAGTGATATTTCTGAAGAATTAACACAAGAAACTTTTTACAGAGCAGTAAAAAAGATTGATACATATAACGGAAAGTGCAAAATTTCTGTATGGCTATGTCAGATTGCAAAACATTTATGGTATAACCAATGTAGAAAAAACAAAAGGATAGTTGATACAGATGAAACATTTGATATAGAAGATCCGCAGAATTTAGAAGAACAATTTATTGCAGGTGAAGAAAAAGTTTTATTATACAAAAAGATGCAAAATTTAGATGAAAAAACAAGAGAAGTAATGTATCTAAGAATAACAGGAGAATTAAGTTTTAAAGAAATAGGAGAAATATTGGGGAAAACAGAAAACTGGGCCAGAGTAACATTCTATAGAGGAAAAAGCAAATTAAAGGAGGTAGATGGAAATGAAAAAGGAATGTAAAATAGTACAAGATTTATTGCCAAGCTATGTTGACAAATTAACAAATGAAGAAACTAATCAATACATAGAAGAGCATTTAAAAGAATGTAAAGAATGTCAAAAAGTTCTAAAAAATATGAAAAGTAATATTGAATATAAAGAACAAGATGACGATAGAAAAAAAGTAAAATATTTTAAAAAATATAAAAATAAACTAACAATTTTAAAAACGATAATATCAATAATAATTGCCTTGTGGGCAGTATTTGTGGCAAGAAATACTATCATAGTAAAACAAATGTCAAAAAAAGCAAACGAGACAATAAATAGAGAAAATTATCATATTACATCTTATGAATATGGAATTGAAAGTTATAAAAAAGAAGAAGTATTTGTACTAGGAGATAAAAGAAAAGTAATTACAACACAATATATAGATGGCAAACTTTCAGAAACAATAACAATAGGAAAGAAAGCTGAAAAAGACAGTTATGGAACTCAATATTATTTAGTAAATATATATAGCAATAGTGAAAATGGAAAGAAAGCAATTACTAATCAAAAGATGGGAATGGTAGAAGAATTTTCACAACCAGGATGGTACGAAAATGAAAATAATCTTTTAAAAACAATATATTATTCTAAATTTGCAGTCATAAAAAACGAGAAATATAATGAGAAAAATTGTTATTATATATTCAACTATAAGAGTCCATATAATTTCTATATAAATGGTATGGTTATAGACAAAGAAACAGGTTTAATGATAGGAAGTGCATTAGCAGGAACAAACAATGAACCAGATAATCAAGAAAGCAATTGTGTATATAAATTTAACAATGTAACAGATAAAGATTTTATAGAGCCAGATATAACTCAGTATGAAATTATTGAAAATATTTAAAACATATATAATAATAATGGAGGAAAGAGATGAAAGAAGAAAAAATAAATATAACATCAGAATATGATGGTTTAAACATGGTGCAAGCTTAAAAAATGAAGAAGATATTGGATATTTTTATGATGCAAAAGCAGAATATGAAAAACATAATTTAAAACTTCCAATTCATTTTATAGCAGGAAGTGATGACCCAGTAATAGCCTCAAAAAAAGATTGGGAAAAGGCTCAAACTTTTTTGAAAAATCTTGGATATACAAATATGACAAGTAAATTATATGAGAATATGAGTCATGAGATTTTGAATGAAGTAGATAATAAAACTGTTTATCAAGATGTTTTGAATTGGATAGAGAAAGTTGTATAAGAACAAAACTGTTTGAAATAATAGAATAAAAAATAAAGAAAATCATAAACTACTGATATAATTATTATATTAAAAGTTATAAAATTCATTGACAAAAGTGAGTGAATCAGAGTATAATAATTATAGAAAGTAAATGTATCTCGCTTGTGGTTGGTGCGAGTAATAAATCATACTATTTCGTTAAATGTTCTCGCTTGTGGTTGGTGCGAGTAACAAATTATACCATTTCGTAAATAATCCAGTCCTTTGTTTCTATAGAGGAATAAAGGACTTCTTTTTATATATAAGGAGAAATGCATAAAGGAATAAATTTAATATTTCCAGATGTAGATAAAATAGAACAATTATTAATAGAAGAATTAAAAAGTGAAAATAAATAAAAAATTTTGAATTAAACGAAAAAAATTAATAAAGAATGGAGAGGAAATAATGTTTAAATTACACTCAGAATATAAGCCAACAGGTGACCAACCTAAGGCAATAGATTATCTAGTAAAAGGAATAGAAAGAGGCGAGAAATACCAAACACTTCTAGGAGTAACGGGGTCTGGAAAAACATTCACAATGGCAAATATAATTGCAAAAACACAAAAGCCAACATTGGTGTTAGCACATAATAAGACACTAGCAGGACAATTATATTCAGAATTTAAAGAGTTCTTTCCAGAAAACAGAGTTGAATATTTTGTGTCATACTACGATTATTATCAACCAGAAAGTTATATAGCACAATCAGATACTTATATAGAAAAAGATGCATCAATAAATGATGAAATTGATAAACTACGTCATTCAGCAACATTATCATTATTTGAAACAAGAGATGTAATAATTGTAGCATCAGTATCATGTATATATGGTTTAGGAGACCCAGAAGATTATCAAGAAATGATGTTATCATTAAGACCTGGAATGGGAAAATCACGAGAAGATATAATGAAAAAACTGGTAAACATGCAATATTCAAGAAATGAAATAGACTTTAAAAGAGGAACATTTAGAGCAAAGGGAGATATTTTAGAAATATATCCATCATCTCAAAGTGAATCAGCATTAAGAATTGAATTTTGGGGAGATGAGATAGAAAAAATATCTGAAATAAATCCACTAACAGGAAAATCAATAGGAACAAGAATGCATGTATTAATACCACCAGCATCACAATATGTAACCAATAAGGCAAAAATGGAAAGAGCTATTGTAACAATTGAAGAAGAACTAGATGAAAGAATTAAATATTTCAAAGATCAAAATAAATTAATAGAAGCACAGCGTATTCAGGAAAGAACAAATTTTGATATAGAAATGATGAAAGAAACTGGATTTTGCCAAGGAATAGAAAATTATTCAAGACATATGAGCGGAAGAGCTGCTGGAAGCCCACCATACACATTATTTGATTATTTTCCTAAAGATTTCTTATTATTAATAGATGAATCACATGCAACAATTCCACAAGTAAGAGCAATGTACAATGGTGATAGAGCTCGTAAAGATTCACTAGTAAAATACGGATTTAGACTTCCATCAGCATATGATAATAGACCATTAACATTTCAAGAATTTGAGGAAAGAATTAATCAAGTTGTATTTGTAAGTGCAACGCCAGCAGATTACGAAAAAGAACATTCTGGAGAAAATGTAGTAGAACAAATCATAAGACCAACAGGATTACTAGATCCAAAGATTGAAGTAAAACCAGTAACAAATCAAATAGATGATTTATTAGAACAAATAAGAATAAGAGTTGCAAAAAAAGAAAGAGTTTTAGTAACAACATTAACTAAAAAGATGGCAGAAGATTTAACAGAATATTTGAAAAGTTTGGATATTAAAGTAAATTACATGCATTCAGATATAAAAGCACTAGAAAGAATGGAGATAATACGTAATTTGCGTTTAGGTGAATTTGATGTGTTAGTAGGAATTAACTTATTAAGAGAAGGTCTAGATATTCCAGAAGTTTCATTAGTTGCAATATTAGATGCTGACAAAGAAGGATTTTTGCGTTCAGAGCGTTCATTAATTCAAACAATGGGACGTGCTGCAAGAAATACAGAAGGAACAGTAATTATGTATGCTGATGAATTGACAGATTCAATGGAAAAAGCGATAAAAGAGACAAACAGAAGACGTGCAATACAAGAGGCATACAATAAAGAACATCATATTGTTCCAAAAACAATAAAGAAATCAATAAGAGATTCAATAAAAGCTATACAGACTGAAAATATTGGTGTTGAGTATAAATTGGAAAAAGAAGAAGATATTAAAGATACAATTGCTAAATTAACAGATGAGATGCTAGAAGCGGCAAGTAAGATGGAATTTGAACAAGCTGCAGAACTAAGAGATAAGATAAAAGAACTAGAGAAAATTATAGAAAATTAATTTTTAGACAAAATGTCGAAAAAAAGGTTGACAATTATGTAAATATATGGTAAACTAGAAATGTACTTAAAAGTGCAAGGCACTTTATTATAATTTTTAGGGAAGCCTGTCATGAAATTTTCATGATTGCAACTGAGTCTTACCTCCTCAAGTTTAAGGATATTCCCTTTCAACAGGCACGGAAGACTAATCTTCTAGTTGTCTATAACTAAATTAAGGAGAGATTCCCCTATCAGGTTGATCGCTGGTAGGGGACTCTTCTTTTTTTATTTCTAAATTTAAAGAAAAAATGTTCGCAAAACTATTGACAAATTTCAAAAATATTAATATAATAGCAAGCGAACATATATTTGATTTAAATTAAGAGGAGGCATATATATGATAACAAATTTACATATAAAAAATATAGGAATAATAGATGATTTAGATATTAACTTAAATAAAGGAATGAATGTATTAACAGGAGAAACAGGTGCAGGAAAATCATTAATAATAGATTCTTTAGGAGTAATATGTGGTGGAAGATTTTCAAAAGAAATGATAAGAAAAGGTGAGAATCATTCATATGTAGAACTATGTATATATGCGCCAAATGATATAAATTCAGTAGACAATAATATAATTGTAACAAGAGAAATATATAGTAATGGAAGAAATTTATGCAAGATAAATGGAAGACTAGTGACTGTAACTGAATTGAAAAATTTTATGAGTAATTATATAGAAATTCATGGACAAAATGACAATCAACAAATATTAGATAGTAGAACACATATAAAATATTTGGACAATTTTTCAGGAGATAAATTAATTGGATTAAAGCTAGAATATAAAGAAAAATATCTTAGATATAATGAGATTAAGAGAGAATTACGTAACAACTATGGTGATGAAAAAGAAAAACAAAGAAAATTAGACTTGTTAAAATATCAATTAAATGAAATTCGAGAAACGAAATTAAAAAATGGAGAAGAGGAAAAATTAGAAGAAAGAAGAAAAATAATAGTAAATTCAGAAAAAATTGCTAAAAATTTATCAGAAGCAGATAATGCAATTGGCGAAAATACGGTAGATGTAATAGGAAGTGCAATAAGAGCATTAGAAAAAATTGAAGAAATTGACGCTAAATATAGTGACACAATATCTAGTTTAAGAGATGTATATTATCAAATTCAAGAAATATCAAGAGATATAAGTGGATATATGGAAGATGTAGAATTTGATGAGCAAGAAAGAGAAGAAATAGAAACAAGATTAGATATAATAGATAATTTAAAAAGAAAATATGGAAACAATATAGATGAAATTTTAAAATATGCTGACGAAATAGATGAAGAGATTAGAAAAATAGAAAATGCAGATGAATACAATCAAAAATTAAGATTAGAGCAAGAAAAATTAGAACATGAAATGAATTTAATAGCAGAAAAAATAAGTGAAATTAGAAAAGAAAATGCACAAAAATTAAATGAAAAAATTAATCAAGAATTAGTAGACTTAGAAATGCAAAATGCAAAAATAAATATAAAAGTAGAATATAAAGTAAATGAATTTTTTGAAAATGGAAAAGATCAAGTAGAAATATTTATAAAAACAAATGTTGGAGAAAATGAAAACAAATTAGCACAAATTGCATCAGGTGGAGAGATGTCAAGAATTATGCTAGCGATAAAGAAAGTACTTGCAGAAGTAGATAGAATGCCAATAATGATATTTGACGAGATAGATACTGGAATTAGTGGAAAAGCAACAAAATCAGTAGCAAATAAGTTAAAAACAATATCAAAAAATCATCAAGTTTTATGTATTTCTCATTTAGCACCAATAGCTGCAATTGCAGATTATAATTATTTTATAAGCAAAAAAGTTCAGAATGAAAGAACAAGTACAGAAATAAAATTATTAGACGAACAAGAAGTATTATATGAAATTGCAAGAATTTCATCAGGAGAAGTAAATGAAGTAACATTAAAATATGCAAGTGAATTAAGAAATAAAATTGCTTAATAAGGATATCGTTCAAATAGATATTTGATAATAATATCTACATTAGAAGGAGAAATTTTGATAAATATATTTTTATCAAGAGAAATCCACATATTAAGTTTATGAAAATTAGAATTGTCTGTATAAGCGGCAGCAAGTTCAGCAATTTCTAAAGGATTAGAAAAAGTTTTCTTCCAAAAAGTGGTTTGTTGAGAATTGGGCATAGAAGAATTATAAAACTTTTGTAAAAAGCTATTAATTAAAGTATTTTCTTCACTTAAAATAAAAACTTTTGAACCCATATTGAACTCCTTTTTTATAAATATAGTATGCGAAAAAAATCGAAATTTATACTTTGGTATAAAAATAAGAATTAAGGGGAAGATATGAATGAGTGACATCTTGTTTTTTATATACAAAATGTTATTAGGATAGGAGGCATAAAATGGAAGAAAACCAAAAAATAAATTGTAGTGTAGAAAGTTGCGTATATCAAGATTATAATACAAAAAGATGTACACTACAAGCAATACAAGTAATGCCAACACAAGATTGTCAAACAAGACAACCAGATGAATCAATGTGTGGAAGTTATGAGTGCGCAGAATAATGCGCCTCTAACTTTATAATTGTTTTTCATTAGTGCGCATTGCTTTTTGCATTCTACGTTCTGCATCTTTTTTGGCAATATCTTGACGTTTGTCATATAATTTTTTACCTTTACCAAGTCCAAGTTCAAGTTTTACATAACTATTTTTGAAATATAAACTAATAGGAACTAAACTATATCCATCTTGTTTTACTTTACCAAAAAGTTTATTAAGTTCTCTTTTAGTTAAAAGTAATTTTCTATCACGAAGAGGATCTTTATTAAAAATGTTTCCGTGTTCATATGGACTAATATGCATTGAAAATATGTAACATTCTCCATCTTTGAATCCAGCATAGCTGTCTTTTAAATTAACTTTTCCAGCTCTAATTGATTTTATTTCTGTGCCAGTAAGTACAATTCCTGCTTCAAATTTGTCTTCTATATTAAAATTATGATATGCAACTGGATTTTTTGCAATCAATTTTGTTTCCATAGTAATCTCCAATCTTAAATAAATTTTAGAACATTATAACATAAAAGAACATTTAAAACAATATATGAATAGACAATTTGTCATAAGTTCGAAACATGGCTTATACTACCACAGGGTGGAGCCATGTTTCGAACTTATAGTAAGTTTAATTATTCATGGTCATCATAATTTCTAGTGTTAGTAAGTTGATTTGAATAATACCAAACTAAAGCAATTATAGCTACAACTGCAACAGCCAAGATTACCCAAGTCCACATAGTAGAAGACATACCTAAGAAATTACCTGAATTAGCACCTGTATTTGTAGTAGTAGCAGTTCTATTTGCAGTATAATTCATACCATTACTTGCACCAGACAAAGCAGTACCAGTAGAATTTCCTACATTATTTAAAGTATTACCAGTTGTACTTGCTGAATTTCTCATAGTGTTACCAATGCCATCAACAGCGCCTTCAACAGTATTTTCAGCACCACCTACAACATTACGAACTTCATTTGCGGCATCATTAACAGCATTCATAGCACCATTTCCATCAGTAGCAAAACTGTAAGTAACAGCAAATGTAAGAAGAGAAATCATAAATAAAACGACCGTAAAAAGTAATTTTTTATTCATTATAAAAATCCTCCTTAAAAGATTAAGTTTTAACAAAATAAAACTTATTTATAGTATAAATTGTTTAAGACAAAATATACTTGAAAAATCTTGCAAAAAAACGAAAAATCATATAAAATAAAACAGAAAAGAGGAAAAAATGAAAATTATTGAAAATTTTGAAAGTACAAATAAATTTAATATAGAAAAGCTAAAAGAATTTGATGCTCAAAAAACAAAAGTCTTCAAATACATAACATATAAAAAAAGAACAGAACAAGAAGTAAGAAATAAATTCAGAGGACAAATAGAAGAGCAAATGCTAGATGAAATTATTGAATATTTAAAAGAAGCAAAATATTTGGATGATGAAGATTTCATTGAAAAACAAGTACGAGAATATACAAATTTAAAAACAATGTCAATCAAAGAATTGAAATATAAATTGTATGCCAAAGGATTGGACAGAAAACTTGTAGAGCAATATATAGAAAAACATTATGATGAATTAAAAGAATATGAGGAAAAATGCATTGAAAAAATCAGAAATAAGAGAGTAGGAGATACAGAAGAAGAAATAAATCAATATCTATACAGGAAAGGATACAAATGTGACTAAAATGCAAAATATACTAACATTAGAAACTAACAAATATTCAATAAAATTAAATAATTTTGAAGGACCATTAGATTTATTATGCCATTTGATAGATAAAAACAAAATGGATATTTATGACATAAACTTGAGTGAAATAACAGATCAATATATTGAATTTTTAAATCAAATGGAGCAAATGAACTTAGAAGTAACAAGCGAATTTTTAGTAATGTCATCAACACTTCTTTATTTAAAGTCAAAACATTTATTGCCAAAGGTAGATGAAGAAGAGGAAGAGATTACAGAAGAAGAGTTGATTCGTAGAATTATAGAATATAAAAAATATAAAGAAATAACTAAAAAATTAAAAGAAAACTTTCTAGAATATTCAAAAAGATTTTATAAAGGAACAGAAGAAATCGAGTTACCAAAACAGAAAATGGAAGATGAATATAATAGTGAAATAATACCGGATTTGTATAAAAAATTGTTACAAAGAAATGCAGAAAAAATAAATGAAAATGCGGCAAACATAGAGAAAATAGCAATCACAGAAACATATACAGTTGGTGACAAAGTAAAAGAAATGTATAGAGCTTTAATTAAATATAAAAAGTTTAATTTTAATAAATTATTTTCAGTTAAAAAACGTAACAAAAATGAAGTAGTAACAGCGTTTTCAGGATTATTAGAGATGTCTAGAAGAAATAAAGTTATAACAGAACAAGAAGAGATATTTGGCGATATAGAAGTAGAAAAAAATAAAAAAGTTTAAAAAGCTAAAAAAGAGGAAAAATAATATTAGAACATAGAGGTGATAATATTGTTTTTCTTTTTTTTATTAGCTATTTTATTGGTAATTATAATAGCAGTACATACAAGTCGAATTGGCATAGAAGTTGAGGATTTAGTAATAGATACAGAGCAGAAAGAAAAATTAAGTAAAGAAAGTAAGATATGGATATATTTAATATTGTTTAAAAAAATAAAATTATTTAAGAAAAATGTTTTAGAAATGAAAATGCCTAATTTAAAAATAGAAAGCAAAGATATAGAAATACAAGCTATTGATGCATTAAAAAATATAGATGTAGACATCGAGCAAATTGATTTATCAATCCAAATAGGAATTCAAGATGCAGCAGTAACGGCAATTGTTACTGGAATGATATGGACAATATTAGGAATTGTTATTAAAAAGCAAGGATATGAAGTTGTTCCAATCTATTCAAATAAAAACTTATTAAAAATCAAATTAAAAGGTATATTTTCAATATATTTGATGCAATATATATATAAATTAATAAAAAGAAAAATCTTCGAGAAAAAAGTGGAGGTAGAAAATGAGTGAACATCCAATAGAAAGTCTTATGATGACTGCAATGAGTAGTATACAAGATATGGTTGACGTAAATACGATAATAGGAGAGCCAATTGAAACTCAAAATGGGATAACAATTATTCCAATTTCAAAAGTAAGTTTTGGATTTGCAGCAGGAGGAAGTGAATTTAGAGGAGAAACATTAAAAGAATATACTAGAAAAGACAAAGATGAAGAAATTGAGTATAAGTTACCATTTGGAGGAGGAGCTGGTGCAGGAGTATCAATTAATCCGGTAGCATTTTTAGTAGTACAAGAAGGAAATGTAAAACTAATGTCGGTTGAACACGAATCATGCATAGACAAATTGTTAGACTATATACCAGATTTAATGCAAAAAATAAATGAAATGTTTAATAAATCAATTCAACAAAATGAAGGAAAGTCTGATTATCAAGAAACAGCTAAGAGATTAGAAAAAGATGGAGATATATTTGAATAAAAGTAGCAAGAAAAACTTGCTATTTTTTTTCTTTTTTAGTACAATAATATTGTTTAAAAAGGAAAGGAAGAGAAAAATGATACTAAAAGAACTAAAGATAGAAGCATGGTCAGGTGATGCTACTAATTGCTATATTGTAGAGGATGAAAAGACAAAAGAAACAATGGTTATAGATCCTGCAGGAGATGTAGATAAGATTGGAGAAATGCTTGATATATTACAAGCAAAATTAAAGTATATATATTTGACTCATTGCCATGGAGATCATATTGGTGGCGTTGATGAGCTAAAACAAAAATATGGTGGACAAATTGTTGCTGAAAGAAATGCGGCTGAGAATTTGTTGAACCCAGATGTTAGTTTAACATCATATATCGGCTTTCAGGGATTAACTGTTACTGTTGATGCGAGGGTTGACGATGGAGATTTGCTACATTTGGGCGAATTGGAGTTTAGAGTAATTCATACTCCTGGTCATACTTCTGGAGGGTCATGCCTTTATTGTGAAGAAGAAAAATTGTTGTTTTCTGGTGATACATTATTTAGAGGAACTTGGGGAAGGACTGATGTTCCTACTGGTTGCTTTGAAGATATTATTAATTCTATTACAAAGAAATTGATGATTTTGCCTGATGAAACAATTGTGTATCCTGGGCATGGAAAAAGTACGATGATTCTTGAAGAAAAGCCTATTTATTTAGAACTAAAACCAAGATTAATATAAAAAACCATGCATGGTGTATAAATTAGTAATAAAAGGTGATTATTAAGCATATATTATATATAGGAACATTAGGACAAGGAGAAATATATGTTTAATGTTACAATAATAAATACAAAGAAATCATTAGTAAGAATATTTGCACTATTGTTAATGATGATTATAATATTTGGAATAGTAAAAATAGTTACAAGATTTCAAACAAATGAAATCCTGAAAATAGATATATCTGAAAAGTTAACAGAATGCTTGGGTGCTGAAATTCCAGCAATACAATCTACATATTATAAGGCAAATAATATATTAAAAGAAGATGTAGAAGAGAAAGAAGAAAACTTTGCACAAAAAATCTTAAAGATAGAATTAGCTAAATTAGAAGATGTAAAAGAAACTGTAAGTATAGCAAATGAAAATTCATCAGAAAATGAGAGAAAAAATGAAAATAAGCCGGAACAAGTATCAACAGATATTCCAACAGAGGCTGAAATACAAGTGGCTACTAGTAATCCAATAAAGGAAAGCTATAATATTGAATTAGGTGGAGTAAAAATAAAAAATGAGACTAAATTTGAAATAGATGAATCAATATTAGACAAACAGCTAAGTATCAATAAAGAAAATATATTGATTTTTCATACTCATACATGTGAAAGTTATACACCGACAGAAGAATATTATTATGAACAAACAGGAAACTTTAGAACTACAGATATGAATTATTCTGTTGTAAGAGTTGGAGATGAACTTACAAATTATTTAATGAGTTTTGGATTTAATGTAGTACATGATAAAACATATCATGATTATCCAGCATATACTGGTTCGTATACACGTTCTAAAGCAACTGTTGAAAATGCATTAAAATCAAATCCAAGTGATATTATTATAGATTTACATAGAGATGCAATAGGAAGTAAAAGTGATTATGATCCTAGTGTTAAAATAGGAGAAGAAACAGCTGCACAGCTTATGTTTGTAATAGGAACGAATGGAGGAGGATTATATCATCCTAATTGGCAAGAAAATTTGAAATTCGCAATTGAAATTCAAGAAAAAGCAAATGAAATGTATCCAGGATTGTTTAAAACAATGATTGTAAGAAATTCAAGATATAACCAGCATTTAGGAAAAGCGGCATGTATTATAGAAGTAGGAGCAACAGGAAATACATTAGAGCAATGCATGACAAGTATGAAATATCTTTCTAAAATTTTTGATGAATATAAAAAATAATAAGCCAGCTCAAACTACTTTTGAGTTGGCTTACAATATGCACATTCAGAATTAGTGCATATATTTAAATTAGAAATAATATCATAAGAGCATTTTCCATCAATTTGATAAATACAATCTAAAGTACAATTGATATTTGTCAAAGATATCACCTCTTACTATTGTAGTATTACCGTATTGAACAAAAATATACACAATTATTTATTTTTATAAAAATTGCAGTAATCTTTTACAGTACATTTTTCACAGTGAGGAGTTCTTGAATCACATGTATTCCTGCCATGCCACATAAATAAGTGATTAATATCTTTTAAAGAATCTTTTGGAAAAATTTTTAATAGATCTTGCTCAATTTTTTCAGGATCTTTTTCAGAAGAAAGTCCCATCCTATTAGAAATTCTTTTGGCATGAGTGTCAACAGCAATTCCATTTGCAATTCCAAATGCTTCTAATAAAACAACATTTGCACTTTTTCTTCCAACTCCAGCAAGAGAAAGAAGTTCATCCATTGTATGAGGAACTTCTCCATTAAAGTTTTCTAAAACTTGTTTTGCACATAATTTAATATTTTTGGCTTTATTTTTATAAAAACCACAAGGATGGATTATAGCTTCAAGTTCAGTTATATCAATGGTTGCAAAATCTTGAATTGTTTTGCAATGCTCAAATAATGTAGGAGTTGTTTTGTTTACTCTTTCATCAGTGCATTGTGCTGAAAGCATAACAGCAACTACTAATTGAAATGGTGTTTTAAAATCTAGACTACATTTAGCATCAGGATAAGTATCTTTTAAAATTTGTACAATTTTTTTTGCATCACTTTTGTTCATTTTTATCTCCATATAAAAGTAAATTTATTATTTTAGGATAAATTATACTTGCATTATTTTTCCAGTTGTCAGAAATTTGTTTTGCTCTTTCTCTAGAACCAGCAAATGCTGAAATTTCAAATATAGTTTCAGTTTTTTCAACGATTTTACATTTTACTGTATAATTGTTTTCATCTGTAGGAATATATTCAGTAACAATAGATGACTCTTCTGCAATATTTGAAACTTCATCTTTAAAGATATTATCTGCTTTCAATTTTAAAATTCCAGGTAAAAGAGATTTTGTTAATGCTAGTGAATTTTTTCCATCTGTAGTAATTTTTATAAAAGTATCTTCGTCTTTTGTAAAGGAACCTACTAGGTTTGTATCAATTAGATCTGTTAATAATTCTTGAAAATAAAAGTAATTTATACCATTAGCTGATGAAACGATTTTGTAAAGATTGTCACTTTTTATTCCATCTGTAAGTTTGTTTAATAAATATAATATTAGTACCTTATTTTCAGCTATATCTGCAATAGATTTTTCCATGTTAGTCCTCCTTTTTCAAATTTCTTAACACATTATATCACGGTTAGGTGGATTAGTAAAGAAAATAATTTTACATGAGTGTATTTTTTGCATAGTGTCAAATTTTGTAGAAAAAACATATATTATATTAGCTGAAAAGCAGAGGTGATAATATGCGAGAAATTAAAAAAGGTGATATAGTTAGTAGGAATTCATATAAAAATGACATAATGTTTGAAGTTAAGAAAATTCTAAAATTAGTTGATGATAGAAAAATTGCAATATTGCGAGGAATTGATGTAAGAGTAGAGGCAGATGCGCCAATAGAAGATTTAAAATTAGTAAGCAAAGAAGAGCGAATAAGAAGAGAAAAAGAATTTGAAGAAAAAATTATAAATCGAATTGCAAAAATAGAAAACATAGAACATAGTAGAAGAAAAGAAATTATATATACAGGTAAGATTTTACATTTAGATGGAGACAGAAAATATGCAGAAAAGTCAATAATGTATTATAAAAAAATGGGTTTAAATGCAATAGTAAAAAATATACCTGAAAATAGGCAAGCTAAAGTTGTATATAGACTGCTTTCAATTTATAACCCAGATATATTAGTAATAACTGGACATGATGGAATGATTTCAAATAAGCAAAAATATAATGATGTATTAAATTACAGAAATTCTATACATTTTATAAAAACAGTAAAAGAAGCGAGAATATATGATGAGAAACATGGAAAAAATTTAGTTATATTTGCAGGAGCATGTCAAAGTTATTTTGAGGCATTAATGGATGCTGGGGCAGATTTTGCATCTTCACCAGCAAGGATTTTGATAGATTTCTTAGATCCTTTAGTAGTAGCTAAAAATGTTGCAGTAACAGATAAGAGAAAATATATAACAATTGACGATTTTGTGGACGAATTAAGGGATGGAAAGCGAGGAGTTAATGGGTTAGGTGCACAAGGAAAAAAGAATGTAATATTTTTGTAATAAAAATGTAATATAAAAGTAATAATAAGTAAACACACCTTTGAAAACGTTGTGGCAGAAGAACTACAGAAAAGCGACAAGAAAACACACACTTTGACAAAATCACCTACAGATGTTATATTTAAAGTATCTTAAGCAAAGTAGGTGATTTAATGATTTGTAGAAATGACATCTCAAACTTAAAAACAGACATTAATGATAAAATAGGGCAAAAGATAATAGTTAAGGGTTCATTAGGAAGAAGCAAAGAATTTGCAAAAGAAGGTACAATAGAAAAAGTATATCCAAATCTTTTTGTAGTAAAGTATGAAGAAAATGACCGTACAGCGTCATATACATATACAGACTTACTAACAAGAACAGTAGAAGTTGATGTATTTAATGGAGAAGATTATAGTCCTTTATTACCACCAGTAGCGGTAGAAAGTAAAAGAAGAAGAATGAAAGAACAGCTAGTTTAGTTGTTCTTTTTTTGCATCTGGCTATTGAAAAAAAACTCCTATTGTTATATATTAAATAGGAAAGGTGGTGGCCAAATTGACAATAAAGCAAACATTAACAAAAGGAACAATAATGTTAAAAAATAGCAATATAGAAAGTCCAAAATTAAAAGCAAGATTATTATTACAATACATTTTAAAAAAGTCTAGACAATACTTGATTGTGTATGATAACCAAGAAGTAGATAAAAAGGCACAATGGGAATATTTTGTTAATATAGAAAAGCTAACAAAAGGAATGCCATTACAGCATATAACTCATACGCAAGAATTTATGAAGATGGATTTTTATGTTGATGAAAATGTATTAATACCAAGGCCAGATACAGAGATATTAGTAGAAGAAACAATAAAAATAGCACAAACAATGGAAAGGCCTAAAATATTAGACTTATGTACAGGAAGTGGAGCAATTGCAATATCTTTAAAAAAATATATTCCGAGTGCGCAAGTTTATGCTGTGGATATAAGTAAAAAAGCATTAGAAATAGCCAAAAAAAATGCACATAGATTAGAGGCTGAGGTTAAATTTATAGAGTCAAATTTATTTGAAAAAATTAAAAATGAAAAATTTGATATTATAGTATCAAATCCACCATATATAAAAAAATCAGATATAAATTATTTAAGCCAAGAAGTTCAAAAGGAGCCTCAGATTGCATTAGATGGAGGATATGATGGCTTAGATTTTTATAGAAAAATTTCATATCAAGCAATTGATTATTTGAAATTTGGAAGTTACTTGTGCTTTGAAATAGGATATGACCAAAAAGAGGAAGTGCTTGAAATTCTAAAAGGAATAGAACATTATACAAAAACATATTGTAAAAAAGATTTATGTGGAAATGACAGAGTAGTCATTACACAAGTAAATTAAAAAGGGGGAAGACATGTCATTTTCATCGGAATTAAAAGAAGAACTTAGCAAAACAGAAAATCTTTTTAATAAAGAAGCAGTAAAATATGAATTGATGGGATATTTAATAAGTAATAATATTACTGAAGAAAGTCATAATATAAAATTTAGTACAGAAAGTGAATACAATATAAATAGATTTTCAAGATTATTAAGTAATGTTGGAATACAAGATTATGACATAGAAGTTCAAGGAAATTTATTTATAATAACTGTTTCCAAAAAGGAGATAGAATTACTAGAAAATATTGAAAATTTGAATTTGGAACAAATAAGATGGCTTATAAAAGGTGTATATTTGGGAGCAGGCTCAATAAATAATCCTGAAAA
The DNA here is from genome assembly GCA_900555615.1 of uncultured Clostridium sp. Taxonomy (GTDB): domain Bacteria; phylum Bacillota; class Clostridia; order TANB77; family CAG-508; genus CAG-269. The sequence continues at coordinate 8,093 of USMB01000022.1, read as the reverse complement.
AAAATATCATTTGGAAATAGGAATAGCTGATGTTGAGAATGCCAACCAAATAGTGCAATATTTGAAAGAGTTTGATATAAAGAGCAATATAGTAGAGAAAAAAGGTGAATATGCAATTTACATAAAAGATGGAGAAGCAATTTCGAAAATCATAGCTTTAATTGGTGCAAATAAGTCAGTATTAAAATTTGAAGAAATAAGAGTTCAAAGAGAAATGAACAATAAAATAAACAGAATTGTAAATTGCGAAACTGCAAATTTAAATAAAACGATAAATGCTTCAATCGAACAAATAGAAGCAATTAAGAGATTAAAAAGTAGTGGTAAATTTGAAAAATTAGATGAACCATTAAAAGAAATTGCAGAACTAAGATTAAAAAATCCAAATTCAAATTTAACTGAGTTAGGAAAAATGTTAAAAAATCCTGTAGGAAAATCAGGTGTAAATTATAGATTAAAAAAGATAATGGAGATAGCCAATGAAAAATAAAGAAGTAGGAGTATATGTGCATATACCTTTTTGTAAGCAAAAATGTTATTATTGTGATTTTGTTTCATATTGTCAAAAAGATTCAATTATTGAAAAATATATAAATGCCGTAAAAAAAGAAATTAGATTGCAAAACATACAGGCACCAATTACTACAATTTATATAGGAGGTGGAACACCATCATATATTGAAAGTGACTATATAAGAGAAATAATTGGAGAAATAAAAAAGAAAAATGTAATAGAAAAACCAGAAATTACAATAGAGGTTAATCCAGGAACAGTTACAATTGATAAATTAAGAATTTATAGAAGTTGTGGAATAAACAGACTAAGCATAGGCTTACAAACTACAAATGATGAATTGCTAAAGCAAATAGGAAGAATACATAATTATGAACAATTTTTAGAAACATATAAAATGGCAAGAAAAGTTGGATTTAAAAATATAAATATTGATTTAATGCTTGGGCTTCCAAATCAGCGAATCAAAGATTTGAAAGATAGCCTAGAAGAAGTAATTAAATTAAATCCGGAACATATATCTGTGTATTCATTAATAGTAGAAGAAGGAACTCCAATTGCGAATAAAATTCAAAAAGGAGAACTTGTTTTGCCAGATGAAGAAACTGAAAGAAATATGTACTGGTATGTGAAAAATACATTAGAATTAAATGGATACAAGCATTATGAAATTTCTAACTTTGCAAAAGAGGGATATGAATCAAAACATAACCAAAATTGTTGGAAACAAAAACAGTATTTTGGATTTGGTGCTGCAGCTCATTCATATAGAGATATTACAAGATATTCTAACACTCCAAACATTGAAGAATATATCAAAAATATAGAAGCTGAAAGACTAGACAAAAACAGAACAATTCATGAAATTCAAAAAGAATATGATATGGAAAAAGAATATATGTTATTGGGATTACGTCAAATAGAAGGAATCAATATAAATGATTTTAAGGCAAAGTTTGTAAAAAATCCAATATATGTATTCAGAAATGAATTGAAAAAATTGACAGATGAAGAATTAATTGTTGTAGAAGGAAGTACTATAAAGCTTACTAATAAAGGAATTGACTTAGCAAATTTGGTTTGGGAAGAATTTGTTTGAGTGTAAATTTGGGGTCGGTCCTTTTTTTCGCAAAAAATTTTATAAATTGTTGCAAATTGGAAATAATATTGATAAAATGTGTCTAGTAAGAAATTATAATAAAATGTAATTTCTAGTAAAATTTTGCAAGCCACAATTGGCAGAAATGGAGGTCTTTCTATGGAAAGAAAAATAAAAGTTGTACAATATGGAGTAGGCAAAATGAGTTTATACACAATGAGATATGTGTATGAAAAAGGTGCAGAGATAGTGGGAGCTATTGATGTAAATCCAAATGTAATTGGAAAAGACATTGGAGAAATATTAGGAACAGAAAATAAAGGAGTTAAAGTAACAAGTGCTGAAAATGCAAGAGAAATGTTACAAGAAGTAAAACCAGATATAGCAATAGTAACAACAATGAGTTTAATAAAAGATTTGGAAAGCCCATTAATGTTATGTGCAGAATTAGGAATAAATGCAATCACAACATGTGAAGAGGCATTTTATCCAGAAAATTCAAACCCAGAATTAACAAAGAGAATAGATGAATTAGCAAAGAAAAATAATTGCACAATCACAGGAAGTGGATATCAAGATATTTATTGGGGACAATTGATTTCATCAATTGCAGGATCAACACAAAAAATAACAAAAATCAAAGGAAGTTCAAGCTATAATGTAGAAGAATACGGAATAGCTTTAGCAAAAGCCCATGGTGCAGGACTTACATTAGAAGATTTTGATAAAGAAGTAGCTTCAGTTGATAGAATATCAGATGAAGAAAGACAAAAAATAATAGAAAGTGGAGAATATTTACCATCATATATGTGGAATGTAAATGGTTGGTTATGTGAAAAATTAGGACTAACAGTAAAATCACAAAGACAAAAATGTGTGCCACAAACATATAAAGAAGATTTATATTCTTCAACATTAGGAATGACAGTTAAAGCTGGAGATGCAACAGGAATGAGTGCTGTTGTTACAACAGAAACAGAAGAAGGAATAACAATAGAAAGTGAATGTATTGGTAAAGTATATGCACCAGATGAATATGATAAAAATGAATGGACAATATACGGAGAACCAGATACAACAATAGTTGTTGCAAAACCAGCAACAGTAGAGCTAACATGTGCATCTATTGTTAACAGAATCCCAGATGTTATAAATTCAAAACCAGGATATGTTCCAACATGTGAATTTGGAGAATTAAACTTTAGAATAAAACCATTAAATGAATATGTAAAATAATAAAGAAGGTCACTTGCACAGTGACCTTCTTTTTTGCAGAGTTATAAAGTTAGCCTCCTAATAGCAATTCTATACTGACTTGGTAAAACTTTGCAAGACAGTACAAATCATACAAAGGTATACTAGATATTCCACTTTCGTATCTGGAATATTGGCTTCTATCTCGACATAAGATGCTACTGACTTCTTCTTGAGTGAGGTTATGTTTCATTCTTTCTTCTTTTAGCGTTTTTCCAAGATTTCTATAGAAGTTCTTTTCATAAGTTGGTTTTTTCTGCATGTGTATCCTCCTTTGTTTACTAAAGGATTTGGAATTTGCATAGTAAAGGATTTGTATATGGACAGACCATCTTCAAAAGTTTCAAATCACTTATTGAATTTTGTTAAAGATTATAGGGTTGCAGCTAAAGCTTTGATAGAATTAAAAAATTATTTAGGTTAGATTGTAAAAAAAATATAAAAGTTCATAAAGAGTTCATAATAATATACTATAATTACCAATGAAGGGAGAGATTGAAAATGTTAGAATTTTTAAGAAAGTATGAAAAAGAATCAATTATAATATCAATATTATTGATTATAGTAGCAATATTTTTAATTGCAAAGCCAGGTTTGGCAATCTCAACAGCAGTAACTCTATTTGGAGTAGTATTTTTTATTGATGGAATTGTAAACATCATATCTTACATAATTGAAGAACCAGAAGTAAGAGCATTTAGTACAGAATTAATAATGGGAATTTTATTAGTAATGTCAGGATTGATTATTTTATTTAATCAACCATTATTTGCATCAATGCTTCCAATAATGGCAGGAACATGGATTTTTATAAGAAGTATTATGAAATTCCAATTAGCAATAAACTTAAAATCAGCCCTTGCTGAAAAATGGGGATGGCTATTAGTATCATCAATATTGATGTGCATATTAGGAATTTTAATTATTGTAAATCCATTTGAAGCTATGTTAACATTAACAAGATTCATAGGAATTATGATAGTGATAGTTGAAGCTGTAGACATATGTGAAAGTATATATTTCTTAGCTCAAACAAAATAATTACAAAAGAAAAAAGTAAATAAAGGACGGTCTTTAAATGTTTTAGAAATAGAATATTTAGGGCGGTCCTTAATAATTGCGGAAAAAATCAAAAGGAGGAAGAAAAATGCATAAAGTAGCAAAATTTATATGCAAATACAGTAAAGTGATTTTAGTCATTGCCTTATTGCTATTAATTCCATCATTAATAGGAATGAAAGCAACAAGAGTTAATTATGATATCTTGGTATATTTGCCAGATGACATAGAAACAATTCAAGGAGAAAATGTCTTAACAGAAGATTTTAATATGGGAGGATTTTCTATAATTATTATTGACAATATGGAAACTAAAGATATTGTCAAATTGGAAAATAAAATAAAAGAATTAGATAATGTAGAAAAAGTTTTAGGAATTGCTGATGTAGTTGGCAAAGGATTTCCATTAGAAATGCTGCCAGAAGATGTAACTAAAAACATTTATAAAGATGGAGAAACAATAATGTTAGTTACATTTAAAGATGGAATTTCATCAGATACAACAATGAATACAGTTGAACAATTAAGAAGTATGACAGATGAAAGATGTAAAATAAGCAGTATGTCTGCAACAGTATTAGATACAAAATATTTATCAAACTCAGAAGTTGCAGTATATGTAGTAATTGCTTTAATTTTCTGTTTAATAGTTTTGGAAGTAGCATTAGATTCTTATGTGATACCATTTATACTATTAGCAAATATAGGAATTGCAATTTTATATAATATGGGAACAAATATATTATTAGGACAAATTTCATATATAACCAAAGCAATCAGTGCAGTATTACAACTTGGAGTAACAATGGATTTTGCGATATTCTTATATCACAGCTATAAAGCAGAAAAGAAAACAAACAAAGATAAAAATGAAGCAATGGCAAATGCAATTCAAAAAACATTCACATCAGTTGTAGGAAGTTCATTAACAACAATTGCTGGATTCTTAGCATTATGTAGTATGAACTTAACATTAGGAAAAGATATTGGTCTTGTTATGGCAAAAGGTGTATTACTTGGAGTAATCACAGTTGTAACAGTTTTACCAGCAATGATATTACAATTTGATGGTTTAATAGAAAAAACAAAACATAAAGAAATTTTACCCAAATTTACAGGTGTAAAAAACTTTGTTATGAAACATTATAAAGCAATTATTGTGTTATTTATCATAATATTGCCAATTGCATTTTATGGATATCAAAACACAGGAGTTTATTATAATTTAACAAAATCATTACCAAGTAGTTTAGCAAGTCTACAGGCAAACAGCAAGCTTGAAGAAGATTTTGATATGGTATCAATGGAAATGCTTTTAGTTGACAAAGATATGCCAGATGCAAAAGTAGATCAAATGATAAAAGAAATAGAAAATTTGGATGGAATTGAATGGGTAATGTCTTATTCAAAAATGGAAAAATATCTTCCAAGAGAAATATTACCAGAAGATATATCATCAATATTTGTAAGTGATAAATATCAAATGATATTAATAAATTCAAAATATGAAACAGCAACAAATGAATTAAATGCACAAGTAAATACAATAAATGATATAGTTAAAAAATATGATGAAAATTCAATGTTAGCAGGAGAAGGGCCATTAATGAAAGACTTGGTAGAAATAAGTGACCACGACTTTAATAGTGTAAACTCATTCTCTATTGGAATCATATTTGTAATAATGATATTTGTATTAAAATCAATATCATTACCAGTTATTTTAATGTGTGTAATAGAATTTGCAATTTTCATCAATATGGGAATTCCATATTACACAAATACAGTATTACCATTTATTGCTTCAATAGTAATTGGAACAATTCAATTAGGAGCAACAATAGATTATGCAATATTAATTACAACAAAATATATTGCAAACAGAAAAGATGGAAAAGACAAGAAAACATCAATTGATGAAGCACTTGGAACATCAATAAGCTCAATAGTTGTTAGTGGTTTATGTTTCTTTGGTGCAACATTTGGAGTTGGAGCATATTCAAAAATAGAGATGATAGGTTCTCTATGCACATTAATGTCAAGAGGAGCAATTATCAGTATGGTAACTGTAATTGCAGTATTACCAGCATTCTTAACTGTATTTGATAAAATAGTTTGTAAAACAACAGTTGGAATGAAAGAGATAAAAGCGTAAGAAAGGAAGTTTTTAATATGAATAAGTTTATGAAAAGATTTACAGCTGGAACATTGTTATGCACATTGCTTGCATACACATCACCAGTATTAGCATATACAAAAGATGAAACTGTATATTCAAAGATTAATAGTAATGGAGATAGAACCAAAACAATAGTAACAGATCATTTATCAGGAGAAGAAGAATTAGTAAATGATTTGACAGATTTGTTAAATATAAAAAATGTTAGTGGTGATGAAGAATTTTCAAAAGATGGAAATAAAATCACTTGGAAAACAAACGGAAATGATGTTTATTATCAAGGTGAAACTGAAAAAGAATTACCAGTAGAATGTAATATCAAATATGAATTAGATGGTAATGAAATGAGCAAAGAAGATATTACAGGAAAAAGCGGAAAAGTAAAAATTACAATTCAATATACAAATAAAGAAGAACATACTGTAAAAATAGAAGGAAGAAATACAGTATTATACACACCATTTATCGTAGGATGTGGAACAATTTTCAACAATGATAATAACAAAAATATTGAAATAATAAACGGTAAAGCAGTAAATGATGGAAGCAAAACAACAGTAGTAGGTATTGTTGTTCCTGGATTACAAGAAAGCTTAGGACTTGATAAAGATGTTATAGACATTCCAGATTCAATCGAAATCACAATGGATACAACAAAATTCGAAATGGGAACAATGGTAGCATATGTTACACCAAAAGTATTAGACAATTCGGAATTAAAAATTTTTGATAAATTAGAAGATGTTTATTCACAAGTAGATACATTACAAAGTGCAAGTAAACAAATTGAAGATGGTGCTAATACTTTAGTAGAAGGAACAAACACATATAGTGAAAAGTCACAAGAATTCAATAATGCAATGAGTCAAGTTTCAGATGGGATAGAAAGTGCAACAAATAGTTATAATCAATTAGATGATGGAATTGATACTGTAAATAAAAGTGCAGGAACTTTATCAGCAGGAGCTAAAAAAATAAATGCTGGAACACAAGCATTAAGTGCAGGGATTGACAGTGTTGACGAAAATGTTGGAAAATTATCAGCAGGAGTACAACAATTATCAGCAGGAGAAAATAAATTATCAGCAGGTGTAGATAAAATTATTGCAGGTGTTAGTGAAATAGATATGTCTGATGCGGCAGAAAAAGTACAAGATTTAAAGAAATTAATAGCTGCAAATAAATCAACAATAACTACATTAAAAACAACAAATGCTTCATTAAAACAAATGACAGAGGCAACAACAGATGCTACAACTAAAGCAAGTTTAGAAAAACAAATTAAAGGAAATGAAGAATTAATTGGATTATTAACAATGAATGTTAGTGCACAACAAGAATCATTAGACACATTAGGAGAAATGAATAAATTAACAGAATTAAATGAAGGATTAGCAGAATTAAAAACAGGTGTTGTAAGTTTACAAAAAGGTACAGAAACAGTAAGTGAAGGATTAACACAATTAAAAGCTGGAACAGAAACATTATCAGGTAAGACACAAGAATTATCATCAGGAGTTTCAACATTATATGCTGGAACAAAGCAATTATCATCTGGAACACAAACTTTAAGAAGCGGATCTTCAGATATGAAAGCCGGATTAAATACAATAAATGGAGCTACAACACAATTGTTAGAAGCAGACAACAGTTTAACAGAAGGTGCTGCAACAATTGCAGAAGGAGCTAAAACATTAGCTGATGGAATTACAGAATTCAATACAACAGGAATAAATAAAATTTGTAACTTCATAAATGGCGATGTAAAAGATGTAACAAACAGACTAGAAAAATTAGAAGAATTATCTGATGAATATAGTACATTTACTATGAAAGACGAAGAGGTAAAAGGAAAAGTGCAATTTATTATGATAATGGAAGATGAAAAGAAAAAATAAAATGCAAATTTTTGAAAATAGAGGCTTAGCAAAAGGAGGCTGCTGAAAAAGTAGCTTAAAAAAATAGTGAATTGGAAAATATTTTTTCTA
>USMB01000021.1 GCA_900555615.1 uncultured Clostridium sp. | reverse complement strand
TTATAGTAGTTCCAAAAGGAAGAGAAATATATGAATTTACACCAGTACAACATCCGGCAGATGACCCAAATTCAGATATTATAACAACACACTTTGATTATCACTCAATAGATGGAAACTTGTTAAAACTAGATATACTAGGACACGATGATCCGACTGTAATTCGTATGTTGCAAGATTTAACGGGAATGGCTCCAACAGACATTCCACTAGATGATAAGCCAACAATGTCAATATTTAATTCAACAGAAGCATTAGGAGTAACACCAGAGCAAATAAATTCAGAAGTAGGAACTTATGGAATACCAGAATATGGTACAAAATTCGCAAGAGGCATGCTTTTGGATACACATCCAACAACATTTGATGAATTAATACGTTTATCAGGATTATCACATGGTACAGACGTATGGCTGGGAAATGCCCAAACCTTAATTGAGCAAGGAATTGTAACATTGCAACAGGCAATCTGTTGTAGGGATGATATAATGATATACTTAATCCAAAAAGGTTTACCACCAGATAAGTCATTTAAAATAATGGAAGCGGTACGTAAAGGAAAGGTTGCAAAAGGAAAAGAACCAAAATGGAAAGATGAATATATTCCATTAATGAAAGAACATGATGTACCAGATTGGTATATAAAATCTTGTGAAAAAATTAAGTACATGTTTCCTAAGGCACATGCTGCAGCTTATGTAACAAACGCATTTAGAATTGCATGGTTTAAGGTACATATTCCGTTAGCATATTATGCTGCATATTATTCAATAAGAGCCAAAGCATTTGATGCAGATGTTATGATAAATGGTGATGAAAGAGTAAAGAACAAGATGAAAGAAATAGAAATGATGGGAAATAATGCAACACCAAAAGATAAAGATATGTTTGATGATTTGGAAATAGTACATGAAATGTATCAAAGAGGATTTAAATTTTTACCAATTGATTTATATAAATCACATGCGACAAAATTCCAAGTAGAAGGCGAGTATTTAAGACCACCACTAAACAGTATAGCTGGACTTGGAAATGTAGCAGCAGAGAGCATAATGAAAGCTAGACAAGATGAAAAATTCATGTCAATAGATGATATGAAAATCCGTGCAAAAATCGGAGATTCAGTTACTGAACTTTTAAGACAGTTTGGTTGTTTGGAAGGAATGAGCCAAAGTAATCAATTAAGTTTATTTGGATAAAAAAATAGGGTCGGTCCTTTTCTTCGCATGCGAAAAAAAGGACCGACCCCAAATTAGCAAGGAGGAAGAAATGTCAACAGGAAATTTAACAGAGATTTTTAAAGTAAAAAATATTATAATATATTTGCTTATAATTAATTTAATAGGATTTTACATGATGTGGTCTGATAAGGGAAAAGCTCAAAAAGGAAAGTGGAGAATTCCTGAGCAAACATTGTTTATAGTTACTGCATTAGGAGGAGGAATAGGCACTATTGCTGGTATGTACACATTTCGCCACAAAACCAAAAAATTAAAATTCACAATTGGATTGCCAGCAATATTGATTCTAGAAATTGTTTTAGTGATATATTTGAAATTTGTAATGTAAAAATTAACAAGCAAGATTAAAATGCTTGCTTATTTTTTGTATGATAAGCAAGTTACATAAAAATAAAAAATAAATACAAATAAATGTAAAAAGAAAATTATCAACAGGCAATTGTGAATAACGTGTGAAAAAAATATGACTGTTTTAAGTTATTCACAGAGTTATCCACATTATCCACATGGTGTGGATAAAAATAAAGAGAAAAATGTGTAAACTTGCAAGATTACATAATGCAAAATACAAAAACTGAATGAGTATTCGAAAAGCAAAAAAAGCTTGCAAAAATCTTAAGAAAATTATATAATACACATGTAAAATAAGAGTGATAGGTGAAGATATATGAATAAAACCAAAAGAAAAATATTTGAAACATCAATGAAACTATTTGCAGAAAAGGGATATGAAGCAACAAGCATAGAAGAAATTACAGCAACAGTAGGAGTTGCAAAAGGAACGCTATATTATCATTTTTCAAGCAAAGAAGAAATATTTAATTTCTTAATAGAAGAAGGAATAAAGTTATTACAAAATAGTGTAGATATAAAAACAGCAAAACATAATAATTATATAGATAAAATAAAAGCAATTGTATTAATTCAAATCAAAATAGTAGCCAAATATGAAAATATAATAACAATAATATTGAGTCAATTCTGGGGAACAGAACAAAGAAACAAAAAATGTCAAAACCTTGTATATGAATATATAGGACAAATCGAGAAAATAGTTCAAGAGGGAATTGAAAAAGGTGAGATCAAAAAAGGTAATACAAGAGCAATGGCAGCAGAAATATATGGATTAATATGTTCAACACTTGTGTATAAAAAAAGAGAAGGCGAAAATATGGACATAATGAAATTATATAGTGAATATGAAAATACAATAGTAAATGGACTAAGAGTAAAATAAAGAAAGGAATGAATTTCAAATGGAATCAAAATCAAGAAAAATGAAATTTGCAGATTTAAAAGATATGTTAAAACAGACAGGTGAAGTTTATGGAAATAGACCAGCATATATTTTCAAAGATAATGGAAGTATGAAAACAATTTCACACAAAGAATTAAGAGACGAAATAAATGCATTAGGAACAGTATTAATAAACATGGGATTAAAAGATAAAAGAATAGCTGTTATATCAGAAAATAGATATGAATGGGAACTTTCATATTTAGCAATTGCAGCAGGAGTAGGAGTTGTGGTTCCATTAGACAAAGCACTTCCAGATAATGAACTTGAAAGTTTAATACTTCGTTCACAAGTAGAAGCAATATTTTACTCAAGTAAATATGATACAATAATGAATACTTTAAGAGAAAAGAAAAATACTAATTTGAAATATTTTATCTCAATGGACTTGCAAGAAAATACTAATGGAATTTATTCACAAAAAGCATTGCAAGAAAAAGGTAAAAAGTTATTAGAAGAAGGAAATAAACAATATTTAGATGCCAAAATAGATGCAGATAAAATGGGAATAATGTTATTTACATCAGGAACAACAGCAATGTCAAAAGCAGTAATGTTATCACACAAAAACTTAGTAACAAATGTAATGGATATTATTCAAAGATTTGACTTAACAGAAGAAGATAGATTTTTATCATTTTTACCATTACACCATGTATTTGAATGTACAGTAGGATTTTTATATCCAGTATCAATTGGTGGTTCTATTGCATTCTGTGAAGGTGTAAAACATATGGCAGATAACATCAAAGAATTTGACATTACAGCAATGATATCAGTCCCAGCAGTATTTGATATTATTTACAGAAAAGTAATGAAAACAATTGAGAAAAAAGGAAAAATGGCAACATTGGAAAAAGGAAAGAAAATATCAAATGTGCTATTAAAAGTAAAAATCGATTTAAGAAAACAATTATTTAAAGAAGTACATGAAAGTTTAGGACCAAAACTAAAATTAGTTGTAACAGGAGGAGCTGCATTAGACCCTGAAACAGAAAAAGGATTTAATGATTTAGGATTTGATGTAGAGCAAGGATATGGATTAACAGAAACAGCACCAGTAATTGCAGCAGAAACTCCAAAATGCAGAAGATTAGGTTCTATTGGAAAGAAATTTCCAAGTGTAGAAGTAAAAATAGATGATCCAGATGAAGAAGGAATAGGAGAACTAATGGCAAAAGGACCATCAATAATGCTTGGATATTATGAAAATGAAGAAGCAACAAAATCAGCATTAGAACCAGATGGATGGTTCCATACAGGGGATTTGGCTAGAATAGACAAAGATGGATTTATCTATATAGCAGGAAGAAAAAAGAGTGTTATCGTATTAAATAATGGTAAAAATGTATTTCCAGAAGAAATAGAAACATTGTTAAATAAAGTAGAAGGTATAAAAGAAACATTCGTATACGAGAAAAAAGAAGATGACGGAGATGTTAAAGTTTGTGTGGAAATCGTATATGATAAAGAAATGATAAAGGATTTATATCATATAGAAGACGAAGAAAAAATAAAAGAATTTTTATGGAAAAAAGTAAAAGAAGTAAATAAATTAATGCCAAAATATAAATATGTTAGAGAAATGATTGTAACAGAAGAACCTCTAATAAAAACAACAACATTAAAAATTAAGAGACATGAGGAATTAAAAAAAGTATTAGGTAAATAATAAATACAAGTATATTACTATATTGTAATATACTTGTAATATTTTTGTAACATAAATGTAATGAAAAAATGCCGCTAAAATACTTGTTGTTTTAAATAACTTGATGTATAATAAAATAGAATTTAATTATGACTACATAGGAAAAGGAGGAATTTACATGTCTAGAAGAAAATCAGGCATAGTGAATGTAAGAATGGTTATCACTGAAGAAAAAATATTATCAAATATAGATAAAGTTCAAAAATTAATAAATCCGAATAGTAAAAAGCAAATAGTTCAATTAGAAGATGACACATATTTTAAAGATTTAATTGAATCTATAAAGGCTTATTTAATAGAATATCCAAAGAAAAAGAACTTCCCAGTAAGTGTATATAAAGCTTCATACGGATTAGTTGAATATGCAACAACTCAATTTGAAGAAAATACTAAAAAAGTTGAAGAATTAATAAGACAAAGAGAAGAAAACATTACTTTGGCAGGAAAATTAAAAGAACTTATTGAAGCAGTTGAATCAAGAGAAAAAGGTTGGAAAGAAAAGGTTCAAAATGCACAAGGAGACTTTTCTGAAGATGTAATAGAAACATTGAATTTAGTTGGAAAAGATAGATCTAGAAAAAGCCAAAATTATCAAGATGCCTTAAAATTATTGAATGCAAGAGTAAATAACCTAGAAACAAATTTGCATATTGAAATAGATATGGAAAGAACAGAAGATAGATCAAAAGCATTGAGCTATATAGGAATAGAAATTGCAGAAGCTTTAAAGGGAATACCAAAGCCTGCTGATGTTGTATTTGAAGAAGCAACTGAAGAAGTTGAAGAACCAGTGGCAGAAAAAATTGTAGAGGAAGTTAAGACAGTTGAGCCAGAGGTTAAGAAAGCTAAGAAGGTAGAAAAAAAGGCAAAAGAAAATGTTCAAGAAATTAAAGAAGAAGTAGAACTTGAAAAAGAGAAAGTTAAATCTCAAATTGTGGCAGCTGTAGATGCAACTGAAGAAAGTTCAGAAGAGCAACAAATTCAGGAATATCAAGAATCAGTTACTGTACAAAAGAAACCATCATTATGGCAAAGATTTAAAAATAGTAAACTTGCCAAAGCAGTATCTTATGTATTTAAAATTAGAATTAGAATTGAGTTACCAAATGCTTTACCAGAAGGTAGAGGGGAAAATGAATAAATTTTCAAGAGTGAGTTAGTTGAGCTAGCTCACTTTTAAAAAATATTTAAAAATTTACGACAAATTCCTTAAAAAAACTTGACAAATTCAAGAAATCATATTAAAATATTTAATGTGCTCACAAATGAGCTACAAGATGGTGGATGTAGCGTAGTTGGTTAACGCGCCAGTTTGTGGCACTGGAGACCGTGGGTTCGAGTCCCATCTTCCACCCCATAACAATTTAATATTGGGCTGTAGCCAAGCGGTAAGGCATTAGACTTTGACTCTAACATGCGCTAGTTCGAATCTAGCCAGCCCAACCAAAAAACGAGATTTTTAAAAGTCTCGTTTTTTTATTATGCATATTAAAGATTTTCGTTGCAAAATGAACAAAAATCTGTTAATATATAGTAATAGGAAAGAGAGGTGGCATTATGCCAAAAGTAATAGTAATAGGGGGAGGTCCTGCTGGAATGATGGCTGCAATAACTTCAGCAGAGAATGGAAATGATGTAACAATAATAGAAAAAATGCCATCATTTGGAAAAAAATTATTAATAACAGGAAAAGGTAGATGTAATATTACAAGTTCATTATATATGAGTGAATTTATAAAAAATACACCAGGAAACGGAAAATTTTTGTACAGTGCTTTTCAAAATTATACAAATAAAGATATTATAGAGTTCTTAAAAAGTGAAGGACTTGAAGTAAAAGAAGAAAGAGGAAACAGAATATTTCCTGTTACAGATAGGTCAATTGATGTATTAGAATGCTTTAAAAGAAGAATTAGCGAATTAAATATAAAATGTCTATTAAATACAAGAGTTGAAAAAATATTAATAAAAAACAATGAAATATTAGGAGTAAGAACTAACAAAGAGATAATTCAAACAGAAAAAATAATATTGGCAACAGGTGGAAAAAGTTATCCATTAACAGGTTCAACAGGAGATGGATACATGATGGCTAAAGATTTAGGACATACAATAGTTCCAATAAAACCATCATTAGTGCCATTAGAAGTATATGAAAAAGATGAATGTAAAATGTTGCAAGGACTAAGTCTTAGGAATATCGAAATAAAAATCGTAGATACAGATAGAAAAAAGGAAATTTATAATGACTTTGGAGAAATGGTGTTTACACATTTTGGAATATCAGGACCAATTATACTAAGTAGTTCAGCTCATTTAGCAAAATACAAAGATATTGAATATTTAATGAAAAATAAATATATCAAAATTATTATAGATTTAAAACCAGCACTTACAGAAGAACAATTAGATGATAGAATTTTAAGAGATTTTAAGGAATTTAAGAACAAACAATTTAAGCATAGCCTAGATAAATTATTACCACAAAAAATGATTCCTCTAATTATAGAATTGTCTGGAATAGATGAGAATAAGAGAGTAAATGAAGTGACAAAAGAAGAGAGAAAAACATTAATCCAATTATTAAAAAATTTCACTATTACAATAAAACAATTTAGACCAGTAGAAGAAGCAATAATTACATGTGGTGGAATTAATACAAAAGAAATTAATCCTAAAACGATGGAATCTAAAATAATAAAAGGATTATATTTTGCAGGAGAAATAATAGATGTAGATGCATATACAGGGGGATTTAATTTACAAATAGCATATTCTACTGGATATACTGCAGGAGCAAGTATCTCAGGAGATTAAAAGGAGAATTATGGAAGAATTTACAACTATATTAAATGATGAAATAGCAGAGATTGTTGAGAAAAAATCAAGATTTATTGCAAATATTTATCATGTAGAAAATGTTGAAGAAGCAGAAGAAAAGATAAAGAGCACAAAGAAAAAATACTATGATGCCAAACATAATTGTATAGCTTATAGAGTTATAGAAAATGGAAAAGTTGTTGAAAAAGCTAGCGATGATGGAGAACCTTCTGGAACTGCAGGTAGTCCAATGTTAAATATCTTGCAAAAAAATAATTTATGCAATTTAGTAGTTGTTGTGACTAGATACTTTGGTGGAATTTTACTTGGAACAGGAGGTTTAGTGAGGGCATATTCTGATGCTACTCAAATGGCAATAGCTAAAAGTGTAAAAGTTCAAAAAGTAAAAGGGATAGAAATAAAAGTAGAATTAGAGTATTCTAATTTAGAGATTTTCAAATATTATTGTAAAAATAAAGAAATAAATATCGTAAAGTTAGAGTATGGTGAAAATATAATGGCAAATCTTGAAATGGAGGAGAATATAAAAAATACTTTTTTAAGAGATATCGAAGCAAAAGCACTCAATATAAAGAATTATAAGATTATGGAAATGAAATATATATCGAAATTTGTAGAAAAAAGTAACTAACATGGAAAAAGTTTCCAAAAAAACTATTGCAAATTCCTTTCTGATGTATTATAATCAAAATTGTAAAAAATTTACAGTAGAAAAAATTAGGAGGAAAAAAGCATGAGAGAAAAAATCACAGTTTTAATTGCAGATGACAATCAAGAATTTAGCATGACATTAGCTACATATCTAAAGAACCAAGATGATATGGTTGTAGTAGGAAGGGCAAATGATGGTAATGAAGCCTTAGATATGATACCTAATTTAATGCCAGACGTAGTACTACTTGATGTAATAATGCCACATCTAGATGGAATAGGAGTTTTAGAAAAATTAAATATGATAAAATTGAGTAAAAAGCCGATCTGCATAATGTTATCAGCAGTAGGACAAGACAAAATTACAAGAAGAGCAGTTGAATTAGGAGCAGAATATTATGTTGTAAAACCATTTGATATAGACTTATTGATTTCAAGAATTAGAGAGTTTAAAAATTATAAACCAATTCCAAGCAATAATTTTATTTCAAGAGAAAATTCAATGGCAAGACAACAATATATAGAGATATCAAGCGGACAAGAGAAGAATGAAGGAAATTTGGAAGCTTTAGTTACAAATATTATTCATGAAGTTGGAGTACCAGCACATATAAAAGGATATCAATATCTTCGCGAAGCTATTATAATGGTTGTTAATGATATTGATGTGATTAACCAAATTACTAAAAGTTTATATCCTAAAATTGCTGATAAATTTGATACAACACCAAGCCGTGTAGAAAGAGCAATTCGTCATGCAATTGAAGTTGCTTGGGGAAGAGGACAACAAGATGTAGTTGAAAATATATTTGGTTATACAATTTCAGCAGCTAAAGGAAAGCCAACTAACAGCGAATTTATAGCGATGATTGCTGATAAATTAAGGCTTGAATTGAAGAGCGCATAGAAAATGACAAAAACATTGCAGGAGTAAGGATATATAAATTTTAAAATTCTCACTCATTGCAACGAACTCTATGAAAAGTGTGATAGATTAAGTGAAAAATCCGTGTGCATTGCAATGAACTTTTTTTGAGTAATGCAATAAACTAGATAGATTTATTGGTTAGAAATATAAAAAGATTTTTCCTCTTTATGTTTATTAAAAATAATAAATGTAGGGAGGATTTTTTTGTATGGAAAAAATTGATTTGGAAATTGATGATTTTATTAATTATTGTGATTATAAAGGCTTATCCAAGAAAACTTATGGAAGTTATGAGCAATCTTTAAGATTATTAGTTATTTATTTAAAAGATAAATTTAAGATTAAGAATTCAAATCAGGTTGAAGAAAAACATTTAAAGGATTATATTGCCAATCTTAAAGAAAGAGGAAAATATACTGTTGTATATAATAAAGAATCAATAAAAATAAATAATCCACAAAATAGGGGCGATTTCGGTAAAAAAGTAAGTTTAATAACAGTTAATAATTACATCAGAAATATGAGGGTTTATTTTAATTATATGTATGATAATAGACTAATAAAAACTAATCCAGTTAGAAAAATAAAAACAATGAAGACACCTCGTAAGGTTAAAGATTATTTAGAAGATGATATGTTTAATAGATTGTTAAATTGCTTTGATTTATCCAAATTTCACGAATATAGAGATTATGTTATAACACAGTTAATTTTTGATACGGGAATGCGTGTAGGGGAATGTTTGAGTATAAGAGATGAAACTGATATAAATTTTACAGAAAGAACAATATTTTTATCTGCCGATATTACAAAAGGAAAAAAAGATAGATATGTATTTTTTTCTGTTCAAATGGCAACTGAATTAAGAAGATGGCTACAATATCGTGATAGGTATAAGGATAGTGAATTTTGTTTTTGTACGACTAAGGGAAGTCAATTACAGGTTAGAAGCTTTGAAAGTAATTTTACTGTTTATGGGGAGAGGATTGGGAAAAAGGAAATACACCCTCATATTTTAAGAAATAATTTTGCTAAACGATTTTTGATGAATGGTGGAGATATTTATACATTGTCGCAAATTCTAGGTCATTCATCTGTAAAAGTAACAGAAGAGTGTTATTTAGATTTAAAAAATGAAGATTTAAGAAATCAATATCAGAGATATTCTCCATTAATGAATTTAAAAAATAAAAAATAAAAAATACAAAAATAGATAAAAAAATTTTTTCAACTAGTTTATATAATGACAAATAGTTGTCGAAAATCGTAAACTTATGTAGAATTAGATGTATCAATGAAAAGAGAAAAAATATGAAATTATGGCGATAACATAAATCGACAAATACTTGTCACTCTAAGGATTTAACTATTTTTCTTTTAGAAAAAGTATTGACAAAGTAATAATTTTGAGACTATAATAAAAGCCGTCAGCACAAGATTGGCTGACGGCAATAAAAATAAAATATCTAGCTTTCTAAAAGTCTAACTATCTTATTCTTACCTAAGCAATAAGATTATAGCATAGTTAAATTACTTTTTTCAAGAGTTTTTGGATATTTTATTGATGTTGCAGAAATTATTGAAAGGAGTGATTTTTTTGTTATGTTTTTAAAAAATATAATAAGAAAAGCACTACGTTTAAATAATGTTTATGAAGATGATATTGTTGAAGTACAAGTGAATACAATATCTTTTAATTTACATATTTTTGAGATGGTAGTGCTTTTGCTATATAATTTTTCATTACAACATAAAATGTTTGAAGAAGAGATGAATGATTTTTTTATGAAAAACTTTGAAGCTATCTTTGATATTGTTATTACAGAAATAAAAATTGCATTGTTACATTTTTATAATATATATAATGATGAATTTGAAGGTATAGTTGAACTGCATAATAAAGACGAATGTTTTATTGTTTTAGCAGTACAAGATAAAGTTAATAATAAATTAAGAAAATTAATGTAGGGAGTTTTTTTATGAAAGATATAGAAAAAGATTTAATAGAAGAAATTATAGAAGAAGCAAAAAAAGATAAAGTATTGAATGTTGATTCAATAGAAGAAGAAATCGAAAGAACCAAAAAATGTAAAAAAATGTTAAGTTATAAAATGAAACAAATAGAAAGAGCAAAAGAGAGAAAAATAGAAGTACCAGAAAAATTTAAAAAAATTGAAGATGTAATAAAAAAAGAAGATTTAAAAAGGTTTTATTATAATCTATTTTTATTTGGATTTTTAGAATATAAAGATGGAATAGGTTATCTTTTATTAGATAACAAAAACTTTTATTTAAAAATTACAACATATACAGATAACTTTCCAATTTATAATGATTTCAAGGAGGAATTATATATTACTAAGAGTAAGGCAAAAGAAGTTTTAGATGCTGATAAAATGATGAATAATAACTGTGAAAACTGCTTAGTTTTAGCTAATATAGAGTAGATAATATAAAGAGAAAGTGATGCAATACTTATAATATATTAATATAGAAAATGTATTATTTTCTCTTTTGAAAAAATTTTAGGAGGAATTAGATATGAAAATAAAAAAAGCAAAAACATTTAATGTTTTGAGTAATGAAATTTTGCAAAAAGATTTAGTTGATAACAAAATAATAATAGAACCAAGAAATTTTGGTGCAAGTGGCTGTGATACAATAAAAGATTTTAGAATATTTGCTGAACAAGAACGTTTAAAATATATGCCTATAGAAGAAGCTTTAGAAAAAGCACTAAATTGGTATGATAGATACGCAATAGAAAAAATAAATGATTTTAATGTATATATTTGTTTAGGAGAGAATGGATATACTAAAAAGCCAGATGCTAATGAAATTAAGAAAATAAACAATGGTATAGTACAAAGAAATGAAATATATAGTTATACAGAATTCAAAGATAAAGTAGGAAATAAAGGTTATCCATTTTGTTGTGGTATTTTTTCTAATTTAGATGGTTCGAATTGGATTAGAAGAATAAAAAATAATTTTTGTTGGCAAGAAATTTGGGCACTTGATTTTGATGATGAAATTAACTTTGATGAGTTTATGCAAAGAGCTACTAATTACAATATAGAGCCTAATTTCGTTTATAAGACATTTTCCTGTAAAGATGAAGAAATAAACAAATTTAGGGCTGTGTGGATTGCAGATTTTGCGTGTACGCATACTACTATTGCTGAAAGTGTAGGAAAATTATTGATGACAATTTTTCCAGAAGCTGACCCTGCGTGCAAAGATGCATCACGAATATTTTTCGGTGGAAAGGGAATTGTTTATGAAAATCCGTGGGGATATTTGGCTAGACTTGATTTTATGAAATTGATTAGTGCTGTACATCAATATATTGATGATACTAACTCTAAACATAGACTAGAAAAAATGAGAGAAATAAGTAAAAACACAAAAATATGTTTAAAAAATGGGCTGTTAGATGTTAAATTAATTACTATTCCAAATTCAAAATTTTTGAAAATTGATAAAAGAAAAATAGGATTAGAAAATAGTAGAATACAATGGGGATATACAATGGATTTTTATTCTAATACATATAGGGAATTGTTAGATGAAAATGTTTTGCAAGATGAAGAAAGTATATATATATTAGTTAGAAAATTAAACAAAACATTTAATCAATGGTATGTTTTACGAACTAATTGGAGTAATACAAAAGCTAATATAATTGTAAAACAAGACAAAATCAATGTAAAAAATGAAAAAGGGAAATATATTGCTAAATCAAAATATGAAAACACTTTTAAAAGAAATAGGGAACGAGGAATAAAAAAAAACGAAATAGCTGAAAAATGTAAACTATGTAAAGAATTATTTGAAGATGAGTATTTGAGCTTTTTACAGCTTTTTGGAGTTTGTACAAATTTAATAAATATTGAAAATGGACTAACCTTATTTAAAGAAAGTTTAGAAAAATCAAAACACAATATAGGAAGGAATACTAATTGGCAAGTGCATAGCGATATTGTTAATAAACAAGAATTGTATGCAATGAAATGTGTAAATTTTTGTCCATATTCTTCAGAGTGTAAACACGGCAATAATATTATACAAACTGTGAAAACAAAAAGAAATACAGTCGTAGTAATAGATAAATTAGAATTGCTATCTTTAGAGCAAGGACAAGAAAGATTAAATGAAATAGTAAAAGGAGTATTTAAAGATGAATAGAAATAAATTAACAATAATAAAAGCACCACCTGGATTAGGAAAGAGTAGAGCATATATTGAGTATGCTCTATCAGAAGAAAAATGTAGTAAAGTAGTTGTAGTACCTACTAACAATTTGAAAGACCAGATATACGAAGATGCAGTAAAAAAATATGGAACTTATAATTTTATGAAGACTCCAGCATTACCTACTTTTAAAGTTGCAGAAATACAGGAAAAAGTGGAAAATTATTATAAAATGGGATTACATTCAGCAGTAAAAAAGTATTTGTATAAAAAGAAAAAAGAAATAGAGGAAAAAGAAAAAATAACATCAAAAGAAAAAGTTGATTTAGATAATATAAATTATTATTTGGAACAAAATAAATTAATCAATAAATTTGAGGGTAATGTAATTACAACTCACGACAGATTATATTATTTTAGTAAAAAATTTTTAGATACACATAAAATTATAATTGATGAGGATATTATAAAAAGTACATTAAAAATCACTAAAATATCTATGAAGGATTTGTTATCTTTTAATTGTAAAGATTATGAATTATATTCAAAATTTCAAAATAGAATAATGCAGATTACTGATGCAGACTATGAAAAAACTACACAATTAATAGAGAATGTAGTAACAGAATCAAAGATTATAAAAGAAATAGAAGATGATGTATATGATTTTGATTTAATGTGTGTTTTCAATGCGAAAGCATTATGGAAATATAATCCTAAAAAAGAAGTTATGGAAAATTTTAAAAATGTAAAAGATAATGCAAAAGAAACGGTTTTGCCAAATTCATCAGATGAGATATATTTTTTAGAGGTCAAACCTTTTCCAAATTATGATATAGTTCTATTTTCTGCTACTGTTGAAGAAAAATTTTATAAAATGTTATTTTGGAATTTTGATGTAAATGTTTTAGATGTTGGGAATGTAAGACTTTTAGGGAAAATTAAGCAGTTTCCAAGTACAAGTTGTAGTAGGTATGACTTAAAGATTCACGAAGATAAATTTAAAAGCATAAGAAAGAAATATCCTAAAATCAAAAATAAAGAAGTAATTTCTTTTAAACAATTTAATAGTACAGAGGAAGCATTGAACTTTGGTAATACAGAGGGAAAAAATCATTTGGAGGGAAAAGACTTACTGATTATAGGAACGCCACACTATAACGAAGCAGTATATAAGTTATATGCTTATGCAATAGACAAATATGCAAACGATTATAGTAATGAACAAATGAGATACCAAGAAATTGAATATAATAACTGTAAATTCTGGTTTAATACTTATGATAATAAATTATTAAGAGATATACAATTATGGCTTATAAATACAGAATTAGAACAGGCAGTGGGTAGAGCAAGATTATTAAGAAATGATTGTACGGTTTATTTGTATAGCAATTTGCCGATTAAACAAGCTGAATTTTTATATGAAGATAAAAAAGAAGTGTAAGAAATATCTTGCACTTCATAAATTTTATATGGGGGAAATTTCTATAATTTCAATTTATTTTTCTTTCTTTATATAAATATGCCACCAACAAAAAACAGATTTACATCTATTTCACATATAATTTTAAATAAAACTATATACAAATATCACAACACCAACTACCACACCACAAAAATATTGATATATTAAGTGTGATACCACACAATTAGAAAACTAATTTACTGAATCGAAATTGTAGTGCAACGTCTATATATAAATTTTTCTTAGCATCTAATATGGTCAACACTGCCCCTATCCCTCTTTTTAATTTCTTAAAATGTAATATAAAATCCTATTATCAATTTTTATGATAGGGTTTATATATTTTATTAAATAGATTTATATTATTACATACTAAAAAGTAACTGAATATTATGCGTGATTATTTTGAAAATTATATCATTGTTATTAAATATATGTTTTTACTGCGTTATTATATATGTATTTGTTTTAATATTTGCTAATGGTTATCATATAGTTTTATAGAATTTTTGAATAATTTAAATATACAAATTAAAAATAAAAAAGTGTTCCAAAATATTGAAAAATATGCAAAAAACTATTGACGTAGTCTACGTTTTGTAGTATAATATATATGTGTTGAAATACAAGGAAGAAAGAGAGGTGCTATATGGGAAAACTTACACCTGTTCTTGATTATAACGACACTAAAAATAAAGGCAAAATAAAAGGTTACAAAGTCGCATTGAAAAAAAGTGGTGTTGAAAATATAGCAAAAATGGATAAAGATACGGAAGTTGACATCATATATAAAGAAAATGAAATTGTAATCAAGAAAAAGAAGTAAAAAAAGACACTTGCATTAGTTGACAAGTCGGCAAACTTTTAAACAACTAATACAAGCAATCCTCAACACAATTCAAAAGATGAACTCTTGAAAGTGTTATACATTATATTATAAAAGAAATATAACACTTTTTCAAGAGATTTAGAAAAATTTTATTGGAAAGGTGTTTTTATTATGAAAAAAATTAAAACAGATTTAAGAACAATGCAGAAACAAGAGGCATTGAAACGATTAGAAATATTAAAAGAAAAAGGACTACTAAAAAATGTTGTTGATGATTTCAAGAAAAACGATTTGATTTATTATTCAGAACAAACAAAAATGGGTGGTATTTTATATTATTGCACGCAATCAAATGGAGCGGATAAATATGTAAAAATTATTGAAGAGTTTGAAAAAGAACATAATGCAATAGTTTATCACGCAATACATATATTTACAGAATTTGGAGAACTACTTAATTTATTATATGTAAGTAGTTATGATGAAGAATACGAACAAGACAAACAAGATTTAAAAGAAAATTATGCGTTTAGTTATGTAGTAAATTTGAATGATGAGATGTTTTCTGAATTTGGTTCGATTGTGTATAAAGTAAAATCTGGAGGATTGATTAGAACATATTAAAAAGATTTAGAGAAGGATTTTCCTTCTCTAGCACTAAAAAAATTAAAAATAAAAATTAAAAATCTAAAAATTCAAAATTTTAAAATTGGAGGATTTAAAAAATGACATTTTCAAAAATTAAAATTCAAGCTATTAAAGAAGAAAATTACAAATACAATACCAGAACAATATCATCAGCAACAGATATTGTAAAAATAGTAAATGAAATAGAAGAATTAGAAAAAGCAACTGAAGAAATAACAATTTTGATATGCTTAAATCTAAAAAATCAAATAGTAGGATTTTCAGAAGTTGCAAAAGGTGGAATTAATTATTGTTATTTAGATTTAAAATCAATATTTAAAATGGCGTTACTATGTAATAGTAGCAAAATTATATTAGTACATAACCACCCAACAGAAAGCCCTATTGCTAGTAAAAATGATATAGGACTTACTAATAAATTAAAAAACGCGTGTAAATTAATGGATATACAACTACTTGACCATATAATTGTAGCAGGAAATCAATTTGTTAGTTGTATAAAATAATAAAAAAATGGCTTTATTTTGGTAAAAAGCTTTATATATAATAAAGGAATTTTCCAAAATTTAGCCAACTGTAAAAATTAAAATATTGGAGGATTAAGAAATGGAAAATAAAAATTTATATGAAACAGTAATATTATTAGATGAAAAATTAAATGATGAAGAATATAAAAAAACTTTAGAGAAAGCAAAAACTTATTTTAAGGATTGTGAAATTAAAGATATTGAAGAATTAGGAAAAAAAAGATTAGCATATGAAATTAGAAAAAATAAAAATGCTTATTACGTTTTAATTAACTTCATTGCAGAAAGTAACGAAATTTCAGAAATTGAAAGAAATTATAGAATTGATGACAATATCTTAAAATTTATTATTGTTAGAAAAGATTATTAGAAATAAAAAATAGTTTCAAAAACGTTATAAAAATATAGAACGTTCCAACAATTAAAAAATAACGTTTTTGAAACCATAAAATAATAAAAAATAGTAGTTCTATAAAACCATCGATTTTAGAACTATGGAAAGAGAGGAATTTTAAAAATGAAAAAAGTAGGATATATGAGAGTATCAACAGGAAAACAAAATTTAGATAGGCAATATGAAAATTTTAAAAAATTAGGGATTTTGGATAAAGACATATACGAAGATAAAGCAACAGGAACAAATTTTGAGCGTTTAGGATTCAACTATATGAAAAGAGCATTAGAAAAAGGAGATATACTTGTTATATCATCATTAGATAGATTAGGCAGAAATGCAAAAGAATTAAAGGAACAATGGGAATATTTTAAAAATAATGAAATTTCAGTACAAGTTTTGGATATGCCATCACTTAACTTGGATTATTCAGATGAAAAAATGAAACCTATCACTAATTTAATTAATGGTATAATTTTTGAGATTTTTGCTTGGAAAGCTGAAAGTGACAGAATTCAAATAGTAGAAAGAACTAAACAAGGACTTGAACAAGCTAGAAAAAAAGGTAAAAAATTAGGCAGACCAAAAGTCGAAATTACAGAGGATTTTATTGAGGTTTGGAAAAAATGGAAACGTGGAGAAATAGAGAAAACGGTTGATGCAATGAGGATAAGCGAAACATCGAAAAGTACATTTTATAGGTTTAATAAATTTCTGGAAAGTGAGGCAAAAAATAATGATTAATATTTTAAATTATGAAAAAATGAAGAAAATAATATTAAAAGAATATAGTAAATCAAATGTATTTATATATTTCAAAGGTATTATAAATACAAGAGTAATTATAAATAAGGCAAGAATTATAATAAATAAAGATAGATTGATATTTGCTAATAATGACAATGATATTGTTATAAGTTTATTTGATGTTAGAAAGTTAAAAATTCAAGATAATATAAAAATCTCATTAATATATAATGATGATTTTGAAATTTCATTGGAGGTGTAACAGATGAAGGTACAAGAACAACAACTAAATAATCACTTATATTATTTTAAAAATAAAAATTGCATAATTAAAATTAGTGGAGCTTGTCAAGTAACATTTGAAGTATATAGAGTTAATATTTGGTATGATAAAAAAATTGGAATAATATTTATTAGAGATACTCGAAAGGTTAACAAATTAAATATAAATATAACAGAAATCAAGTTGATTGATATAAATAAAAATGTAGTTATAATACAATTAGATGAATTAACAATTCGTATTAGTACACAAAGGAGTAACAGATGGAGAAAATAAAAGATTTAGAAAATGTATTATTAAGAAAATATATTGGGAAAGATATATGGATAAAATTGAAGCAGAGAAATAGAAAATCATTTCAAAATAAAGAATGCTAGATTTTTATTGAATAGATTGAGATTAATTATTTCAGATGAAAATGAGATTTCAATATGTCTAAATGAACTTGATGTTATTAATATAAATAAGAATGAAATTAAATTATAATTTAATTATATGAAAAAATAAGTATATATTGTTAGAAAAAATTTTAAAATAAACTTCCATAATTTTATTGTTAAAAAATTAGAATTATGATATATTAAAATAGAATTTTTTTGATTAGATTTTGGAGGAATTATGGGAGTTTTAGATATAGAATCAGAAGTACATATGAGGATAATAAATAATGATGTAGTAAGGGATGGAATAAAGAATATCTTGCAATTAGGCAATGATTATCAATTTGTACACGAAGATGAATATATAAATGGAATATGGGCGGATTTTACAATTATAGATAATGATAAAATAAGAGCTATTATGGAGTGCAAAGGTGGACAGATTGGAGTAACAGATTATGTCCGAGGAATTGGACAGGTATTTCAATATGAATATTTTGCAGAAAAAAATATATCACATAAGTCATTGGAATATATGTCTAATTTTAATACAGTATATATATTTCCAGATTCAGTTATTAGAAATAATTTATTTAATATTGCAAAGTTTAAATATCCTGAAAGTCTAATTATACTTGAAATAAATGAAAATAATAATGCTGTTCGTCAAATTACAAATAAAGAATTAAATGAATTAGAAGAAGCATATGAAAGTAATTTGGTTACGGTTTCACAATATTATTTTCGTGATAATAGAATTTTTGAATTATATATATTATTGAAATATTTATTATATTTAGAGCAAAAAGGGATTACAGAATGCAATAGAAAAGAACTTGACGATAAATATTTAAAAAAAATAGGAACTATTAATAATGGGAATTGGAGAAATGCTTTTATTAGTGTTTCTAATTTAGGGTTAATTAATAATAAAAATTTGCTTACAGAAGCAGGAAAAAATATGGCAATAAAAAATTATGAAGATTTTGCTTTAGATATGTATAAATCATATATTAGTGTATATTTTGAGCAAATATACAAAGTATTCAATGATGACGCAAGTATAAACGCTACAAATCAAGAAATAGCTCAACAAATAAAAGAAAGATTTAGAAATAGAGATGTTTTATATTTGACTCAATCAAACGCAAGATATGTATCAAGTTGGATGAATATAATGCGTGATGATTATGGGTGTATTAATTTTGAACCAAGGAGTAATTATAAAACAATAAATTATTATCCTATGGATTTGAATGATGAAGCATTTAAAAGAAAAATTAAAGAAAATAGTGTTGCATATGAATATATAGATAAATATACAATGCTAATAAAGAGAGGAGAAATTTAATGTATACAATATATGAAACTTTCGTAGGGGCAGGAGGCTCTCATTTAGGTTTTAAAAACAATGGATTTGTATCAAAATATGTAAACGATTTTAGTGATGAATGTTTAGAAACATTAGTTTATAATAATCCAGAAATAGCAAAAACGGCATTTGTAGATAATACCAATATTGTTGAAATAAATCCTAAAAATATTTTAGAAAAAACAAATATGAAGCCTGAAGAATTAGATGTTTTGTTTGGTGGAATTGTTTGTAAAGGTTTTAGTTTAGCTGGAGAGAGGTCACCTAATGATGAAAGAAATTATTTTTATAGAAAACAATTGGAAATCGTAAAGGAGACTAGACCAAAGATAAGTGTTATAGAAAATGTTCCTGGAATTCAAAATGCAGAGGTTTTATCACAAGATGCTCCTAAAGAAGTAGCAGAAGAAATAGATAAAATATGGCAAGAATTAGAAAATTTTAAGGGAATGAAAGCTAAATATAGAAAAGATAATAGTGTAACTAAAGAATTTGAGGAACAAGGAAAAGTGCTTAGAAAGAATAAAGAAAAAATGTTATCATATTTGAAAAAAAATCATTTATTAATTTCTGTAATGGATGATTTATATGCTCAATATGAAAAATTAGGTTATAAAGTATATAGACAAGTATTAAATTCGGCTTGCTATGGAGCATCTACAAAAAGAGAAAGAGTTATCATTGTTGCTGTAAGAAATGACATTGGAATAGAATTTAAATTTCCAAAAGCAACATATGGTAATGAATATTTTGTAAGCAAGTATCCTTACCTATATGTTAATACAAATGATTATAAAGAAATTAGAACTGTTAATGACGCGTTGAATTTAATAGATTACAGTAACGAAAACGACATTGATAATATTCCTATGCAACATAGTCCAAAGACAGTAGAGCGATTTAAATATATTCCAGAGGGCGATAGTATAGCTAATCATATAGATAGTTTACCAGATGAATTAAAAATCAGTAAATTTTATTCAAGAGGTAATACAATGAGATTAGCTGGAAATTTACCAAGTCCAACATTAGTGCCAGGACATAGTAATTTTCCAGTACATCCAACTGAAAACAGAAGTATTACAGTTAGAGAAGCTGCTTGCATAACGGGGTTCCCAGTAAATTATAAATTTTTTGGAAGTCATACTAAAAGATGTGAGGAAGTAGGGAATGCTGTTCCACCACCATTATCGACAGCAGTTGCAAAATCTGTTAAAGAAGTATTAGATGAATATTATAAAAAAAATAATATATAGTTTTGAATAAAAAGAGAAGATATTATACAAATGATAATATTCTTCTTTTTTTATTATATGACATTATTAGATAGGTATATAGCTTTGTTAGATAAAAAGTTTACAAAGTGTACTATAAAAATAAATGATATCTAATAATTGCTAATATTTATTTGTTGAAAATGCAATAATATCAACGTTTTTTTGAGGTTTAAAATTAGAATTTTATTGAAATATTGAGGAAATTTGTTTTGTATGGTATGATGATATTAGATAGGAGCTGATTGAAATGGATAAAGATGAAGTTAAAGTAGAGGATATAATAAAATGTGGTGAAAAGTTTTTAGAAACAGAAAAACAAAGAATTGAAGTTGCAAAGCAAAATGGGAAGTATTATTTTTCAAGATATGAATCTTGGGATATTTGTTATAATAAATTTATGAATAATGAATCTAAAGATGTTGAAAATTTGACATTACATTTAGCTTTTTATTTGGCAAGTTGGGGAATGTATAGGGGGTCTACATCATTATTGCAAAATAATTATAGAATACATAGAAAACCAGTAGAAATTATTTGTGAATTTATAAAAAAGAATAAGAATGATTTAATGGAAGAAAAATTTATTGATTGGGACAAAATAAAAGATTTAAAAGATGAGTTGGAAAAATGCTATATAAATGTAGATGTATATAAAATTACTGATGATTCAATAAAGGGTGATATAAAATATGAATTAAAAAAATTTAATTTTACTGATACTTTAGTTACAAAAATATTACTTGGAACTACAGGTATTGTACCTGCTTATGATGGAAATGTTGTAGCTAGTTTAAAAGCAATGAACAAAATATCTAAATTCAATGAAGCGTCTTATGACGAATTGATTAAAATGTATGAAGAAAAAACTGAAGATTTTGAGGAATTAAGAAATAGTTATTGTGAATTATTTAAAGATGAAAGAGAATATCATAAAATGAAATGTCCTAAAATGAAAATTTTAGATATGTGTTTATGGGAATATTATAATGACAAAATTCAAGAAAGAAAACATAAGAAAAAATAGAAAAAATTTTAAAAGAGAAATTGATACATTTTCTATATAAATATATTATAGAAGTTGCATTGATTTCACTTTTTATTATTAAAAAAATGGCAATTTAAAGAATTTTTTTGTTTAGATGTATAAATTGTCAAAACTTAAAAAATAAAAATTTAGGAACGCTATTTTAGAGTTTTGGAACTGGAAAAAGACAGAAAAATGTGTTATATTATGTAGTAAAATAAAAAGAAAGTTGGAATAAAAATGAAAATAGATGAACTAGATAAAAGATTGGATAATGAATTTTCTAATGTTTATAAAACAATTTTAATAGATGGAGATTGGGGAATTGGAAAGACATATTTAATAAAGAATAAATACAAAGAGGGTATAACAAAATATGACAAGGTAATATATGCTTCTATATTTGGTGTTAATTCTATTTCAGAAATAAATTTATATATATACAAGGAATTACATAATTTTAAAGGTTGGTTTAAAAAAAGATATGATGATTGGCTTGGTGGAAAAGAATTAGGAATATTTTCAATTTCAATACCATTTCCTGAAATAAAAAGTACAAGTAGTTTTATGGAGAAGGAAAACAAAAAAATCTTAATTATAATTGATGACTTGGAAAGAAAAAGCAATAATTTGGATATCAATGAGTTAATGGGATTGTTTGAAAGTTTATCTAATATAGACAATGTTGAAGTTATTTTAATAGCTAATAGTTTAAAAATGCTACCAATGGATAAAGATACATTTGATAGCTTTAAAGAAAAAGTAATTGAGAAAGTATATAATATAGATGAATATTCAGAAAAAGCCGAAAAATCTATAATAAAAAAATATTTAGGTGATAAAAAAGAATTATTTAGTGTTGTTGAACAGTACTTTAAGAAAAGTAATACTACAAATTTAAGAACATTAAAGAAATGCATTGACTTTATAAAACAAAATCTACAATATGTAAATTTTGATAAGCTGGATGAAAATCAGAAAGATGAACTTACTCAAATGGAAATATGTACCGTTATTGAAAAAATTAGTAAAGAATATAATTTGAAAGAAGAAAAAGAAAATAGTAGTATACTTAGTGCATTAGAAGATAAATGTGCACAGTACATTATGAAAAAATATTATAATAATGCTAGTCCATATTATAAACATAGAATAGTAAATTCTTTAATTAAGATATATGATGATATAAATATAGAAGAAAACGCAAAAATAATTGAATCTATATATGATGAAATAAATAATCCTCAAATAGAAGACATAGAAAAAATAGACCCATTTTACTTATCAGAAGAACAATTATGTTTAAGAGTAGAGAGTTTTAATGAGAAATATATGAATAAAGTTGATGAAAGTTTAAATATTTATGAATGGTTTAAGAAATTAAGTTATTTGTATGGATATGCTGAAAAAGTTGATTTACATCATAAATTAAAAGAGGAAGATATTTTAAATACTATGGACTTATATATAGAACAATTAGATACAGCAAAAGGCATAGGAAGTAGGCATCATTTATATTGGGAGTGTGGAACAGAGAGTAGTAAAATGCAAGAGTATTTAAAAATATTAGATAATAAGATTTCTATTGGATTTTGCAATAAGTTGTTAAAAGAAATTAAAGAAGCGTTTCAAAAAGGAAGTTATAGTTTTGATAAATATGATATTTTACTAAATAGTTTTATGAATAATCAGGAAGAAAGTATAATCAGAAAAAATTTGTATAAAGAAGAATTTTTTATACCTAATTTAAATGCAGAATTAAGTGAGGCAGAATGGGGATATGCACATAATATATGGAGCAAGATGAGGATATTTGAAGAGAAGAAAGAATTTGAACAGGTAGTGAAAAAGAGATTAAAGAGTGCAAGCAAACTAGGAAGATACAGAATTGAATCATTAAATCAACAATATGGAATAAAAATTAGTAGCAATTTATAGATTTATCGCTATTGACTTCTGATAAAAAAGCTACTACAATCAATGCAATAAACATATTGAGGCAAATGCTATAAACATTTATTGCAATAGGTCAAATTTGCATATCCACAAATTGCCAAAAAATACAAAACTACACCATCTCGTGTAGAACGTGCCATCCGCCACGCAATAGAAGTTGCTTGGGGAAGAGGTCAACAAGATGTTGTTGAAAACATTTTTGGTTATACAATTTCAGCAGCCAAAGGAAAGCCTACAAATTCAGAATTTATAGCAATGATTGCTGATAAGCTAAGGCTTGAATTAAAGAGTGCATAGATATATAAATATCTCACTATGTTTATTTAAAATAATAAATGTAGTGAGTTTTTTTGTGTGTTCGTCAAATATAAAATTTTATTAGGATAATTACTAAACTAGGTGACAAAATTATGGAAAAGATGTAGAATATAGTCGAATAATAAAATAAAAGAGGAAAAAATGAAGAAAACATTTATATTAATAATAGTAATATTGATATTAGGACTAGTTGGAGAAGGAATAAACCTAGCAGATAAAAATTTAAAATTAGAATTAATAGGAGACAGTGAAGTACAACTAGAAGTAAATAGTGAATACAATGATTCTGGAGCAGAAGCAAGATTCTTTAACAAAAATATGACAGACAAGATAAAAAGAACTGGAAAAGTGGACACTAGTAAATTAGGAGAATATGAGATAAAATATGAATTTCAAGATAGAGAAGTCATAAGAAAGGTAATAGTAAAAGATACTCAAAAACCAGAAATAACATTAAAAGGTAGTGAAAGTGTTACAATTCCATATGATACGAAATATCAAGAAGATGGATATACTGCAACAGATAATTATGATGGAGATATTACGCAAAATGTTGAAATATCAGGAGAAACGGTAAATGATATAACTAAAAAAATTATATATACAGTAAAAGATTCATCTGGAAATGAAACAACCAAAGAACGTATAATAATAACAGAACCTAAAAAAGAAGAACAGCAAATAGTTGAACCTTCAACAAGTACTAATGATGGAAAAAGTGTAATATATCTAACATTTGATGATGGACCAAGTAGAAGCATTACACCACATATTTTAGATATATTAAAAGAAGAAAATGTAAAAGCAACATTTTTTGTAATTAATTTTGATTCAAATGAAGAGTATCTTATAAAAAGAATTGTAAATGAAGGACATTCTATTGGAATACATGGATATTCACACAATTATAAAGAAATATATAAATCAGTAGATGGATATATGGATAATGTGAAAAAATTGCAAAGCAAAATAAAAAATCTTACAGGTATAACAACAACAATAACAAGGTTTCCGGGTGGGAGTTCAAACACAGTAAGTAGATTTAATCCAGGTGTAATGACGAGATTGACGAAAGAGGTTCTTAATCAAGGATTTAAATACTATGATTGGAATGTTGGATCAGGTGATTCTGGTGGTGCCAAGACAAAAGAACAGGTATACAATAATGTAACAAAAGGATTGAAAAAAGGCAGAAGAAATGTAGTATTAATGCACGATTTTTCAGCCAATAAAAAGACATTAAATGCATTAAAAGATATTATAGAATATGGCAAGAAAAAAGGATATTCTTTTGATAGAATTACTGAAAAAACACCAATGGTAACACAAAGAGTACAAAATTAATTTGAATGAAATTTATCTTATAAAGATAGCATATTAGCAAGTGGAATTACAACCATATTCTCTTATGACGAAAATGTAAAATCTAGTAATAACAAAGGTTTCCTCCTACAAACAATTTAGTAAAATCATAAATTTTCAAATATTTAAAAGATGAATTGTAAAAAATAATAACAATTTCATCTTTTTTTGATTTTATAATAAAAATTAAAATTTAAAAATTGAGAGGAGATTTAAGAATTATGGAGAACAAAGAATTAAAAGAAAGATTTATTGATGAAAGAACAGGAATAGAATATGTAAGACAAGGAGATTATTATATTCCAAATTTAGTATTACCAAAACAAAAGAAAATACATTTGAATAAATACGGAAGAATGAGATTAAATTATTTAAAAGAACATAAAAAAGCAGAATATACAATAATGTTTATGGAAAATACACTTATAAACCATTTAGAAGAAATACAAGAAACTGCTACCAAAAGAGTAGATGAAATAATTAATAAATTAAAAGCACAAAGTAATTTGACAGAAGATATGAAAAATACCGATATGCTTTATTGGGTAGGAACTATGAATACAATTAAGCAACAAGCAGAGGAGATTATATTAAATGAATTAATATATGTGTAAAAATTTATAGATTTAATGGAAAAATTTTGAATTTTATGATATAGTATGAACTAATAAAAGAGAAAATGTAATTTGGCAACAGCCGTTGCCAAATTAGAAAGAAGGTAAAAATGAACGAATTAGAGAACATAGATAACATAAATATAGATGATTTATATAATAAAATAGTTGATAGAATAGAAAAAGCAAAAAGAAATGTAGCATTAAAAGTAAATGAAGAAATGACAATATTATATTGGAATATAGGAAAAGATATAACTGAAAATGTCTTAAATCATGAAAGAGCTGAATATGGAAAGGCTGTAATAAAAAAGTTAAGTCAAAGGTTAACAGTTGAATATGGACGAGGATATAGTAGTGCAAATTTATTTAGAATGCTAAAAGTCTATGAATATTATCCAGATTTTTAAAAATTCTCGACACTGTCGAGAAAATTAAGTTGGTCACATTTTGTTGAACTATTACAAGTTAAAGATAGTTTAAAAAGAGATTTCTACACAACAATGTGTGAAAATGAGTTTTGGGGAGTTAGAACATTAAGAGAAAGAATTGGCTCAGCATTATTTGAAAGAACAGCAATATCTAAAATGCCAGAACAGACTATTGTAAATGATTTGAAATTGCTAAACGAAGAAAACAAGATGACAACTAATTTATTTTTTAGAGATCCATATATATTAGACTTTTTGAATTTAAAAGACACTTATAGCGAGAAAGATTTAGAAAATGCAATTATAAGTGAATTAGAAAAGTTTATTTTAGAAATGGGAAATGATTTTGCTTTTCTAGCTAGGCAAAAAAGAATAACAATAGATGGAGAAGATTATTATATAGATTTATTATTCTATCATAGAAAAATGAAAAGGTTAGTAGTTATAGAATTAAAGCTAGATAAATTTAGACCAGAATATAAAGGTCAGGTTGAATTATATTTGAAATGGTTAGACAAATATGAAAAAGCAGAAGGAGAAGAATCACCAATTGCAATCATATTATGTGCGACAAAAAGTGATATGATGGCACAATTACTAGAATTAGATAATAGTGGAATACATGTTGCACAATATTTGACAGAATATGTACCAAAAGAAATATTAGAACAAAAATTTATGGATAGTATAGAAAAGGCTAAAGTTCAACTAGAACAAAGAAAAAATATTGAAGATAAAGAGTAATCTAAATTTTCTCGACACTGTCGAGAAAATTCAAAATAAAAAATTGCTTTGAATTTAGAAATAAGTTCAAGGCGATTTTTTTTGGGAAATTTTTTATCTACAATTTTAAGATATAAACTTATATTACTTATATATCAAAAACGAAAATAAAGCCAAAATAAAGCGAACGAATTTGAAAGAGAGGAGGGGATGGCAATGTCAAATTTAAATTTAAAAGGATTATGGATTCCAATAGAAATATTAACAGACAAAAATTTAAGTGATAAAGAAAAACATATATATTCACTTGTAATATTTTTAAGTCAAGAAAAACAATATTGCTTTTGTACCAATAAAACTATAAGCGAACTTTTAAATATATCAGTAACACAAGTATCAAAGCTAGTAAATTCATTAAAAGATACAGGTTATATAAATATTGAAATGGTATATAAAGAAAATAGTAAAGAAGTAGATATTAGAAAACTAATACCTATTGAAGAAAAGTTAAATACCCTATTTAACAAAAGTTTAATACCCTCCCCAACA
>USMB01000020.1 GCA_900555615.1 uncultured Clostridium sp. | reverse complement strand
AAAGCTGAGGCAGAAAACTTTCAAAGTTTTCCACCCCAACTATTGACATAGAGTCCAAAATTATTATCTTGTCTCTCCTTTATCTTGTACTTGTGTTTGTGTACGTTCAGGTGTAAGAGTTACTTCAAAATTATCATCTCTTGATTCTTCTGCTGTGTTTTTCATTACGCTTCTAAATGCCTTTGCCTTATCTACTCCTTCCACATTATCAGAATTTTCTGCAATCTTGTTGTCTTCTCTCTTTGAAAATAATCCAGTAATTTTGCTACCAATCTTTTTAAATACATCTGAAATCTTTGAACCAAATCTAGATAATATATTTTCTTTTTTTATTATAGCTGGTAACTGTTTTTGCTCTAAGTTTTCGTTTTTTTCAGCATTCTCTATAGCTTCTCTAATATTATTTGTCATTTCCTTTAAGTCAACATCTCTATTAACATTCATTTCATCTTTTTCTTCAAAATCTTTTACTGTCTTTGTCTTTTCTTTTAATTCTTTTTTTAGTTCGTCTTGTTTTTTTATAACATTTGTTCCACTAATTGCTCCAGAAACAATAAATGATTGTTGAGTATCAATAAGTTCTTTTAATTGCTCTACTTTTTTATCTTCTTTATCTACTTCTGCAATAAGTTTTTCCCATTTTTCTATATCTGCATCAGAAATTCTTTTCATATTAGAAAATTGTTTTTCAGAATGTTCTAAATTTTCTCCATATTTTTCTCCAACAATTCTTCCAGATGCAAACATTGCCCTTTTGTTATCAATATTTTCTTTTACTTCGTCATATTTTCTATTTTTTTCAGGTGCTGTATTAATTCTTTCTTTATATGCTACTGCTAATTCTCTTTTATATGCCATGATTTTATTCTCTGGCACTTCTTCCATTTCTGATAATTCTTTTTTATATTCATTTATTTGTTCGAAATATTCCTCTGTAACAGGTCTTCCACTTGCTATTACTGAATTATGTGTCTCAATTAACTCAGCTAATTCCTTCATTCTATTATTGTTTTTTTCGAATTCTTCTACCTTTTTCTCGTATTCAGCAACTTTTTGGTCTATTTGTTCTTCACTTATAATAGACATATTTTCACGTTTTTCCTTCATTTCTTTTAATTGGGTAAAATAGTCTTCTCCAACTGTTCTTTCAGAGGCTATCACAGCATTGTGATTTTCTATATTTTCGTCTAATTCTTTTATTTCTGCATTATTATTATACATTTCTGTTATTGTCATATTAATACCTTTTCCTTCCTAATACATATTTTTAATCAACTATTATTAATTGTAACATATTATGTAAAAAAAGTCAATTTCCTATAAATTTCAACATACTATTACAATAATATTATACATTATATTTTTTCAAAAAAGATTACAATAGTATTACTTTTTCATTACATTTATATAACAAATATAAAATGAGAGGAATTGTATTTAAACGTCCTCTCATTTTTTAACTTTATATAATTATTATTCGAAATCTTTCTTACTCAACAACAATTTTTTTCCAACCATTGCTAACAATATATCTATTAAATTTTGATCAGTTACATTACAATAATCTCCATCTGGAACTTGATAAATAAATTCCATTGTAAATTTTCCTTCATAATCTTCTAGTTTTTCTAGATTATTCAATTTTTCAGATATATCTTCAATTATATAGTAATACTTTGTTCCTTCAAATTCAACACTATCCATTACTAACCATTCTGCATTATCAAATTTTATCCTTGCTTTATAAGTCATTTGTATCTCTCCTTACATACTTTTATTTAATCTTGCATTAATTCATCATCGTCTTTATCTTTTTTTCTTCCAATTTTATGTCCTACTCCATGTACCAAATTTTTAAAATATTTACTTGCACCTGTAAGCACGTCTGTTGTTTCATCATAATCAGGTCCATATGCATTTGCCTCTACCTCAGTTGCATCATTAATAGGGGAATTTTCCATTACACCCATTGTTTTACAAGCATTAGTTACATCTCTACTTGTGCGCATTGTTGTGCTATCAGTAGTAGCTGCATATCCACTTGCGCGCATTACTGGGCTATCAGTAGTAGCTACACCTCCACTTACGCGCATTGCTGAATTACTAGCCTGCATATTTCCAGCCATAGTTGTTGCTGTACCAACACCATATCCTTCTCTTCTAGAAATATTTTCTGCATCTCCAGCATATTCCTCTCTTTCAAGATTTTCTCCTTCACTATCATCATCTCTTTGATTTGTAACATCTACTCCTACTTTCACTCTATTTCTTATGTTCTTAGTTCCTTCTCTTTGAGCATTATATAAAGATGTTGCTGTTGCAAAAAGTACTCCATTTAAGTCTAGTCCTTCTTTTAGTTTACCCATCATTTCTGCCATTGTTCCAGTTATATTAGTTTGGTAACCTATTGTACCATTTGCAAAAAATTCATATACTTTATCCATATTAGCAGTATCTCCAAATGAAAATGCTGTATAATCATGCTCTGGGTGTACTGACATATAATTTGATATATTTGCTCTAGTTCCATTTTGTACTTGAGAATAATATCCAGTTGCACTTTTTAGTGCTTCTAAATTTTTACCTTGTTTCATTAATCCATCTGCTTTTTCTGCCACTTGCGCAGCATCTGCATGTGCCTGTACATCAGCTTGATGGTATGGTGTTCCCAAATTCCAATTATTACCGTCTAGATTTCCCCTTTCAGCTCTATTTAGTCCGGCTTCTACAGTTTGTTTTGATATGACATTTTCAACTTCTGGAGCATCTGCTGAATCTGAAATCTTAACTTTGCCTTCAACAGATATATTTGAATTTTTACTATTTACACTTGTTAAATGTTGATTATGTCTTGCCACCAATTCTCTATTTGAAACTATATTTTTCACTTGTTTGTATAATCCCATTAATGCACTAACACTCATTATATTAGTCAATAACAATCTACCTTTAGTTTGTTCTCCTCTATTTATAATTTCTATTGGAGATTTTTTAGAGTTCTTTCCAATATCTAGAATATTATTTTCATTTCTACCAAATTGAACCGTCTTAGTATTTTCTTCAGCTAATTCTTCCATTTTTACAGAAAGACTATTTACTTGTAAATCATTTCCTATTTCACCCATTTCTCTTCTAGCTTTTGATAATTCAGCCATTTGAGAATTTTCCTCTCTGTTATCTGGGTTAAATTTTGCTAAAAGCCATCCTGAAATATTTCTATGTGCACTAGATTTTTTCTTAGCGCCTTCTTCAAAATCTGTTATTTCTTTTGCACATTTTTTACCTTCACTTACACAGCTGTCATATGTTGTTTTTTCTAAGAAATATTCTTGTTTTTGTGCAGGTGTTAAATTTTCTATACCAATTTCTTCTAATTCTTTAAGTCTATCAAGTGATAGTGTTGCTTGTTCATTATAATATTCGATTGCTGCCCCTCTTTCTCTATCTAATCTTTCTTTAACTACATCTAGATAAGCATTGTTTACTTTATATTGTTTCATAAATTGTGTATCTAGATAATCTCTGTCAAAACTGTCTTTAACTTTTTTATTAAACATTTGATTTACATCTTCAGGTTTTTGGACTAAAACTTCAAAATCTTCTTGGCTTAAATCTTCAATATTTTCTCTCATTGCTTGAATTTTTTCATCAGTTCCCATTATAGCATTAGGTATTATAGCTACTCCTTTTAATATAATTTTAAATGGTGTAGGTATAATATTTAATATTTTATGAACAGTATCCTCATTTTTATTGAAAAAATATGTTATTGTTTGCATATGTGCTAATTTATTTATTGCATTAGCTATACTTCCAACATGTTCTGTGCAAGTATCATTATATATTTCCCAGAAGCTTCTTATTGGCAAATTCTTGTTGTTTGGTTCCTCTATACTTAAATCCCCTAATTCTTTTTCTTCTGGTTTCTCTTGTTCTTTTCTATCTGGCTCTTCAATAATAATACTACTTTCTGGCTTTTTAGGTTTTTCTGTTTCTTTTAGTTTGGCTTGTCCTTTTCCATCTTGTCCTTCAAAACTAATACTACCTTCTGGCTTTTCTTGTTTTTTTAAATCATTAATTTGCTTAATGATTTCATTATATGTTTGATGTTCTTCTGCTTCTTGTTCAAGAAAACCTTCTCTTCTATATTCTGCTATTTTTTTTGCACTTTCCTCTAATTTCTTTTCTAACTTTGTAATTTGCTCTTCTCTTGAAATTTTTTCTAGTTTTTCATTTAAATCATTAATTTGCTTAATAATTTCATTATATGTTTGATGTTCCTCTAACTCTTGTTCAAAAAAACCTTCTCTTCTGTATTCTGCCATTCTTTTTGCACTTTCCTCTAACTGTTTCTCCAATTCATTAATTTTTTCTTTTTCCATTTTTACACTCCCCTTAAAACAATATCTACTCAATATTATACCAAAAAAATAATGTTTTTGCAATACTTTATGTAATTTTACTTTTTATACAATACATTACTATATTAACAATAATTACTTTTTTTGTCAATCAAAAGTATTCTTGTAACATATTTTTAACATTAATGTAATACTTTTGCAATATGCAAAATAAACAAAAAGAAGCCAATTTCTTGACTTCTTTTTATATAATAATTCAGTTATTATTCGATAATGTCAGCAACAACACCTGAACCAACTGTTCTGTTCTAATATTATTATACATTTTCAAACACTCTTGAAATGCTTATATTTCAACATTTATTGTTTTTACATTTTCCAACATTTTTAATCGTTTTTGTACTAAAGTGGGAAAAAAGTGGGAAAGTGGGAAAGTGGGAATTTTATTTATTCCTATTAAATTCATCTTGCACACCCTTTTTGTAAATCTTGTTTGAATATCTTTTAAATATATGTAATAATATTTTGTCAAATAAATTCAACATATTACCTCCTTCTTTTATTTATTGGAGATATCTCTATTTTCATTATACCATATTATGTAAAATAAAATAACTATACTGGACAATAGTTATTATCTTATTTTTCCATAGTGTTACTTGTGTTACATAATTCGACAAAATTCGACTTTTACTTTAAACTTTCTATTAATTTATCCATATATTCATTTGCAATATCTTTTTTTATATTTAAACTCTTCTTTTTAATATCTATATATTTTAATACACTTTCTAATTCCTCATGTTTT
Source organism: uncultured Clostridium sp. (assembly GCA_900555615.1). Taxonomy (GTDB): domain Bacteria; phylum Bacillota; class Clostridia; order TANB77; family CAG-508; genus CAG-269. The sequence continues at coordinate 23,660 of USMB01000020.1, read as the reverse complement.
ATATATTCTTCTATCTTATTTAACATTTCTATTATTTCTACATTATTCATAATAGCACCTCACTACTTAACTTTGAGTATATTATAACATAAATACCTATATTGTAAAATAGTTATCTTCAATTTAACTCAAATAGCAGATAGTTAAAATCTTTGTTACTTTCTTTTAAAATAGATATATTAGGAGGAGGTGATTAAGATGATACAATTAAAAGTAAATGAATTATTAAAAAAACAAAAGAAAACGAAATATTGGTTTGTAAAAAATATGGAAGGAGGTTATCAATCACTTACAAGAATGATGAATAATGAAACTAATAGCATAAAATTTGATACATTAGAAAAAATGTGTGATTTATTTAATTGTGAAATTGGAGACATTATTGTCAGAAAAAAAGGAAAGAAGAAAAATAAGAATAGAGGTAAAATAAAAGATGAGTAAATTAATGAAGCAATATCAAGAATTAAAAAAAGAAGATCCTAATTTAATTTATATTTTTCAAGTAGGAATATTCTATAATATATTAAACGAAGATGCACGAATAGTATCTAATGAAATTGGTTTGAAATTAACCGACTTAAGTCCTGAAATTATAAAGTGTGGCTTTCCAATCTCCAAATTAGATAAATACACACAATTACTTGATTCTCATAACTTAAAATATAAATTAGTTTCTACCCATACATCTTCTAATCAAAACACTTCTTATAATGATATTATAAAGAAAATTGAAAATATAGACTTAAATAATACAACTTGTAAAGAAGCCTTTGACATACTATATAATATACAGCAAAATTTAAAAAATATACAATAAACTGTAAAAATAAAAAAAATCGCAAAAAATCGAGCCACGAGGTTTCGATTTAAGCGATTTTTATTTTTAATTAGATAAGTTATATACTCTTAATATTTTAATACTTGTCCCGGATATATTGTATATGGTGATTTTATTCCATTTTTATCTGCAATAGTCTTCCAGTTAATTCCTAGCTTTGCCCCAATTCCTGATAATGTATCACCTGATTTTACAGTATAGCTTTTTGATGATGAACCTGAACCACATTTACTATTAACTATTGCTTGAATTGTATTGTAGTCATAACCTGCTGCCGTTAATTTTTCTTTTCTTGTTTGTCCAACATCCCATTTTCCTGCAATAACTTCATTTGCGATTTCTTCATTAGATTTTTTAGATGATGCACCTAAAATCTCATTAACTCTATTTTGGACAGCATTATAATCATAACCTGCTGAAGTTAATCTTTGTTTTCTATCGTCTCCATTTCCCCATTGTTGATTAATAACTTCTTGAGCTAAATCATCAATAGATTTTGTTGGTGTTGGAGATGTTATATTTGAACTTTCTGTATTTATCATTGATGGATAATCTTTGAAAGATTCATTCATATCAACATTTCCTGATATTCCATTAACTTTTCCTGATGATGTATATTGCCATAATCCATAAGTATTATGATCAAATTTTGATGAAGCAGATGTTGACCACCATGCCATCCATTTATCAAATCTATTTAACTTTGAAGAATTTAATTTTGAATCAAACCATGATTTTGAAGCATATATTGCTGCATAATATCCTGCCTCTTCAAACATTAAACATTCTTTTTCACAAATTGAAACTAATGTATCATTTGAAGGCATACCATATTTTGCTTTATAACCATCTGCATCTTCCATATCAATTATCACTGGAAATTTTATTTTATTTTTATATGGTGCTAATGTTTTTATTACTAAATTTGCTTCGTTAATAGCATTGTCTATATTTAATGCATAAGAATAAGTATAAACACCAAATGGAATTCCTACTCTTATACATTCCTCAATATTTCTTATTGCTTTTGAATCTACTGCACTTTGACCATAACTAATCCTAATTATAGCAAATTCAATTCCTGATGTTTTTACTGCATCCCAATTAATATTACCCTGATGGGCTGATACATCTATACCTCTCATTATTCTTCACCTCCAAATTCATTCTCATTTCTTTGGATTTCTCCATTTCCTAAAACTTCGTTTTCTTCCATGAAAATCCCTCCCTATAAAAAACTATACTGGAAGATTTTTTGACTTTCTTCCAGTATTTTTGAAAATTTATTATATTAGATTATTGATTTTTAGCATCATATAATACAGTTGCAGTACCAATTCCACCTAATGCAGTAACAACTGCTTGTATTATACTATTTGCATCTAATCCCTCAATATGAATTATACACCCTATTACTGTTGCTATAATTCCTATCAAAATATTTTGTATTGGAATAGGTAATGTTTCATTCCACCCAAAATGCTTTGATATTTTGCCTAAAATGTAGGTAAATAATGTTGTTATAACATATACTAATAATTGAACAGTCATAAATTCCCCCTCCTTTCCTTTATTTAGTGATTGCTATGTTCTAATCTAGCAATTATCTCATCGATCCTTTTATGTGCCTGTTTGCAACTTTCTTCTAATCTTGTTGTTCTATCTCTATTTTCTTTCACATCATCTTTTATTGAAGTAATTTCTTTCTTTATATCCTCAATTCCATTTGATATTGATTTTAATTCTGTTATTACAGTTGCCATTTGAGTTGCATCCTCTTTAACATCTTCTGTAACATCTTTCTTTCCGTTTCTTAATATATTATAGATTATTGTTATTACTGCTATTGCTACAGAAACTATACTAATAAGTGTAGATATTTCAATAACCATAACTTTTCCTCTCTTTCATTTGATAAAAAAATAAACACCTATTAGGTGTCTATTTATAATCTTCTCCTGTTATTTCCTTATATTCTTCTTTTGTTATCCATTTTCCAACTGCATTATACACTCTTGCTTCGTTCCAAATTCCATTATCATAAAATCTTTTTACTTTTTCAAAATTTTTGCTCATAGTTTAGACCTCCTCCATATCAGTGTTAGTCATCATTGCAAGATATTCAATATCACCTTGCATTTTCTGTTTATCTATTTCATCTTGTGATAATTGTCTTAATACAAAATAATATCCATCTTCATAATGAACAATTTGCACTAATTCAACATGTTCAAGCTCTACAGATATTTTATCAGTTTCATTTTCAATTATAACTTTTGACAATTTTCCTTTAAAATCGTCTTCAGTTATTTTTGTTTTTGAAATATAATTATTTCCACTTAATTTTAAGTCTTTAAGTTGTGTTCCATCAGATAACGTAATTTTCCATGATTTTTCCATTTCGGTACCTCCTTAAATAAATCATAATATAATTGCGACATATTACTTATTTGTTGCATTGACATTTTTTTATAATTTCCTGCCATCCAACTTTTAAAACTATTTTCTATATCATTGCTTTTCATTTTTCCTTTATCCAATAGTCTTTTATATGCTTTTAGTTTTCTTCTTTCTCGAGTTACTGTTTTTGTACTTATCTTTTTTATTATTCTTCCTGTTGGTGTTAGTGAATAATTTATTTGTAATACTTTAAATTGTTGAGATAATTTTACTATTCTTGTTTTCCTATCATTAACTATTAATCCTAGTTTACTTGATATAATTTTTATTTCTTTTAGTAATTGTTTTAAAAATTCTTTATCTTGATGAATGATATAACTATCATCCGTATATCTTCCATAATATTTGCATCCTCTAACAATTTTTATATAATTATCTATTTGTGATGGATACGAAATTCCTATATTTTGAGATGGTTGACTTCCGATATCTACGCCTTTTCCATTTTTATTATCTATATTAAATACATCAAATAGATTTTTTAAAATCCACATAGTAATTTTTGCTTCTTCAGGGTTTGCTTTTCTTAAAAAATATTGTAACTTCTTTAAACATAAATCATGAGGAATACTTGCATAATATCCGCTAAAATCAATTAACAATATGTATCCCTCATTACTTTTATATTTTCTATAATATTGATGTAAGTGTGTTTCAAATCTTTTCCTATGAAAAGCTACACCTCTATTCTTTTGACTTGCACCATTATCATAGATCAAATATGGAGAAATAGCTGGACTTAAAACATTATCGCAAAGTAAATGATTAATTGTTTTATCAACCATATTATTACTTGTAATATGTCTTATTTTTCCTCGTTCATTTATAGTAAATTTTTTTCCTGCTACTGGTTTATATTTCCACTCTTTCAAATCTTTTAAAATTTGTGCTGTTTCTATCAAATGGTTCATTTCGAACAATTGTGATTGATATTTAAAAGGTGCTCCTTGAATTGCCTTTGTTCCAGCTTCATAAATTTTATTTGCATCATAAAAAATATTCATAAAAATCACTTTAATAGTATTACTGGTCGTAACCAAATACATAATGATTAGTATTTATCAATTCTGCTATTGAAGGGATAATCTTTCCTTTCCTTTTCCCATATCCATACGATGGAATCAAGTCCATATAAATAAATTGCATGGGTTGTGAAATCAGGACGAACACCGTTGACATTCGAAGCATTGTTGTAACTCGAATTACCATTGTTGCTGACATTCGCGAAATTCGTAGAAGAAACGACATACAAAGATTACCCACTAATTATTATTTTTTTATATTTTTTAAAAACCTATTGTCAGTTTGTCGAAGTGATTTTATCATATTAAATTCTTTTTGAATTTCTAGAACCAAATTCATATACTTATTCAAATCAGCATATAAACATTCTCCTGCATATTGCAATTCATCTTGAAGTGCATTACAACAAGCCATAGCTCTGTCCATTTCTATACGTCTTTCTTCAAACTCTGACATATATGTTGGAAATATTGTATTTGCAATTCTTAAATGCCTACTTATTCCTGTTGCTAGTTCTATTACATTGTCTGATACTCTATTTATTTGATTTCTATAAAATTTATACATATTTTCTTTTATTCTTATTTGTTCCTTTTCATCAAGTCCTTTTATTCTATTGTTTATTTTTTCTTCTATTTTTGAAAATGTTATATAAAAATTATTTTCTGCTAAATTTGTTACTGCCATTCTTATCATATATGCATTATGAATTGTTTGCAATTTTGATTCTTTTCTTTCACTTTTCTTTATCTCTGACATTGTAAAATAATACTATTTCTCCTTTTCTATTTTTTCAACAGAAATTATATCATTTTTATTTTCTTATTTTAACTATCTTGAAAGCTAACTATACTATATGACAGGGCATAAAGCCCTGTCGATGTCTGATTACACGATTAGGAAAGCAGGACGAACACCGTTGACATCCGAAGCATGGGAGTAACTCGAAAAACCACTGAGGCTGACATTCGCGAAACCCGCAGAAGAAACGACATCTCTTAACCAGTACCAATATCTATCTCCAGCATCATTTCTAGCAACAATCGAATCATGTCTTAACCTGAATAATGATAATTGAGAATTGTCTATTTGATAATTGTTAGGAAATGTAGATCCATTTGTAGCATTTTTGAATATTTGACAACCATAAACCATTATCTCATTCATCAATTCTATATCAGAATCGTACCATATTCCTCCGGTCTCACATCCATTTGAAACTGCATTTTGTAAATGATTTCTATGCTTTAATATATGACTTGTTTCAAAATCATTTTTTATTACTGTTTTAAATTGTGCTAAATTTGTTTTATACATTGCACTACCAATATAAGCTCCATCAGTTATATTACTAGCATTCATTTGTGCTGTTCCCATTATTCTTTCCGGTATCATTAAAACATGAGGTTTCGTACATTCTGTATCTCCCATGTGTAATCTATAATTAATATCGGCTACTAAATATTTTCTACCACTTGTTTTTCCTATGATATAGTCTCCAATGAATATATCGTCAAAAGTTCCTGCTGCAATTTGTTTTGATAATGTTCCATCATAGAATAAATCAGTAATATCTTTTCCTCTATAAATACTATTATGTGCACCTGCATTTTTTTCTACAAGTGCAGTAAGTAATGTGGAAATTTCAACTTTTTTAGTTGTCCCATTTGCCACATCAACAACAGGTAATATATCTGTTGTTTGAAGATTTTTTAATTCTTCAAGTTCTGAAATTTTTTTAATTCCCATAATTGTAAAATCCTCCTTATTTTTTTACATTCCAACAACTAACCTTGTATTATCCTCTGTTGCAATATAATATCCATCTTCTGTTATAATTGGTGAAATTGCATCTTCTAAATTCTCTCTTGTTTCATTTAAAATAGTAGTTAAATTATCTATTTCTAATTGTATTTTTCCTGCTGCATCTTCTGACAATTGATTTTTCATCTTTTCAAACCAATTAGTAAATTCTTGTTCTTCAGTATTAAAGAAATTTGCCATAATATTTTTAAATTCTGTAAAATATGTATCGTGTTCCGCTTCTTGATCTTCATAATATTTCTTATATGCCTCTTGCCATTGTGCATATAATGTTGATGTATCAACTTGATATATTAAACTTGTAACCCAAGGACATTCACTACTACCTCTACAGTCTTTTATTAAGTCTTGTGTAATTTTTATACAAGATGGACTAATCGTAATATCAGCTAATCTAAATTCAATGATGTTTTCTTCAGTATTTATTGATGGATGTACTGGGTTGCTTGATGCAGTCCCTTTTCTATATACTATATTTCCTGCCCTTCCTAATTGAGTTTTATCCATTTGAGCTATAATACTGTCTATTCTAGTTAATACATCAGAATTTTGTGCTGTAGTTATTGTCAAATTGCTTGGATTTTCAAACCACTTATCCCCAATTAGTGCATAACCTGCTGAAACTATAATATTCATTCCATTGTTTGCAGTAAAAACTTGCAAATAATTGGAAGGTTCACCTTTTGGAGTTGCAAAAACACCATTACTTATTAATTTTCTATATGGTCTATTCATATCATCTGCTGAATAAACACGATCATTATTTATCGCATCAAAAAAACCAGCAGTAACTTCAAATTTTACATCGTTTTCCATTTTTGCCTCCTATTCACTTTTTATATTTTGAAATGTCGGTTCCATTTTATATCCATTATCATCTATACTCTCTAATATTTCAGATATCCTAACATTAATTGAAATTCCGTATTCATTTACAATATTTACAATATCACCTAGATTATAATCATCTTTATATGTATAATTAGCTCCTATAATAACATCTCCTGTAAAAGATGTTATTGATTTATATTCAGACATTTTTTCATATCCAACACTTTTTAGGTTTTCAATATAAATATTATTACATAATATTACTTCAGTAATTTCTCCATCATCGTTTTTTGTTAAAATAGCGATATTAGTTCCGTTTACTTGATAGTATATTGTGCCATTTATATTCTTTTCATTCCCATTAGGATAACTACTTAATAATTCATCATAATCAATTGAACTTGAAACATCTCTTGCATCCACATATAATTCGTGTCTGTTAATTCCTGTTCCACTACCAATTGTAACAGTTTTTCTTTCTATTCCTTCGCCTTCTCCTGCAACAATAGCAATATTTTTTATATTACTATCATCTTTGGTATAATCCGTTGTAGATATGTTGTCATAGTTTTGTGAAAATTGAACATAAGCACTTCTATCTTTCCCTTTATATAAAGAAAATACAAATTTTCTATCTTTTATAACAACTTTATATCCCCACTCGTAATTCTGACATAATTCTTGAATTTTTGTACCTACATAATCATAAGTAACTTGTTCTCTTATTGTTTCTTTAAATCCTACTTTATCTGCTAATATAAAGTTTTCTATTTTTCTTTCTTTGTTGGTAGGATTTATTATAGAATCAGTAATTAAAGTTCTTATATAATCTTCAACTAATCCATTAAAATTCGTTTGTTTGGCTACTATTCTTGAATTTAGTATGTTTTTTATATCTGTACCTGTTATAATTAATTGATCTCCATTTTCTTCATCAGTTTTTATTTCAATTTTTGTTATTTCACAAACCATATCGTCATTTTTCCTAGCAATATATTTGCATTCTTTTATTTTTTTGATATTTTCAATAGTTGCAGAAATAACAAGTTCACAATCTCCCAATTCATTATATCTAGGAACCCATAAAATACTTGAATACATATCTATTATGTATTTTTTAATTAAATCTTTATCTAACAAATATAATTCATCCATATAATTCTATACCCCTAAATATACACGATAATATTTAAAACTAATATCCACTAGCATATCCTTCTCTCCATCATCAGCTAAAAAACTAAATCTATTATCTCCAATTCCTAATTGAAAAAATGTTGATTCACTGCTAACTTGTGGAATTAAATTATATTCAACCGCTTCTCTAGTTAAAATTACCGATTTTTTTCCTCTATTACAATTAATTATTAATTTATCATTTTTCATAAACTCATAATCAATTATAAAATTTTCTCCTGTTTCAATATTACGAATTTCTAGCTTATTTACAGTTCCCATAAATCCAATATTAATAATTAAACCTGTTTCACTTTCACTATCGTTTATAACATTTGTTACCTTTTCAAGAGCTACAGAAGAAATTGCAATAGGTTGATTACTATTTATAGAAAATGGGAAAGAGAATTTTTTTATTGTTTTTGAAATACTTTGAACTATTGTATTAATATCTTTAAAATATGGGTCAGGACATAAAATAGAAATCTGTGCAACTTGCTTTTGAACGAATATTGGGACTTCAAAAGTTTGCACATATCCTTCTATAAAAACATTTCTGTTATCATCTTCAAAATAAATTTTACACCATTGTTTATTTCTAAAATATTTATAAAGTTTTAATCTATTTTGAGAAACATCTCCATTTATATATACTGTAATAACAATTTCCCTATTGGGAATTTTTGAACTATTAAAGGCAGAACCATCTCCATTTGCATAAGTTGAAGTATTTATATTAGCATTTGGAGGGGTTATTCCTTCTATATTTGCTATTTGATAATCTTCTTCGTTATCAGTTAATTCAAGGACTGCTCCTTTAATATTTTCAACTTTTAAAGTAAACATTTTTTATTTCCCTCCTATGCATTTACTAGATTTAATAAATTCCTTGTCTGTCTATATAACTCTAGTCTAGATGGTTGTTTTGGAGCATTTATTACTTGAGTAAAATTATTAACATTAGATGTTGAATTAGATATATTGTTAATATTAGAAGTATTGTTTTTCATTTCTTCTTTCATATCATTTGCAACAGCTTTTATCCAGCCTTTATTTCTTTCAAGAGGAACAACCGCTTCTGCTCCATTTCCTTCAAGTAAACCAACTTGTCCTTTTTCTAATACACCACCTCTATATAATTTTGGTATATTTAATGTATTGATTCTTGATATATTTACACCTGGAATTGCATTGATTATTCCTATCGCTCCATTAATCATATTAATAAATCCATTTACTGTATTTTCTATCATTCCTAATAATCCATTAATACCTGATTTAACAGCTCCACTAATTGCATTTCCTATATTAGTTCCAATGTTTGAAAATTTATCACTGATTGTATTCCATAATCCTCCGAAAAAATTACCAATATTGCTAAAAATACCAGTAATATTATTCCAAGCTTCTCTAAATCTATCTCCAAACCATCCTCCTACATTAGAAAATACATTTTGTATTCCTTGCCAAGCACCTTGAAAAAATGATCCTAATTGTTCAGGTAATTGTGCTAATCCTTGGAATATAGAACTAATTATCTGTGGCAACGCCTTTAATAATTCTAAGCATATAGTTGGTATTGCTTGAACTAATGCCATAAATAATTGAATTGCACCTTGTAGTAATACTGGTATATTTTGTATTAAAACATTGATTATAGTAGTAACAATAGTTGGTATTTGAGGAATAAGTGCTTGTATAATCAATGGTATTGCTTGAATAATAGCCATTAACAATTGCACTGCTCCCTGTAATACAATTGGTAAATTTTCAACCAACCCGGTAATAATAGTATTTATTATTGTTGGAATTGCATCTACTAATGCAGGAATTATAAGTGGTATAGCTTCAACTATTGAATTTAATAATTGTACTGCTCCTTCTATTAATCTTGGAATTGCATCTGTTAATCCATATAAAATAGTATTTATTATTTCATCAAGATTTTCTGTTAATGCAGATATTATCTCAGGGATTGCTTCAATAATTCCCATAAAGAAACTAAAGGCAGCATCAATAAGATCTGGTAAACTGTCAATCAATACTCCAATAATCTGATTTACAACTTGTACTAATGCAATAACTAGGTTTGGAATTGCATCTGTTAATCCATTTACAAGACTTATAATAATTTGAACTCCTGCTTGAAGTAATTGTGGAATTGCCATCTGTAAAACATCTATTATTTGAGGTATAATACCAATTATTGCATCAACAACCGTTGGTAAAGCTTCAATTATCCCCTGTAGTAATTTATTCATTCCTTCCATTACATCAGGTAATAGTTCTGTTATTAAATCAACAATTTGTGGAAATAACTCAATGAGTAATGATATAATACTATCAATTACAATTTTTACCTTTGGAACTATATTTTGAATAACAGTTCCTATACTATCTATTAAATTTTCCATTAAAGTATCAAAATTTGCATTTTCATCTGCCATGCCAGTTAGTAAATTACTCCATGCAGACTTCATTGCTCCAATAGATCCTTGAATTGTTGTACTTGCTTCTTTTGCAGTAGTTCCTGTTATGCCCATATTATCTTGAACCAAATGTATAGCTTCAACAACATCAGCATAACTTTCAATTGTCAAATTTCCAGCTTGTCCTTGTGCTTTTGCTAATTTGTTAGCATCTCCAATAAGTCTTTCCATTTCACTTTTAGTTCCACCATATCCAAGCTTCAAGTTATCAAGCATTGTATAGTTTTGTTTTGCAAAACCCTGATATGCATTTTGTATAGATTCCATTGATGTACCCATTTTATTTGCATTGTCAGACATATCTGTAATTGCTTTATCAGCTACTTCTGCTGATTTTGCAGTATCACCATTTAAACTTTGCAATAATGATGCAGAAAATGAAGTTACAGTGTCCATATATTCATTTGCAGAAAGACCAGCAGTTTTATATGCATTATTAGCATAATTTTCTACAATGCCCGAGCTGTCCTTAAATAATGTTTCAACACCACCAACTAATTGCTCATAATCAGAATAACTAGCTATTGCCTGTTTACCAGCATTAAGTAAAGCACCACCTAATTTCAAAATTCCATTTATGCACCCCTCAACCGCATCTGCTGCTAAATTTGCTAGTGCTCCTTTAAGGACTGTAAAACCACCATTTGAAGCATCATCTGCTGATTTTCCAGCACTATCAATACTTTTATCTAATTTATCAGCAGCACTATCGAGTTCCTGCATTTTGGTTTTATTATCATTTAAATCACCTGATAATGTTTTAATTTCTTTTGCTAAATTTTTGGCTTCTGATGAATTTTTACCATATTGTAGTACCGCATTCTTATATGCCTCTTTTGTATCATCTACCGCTTTTTGTTGATCGTCTATTGTGTCAGATAATTTACTTGTACTACTATTAGCTCTTTCTTCAGCTTTTTGTAAATTTTGTAATTGTGTACTATAATTACTGTATTCTTTTTCAATTTTATTTACCGCTGCCTCTTGATTGTTAATAGTAACTGTTAAATTCGATATTTGTTGTTTTATGCTTGAATGAGCTTGTTCTGCGGAACTCAATTGACTTTGTAAATTTCTAACTTCATCAGAATTTTCTCCATAGGCTCTTTTTGCATCTTCTAGTTTTTTCTTCAAATTTTCAATTTCACTAGCAGACTGCTTTTCATATTTTTGTGCAGTTTGTAACTGTGTTTGATATGATTGCAATTTACTAACTTGTGCTTCCATCGTAGATTTTAATTGTTTCAACTTTGCACTTAAACCATCTGTAGACTTTGTCCAATCATCCATACCAGAACTTGCTTTTTTAAATTCGGAATTTGCGAGTTTAATATAATTATTAGCTTCAGATATATTCTTTTTTAAATCCGATATATCCAATTTATATCGAGTTGTAATATCTTCTCCTTTTGCCACTTACTTTCCTCCTTTCATCAAGCAAACTAAAACCAGCTATCACTAGCTGGTCTTCTTATTTGTTTTTTTCTTTTATTTTTATTGTTTTGATTATTTGCTTCATCATAAATTCGTAATCTTCTAACTAATAGAAAAATCTCTCTCATTTTTTCTTTTCTTATTGAAAATGGATTAACCGTTGGAAAACGATTACATATTTCCATTTCAAGTTCAAAGAATATTTGATAGAGGGGAATAGCAGTATTCCCCTCTTCTAGTTTTTTCCATCATTTCCTTTTGTTATTTGATTTATAGAATAAGCTATAATTTCGGCTATAACATTCATTATTTCTTTTAATTTTGTATGTCTTAATTCTTCATCTGTTAATCCATCAAAAACTTCTTTTAGCAATGGTTTAACAATATTCATTGAACTTGCCAAAACTTTTGCAATTGCTTTTAGTAACTCTGCTTTGTTACCAGCCTGAATATTATCAATATCAATAACATCCAACAAATCTTCTACTGTTCCAAACATTAAATCGTATGTTTCAGCAGTATATGTTTTTGTTATTTCTTTTTTGTCGTAGATATTTAATTTTAAATCCATATTTTTTTCCTCCTATTAGGCTTTTGCCTGTAAAGTATCTATTGTTGTAACAGTATCAAAGAATGTGCTAACATCTGCTAGGTCTTTAGATAAATCAACATTAATAGCTTTTGCAGTTTTACCTGTTTTTGTGAATTTATGTGTTGTTGAAATTCCTGTATATGTTACTTCTTGACCATTAGAGTCTGTTCCATCATTTTCTGTTGCATGTGTACTATCAGGAATACTAAATGTTCCTTTATGTCTCCAAACATATACTTCATCACCATTAGTTTTCTTTGTTTTATAACCAAGAGCAAAGTATTTTGTTTTTCTTTCTCCCTCAATTAATGTTCCTGTTGTTTCATCATAATCTTGTCCTGTTATAAATGCTAATTTATCTAATGGAAGTACAGATGTAGAACATTTTATTTCATCTGCTCCAACAGAATTGATTACAATTGCAGCCATATTATTATAATATTTTGATTCACTTGAATTACTTGTACTTTTTGAAATTTCTCCAACACCAGCTAATTCATATACCTCGCCTGTTTTGTAACCTTCTCCTTCTTTATTATTATCAGATAATACTTCTGCCACAACTAAATCTGTGACACCTCTATACTCAACGATTTCATCTAAATTCTTATTCATATAGATTTTACCTCCTTATAAATTTTCTATTATTCTTACTGCTATACCTCTTCCAGTTTGTGTAGGTTCATCACTTTCAACATCATATCCTTTGCCACTCACAATAAACCCATCCATTTTTAATTTTTCTTTTAAATTTAATAATTCTTTATCTATTAGGTCAGAATTGTTAGAATAAAATGCAACAATAAAAAGCCATACAATTTTATGTTCTTCATTATTATAAAAAGCATCTCCATCAGAAGACATATTTTTAAAAGTGAAGTACGAATCAGGATAACCTTCTTCTTTATTCATCGTACCTTGTTGAAAATATGGATAATTCATGCTCTCTAATACTTTTGTTAATTTATCTTTCATTTACCCTTCCAACCTCCTTATTTCATTATTAAATATTTCTTGTTGTGCTTCTAATACTTCTTTTCTTGTGCTTGTACCAAAAATTGCATTATACATTTTTTTATCTTTTTTATGCTCTGCCATAATTCCAAGATTTTTTCCGTATTGGTTACTAACACTGTGGCTTTGTGTTCCATACATCAAAAAAATTGAAGCTAGTCCACCCTCGCTTATGCTAAAACCAACTTTTACACTTGCTAATGTACCAGCCCATTCAATTTCTGCTTCTTTTTTCAAAGCTTTTTCAGTTCTCTTAGTTTCATTATGTGGTGTAATCGCTTCTTGTGCTTTTTTTGTAATAATTTCGTGGGTTTTCTTTAATGATTTTTCTGATATATTTTTTGTATTTGCATTTAATTTATTAAGTCTTGCTATTGCCTCATTAAAACCCTCAAACTCCAAATAAGCCTTGTTACTCATACTAAGCACCACCTTTTAATCTTTTGACTTTAAATTTTAAAAATTGATGTCTTTGATTTATATCTTCAGGTTCATTTATTATATCGAATACAGCCTTATCTTCAGCTCTTGCAATTCTGCAAACACCAGTAATATCTGGTCGATACATAGTTTCAATGTTTGCTGTATCTTCAATGGAATACACACCATTTACCGTTTTCTCCGTTCCACCATAAGTTTTAAAACTGCCAAAAAAAAGATTAATAGAATTACCATTTTTATCTTTTTCTGCTAATGCTTCATCAACAGTTGGATATTCCTTATTAGTGATACCCTTTTTTGTTGAAATCTTTGGTATAAGTAAAACAAGTGGAATAGGATTGGTTATATTTATTGAAAATCCACTCATTTTCCATCACCATCCTTATATGCTAGTTGAGTAGCTCTTTGCCAAAAGTATGATGATAAATTTGCTTTTTGAAAATATACATCATCAACACCTCTTGCAATCACACCAGCTGATTTTACATCATTAACAACAGATGATGGAATTCCTCCATCTATCATCAATTGTTGTATTTCAGCAATCCAATTTTTAAGAATTGTATCTTGGTAAGTTCCTGTAATTCCCAAGCATTCCTTTACTTTCTCTAACATATTACTGCTCCTTTTTTAGTCTACTTTTTCAACTAATCTTCTTGTATCAGATAATAATTCACTTGCTCTTTCTTTCTCAAATTCAACAATATCATTTTCTTTATAGTCTCTATCATTGTATTTGTCTGTAAATGCAATTCTAATTTTAAGTTTTATTTTTTCATTATCTGATCTTTTGTTGTTTGTCTTTCTACTTGTTTTTTCTTTCTCTTCTTGTTCTTCTAAATATTCTGTCTTTTCTTCAGTTTTTTCTGTAGATTCTTCATCTACATCAGTATTTTTTTCAATTGTAACTTCAGGTGAATTAACATCTATTACATCATTTTCCTTTAAATCTTCTCCTGATACAATATCATTTTCATTAATTACAACTTGTTCTTTTTCAACAATTTCATTTTTTTCAACAGTTTCATTTGCTTGATTTTGTGTTTTTGCCATTTTATATACTCTCCTTTTTAAAAATAATGAATTAAGGGGATTATCATCCCCTCATCTTACCCTTTTACAGATTTTTTTAATAAATAGATATAGTTTGTGTTTAATGGTTTACCATCTAAAATAACTAAACCTTTTGTAATCCATTTATTTTTATCTTCATCGAAATATCTCTTATATCCAAATGTCATATTTGAGTTAATACCATAAGCTTTTTCAGGAACCCAGAATATTCCAAAATATTCTCCATTTGCACATAAATCAAATGATTTGAATAAATCTTGTTCTGTTCTAAGTACAGGATATTCATTGAATTTATATTGTTTATCACTAGCATCAAATCCAGCCTTATTTATTGGTTGATTATTAGCATCTTTTAAAGTACATAAATTACCTACATAAGTTTGTTTTGCCATAGCAAATTCAGGATTAGCTCCTTCCATTCCTAAAGGTATATTAGCAAATAATTTTTTCTCCCATGCTGTCCAATCTGCAATTTCTTCTTCTGTAAATTCTATAATGTTACTTGCTGGTATTCTTTTTAATCCTGCTGCAACATCTGTAAGAATTCCAGTTGGTTGTCCATTTCCTGTACCTTTTAAAACTGCTATATCTCTAGCTTTTAAATAAGCAGTTAATAAAGCATTTATTAATTCTTTTTCAAATACTTCTACACTTAATATGCTTTGAAGTAATGATTGTGCTATTCTTATTTCTCCAATATGGTAAGAGAATACAACACTTCCTGTAGCTCCATCAACTTTTTGATCTTCGCTGACACCATGTTCTTTGTCATCTCCATCTGTTCCACTCCATGTAAATGTTGCATCAAAGTCAGATATTGGAACTTCAACACCACCTTGAACATTTAACATACGAACTCTTGAAGAAAATTGTCCATATGAACCTTCTATTTTTTTAATTAATTCTTGTAATACTGTATGTGGAATCAATACTCCTAATGCATCACTTGTTACTTCTCCTGCTGCTCTTGTTTCAGTGCGATATTGTGTTAATATTTCATTTAATTTTGCACTTCTTGTTCCTGTTTGAGCATATTGTTTGAAAGCCATTCTATATTCCATTGAAGAAAGTATATCTTCTTCATTATTTGAAGCTTGTCCTCTTTGATTCATCTTTGCTCCTCCTATAACATTTAAAACTGCATTTGGATTAAATCCATTTGCACTTCTTCCTTCATTTGCTTTATCATCTTTTTTGTCATCTTTGTTATCTTCTGCACCTTCATCTTTGCCATCATCATTTCCGTTATCTTCTTCTAATTTTTTTAGTTGTTCCTCTGCGTCATTAATTTCATCTCTTAATGCTATTAGTGTTTCTCCTAAACTTCTTACCTCATCAATATCTTGTGAGTTTTTCATTCTTTCTTCTTTGTCCTTTAATTCTTTTCTTTTTCTTTCAATTAAACTTTGTAAAAATTTTTTCATTTTAAATTCCTCCTAATAAATATTTTATTTTAAGCTTTTCAAGCTCTAATTGTTTTGGAGTAGTCTCCACCGCTCCACTTCTAGCAGTGTCCACCGCTAGTCGTGCAGTATCCACCGCACTTTTATCTCTAGCAGATATTGAAGTATCTTCATATGCAGGAAATGTAACTGCACTAACTTCAACAACTGTTGAAATTGATTTAATATGTCTTGTTGGATAATCTGTGTCTAAATCTTCCCATTCTTCATCTTCGATTCCAAACATAAAAGACATACCTGTTATGTCTCCTCTCTCTATTGCACTATATAAATTTCTAGCTTCTGTATTATTTTCTATATCTAATTCAACTTGAATTTCCATTCCTTTATCATCAACAGATAACTGCATTGTTGAATTTTTTGTATTTCTTCTTGATCTTGCAAGAGGTATCTTTGATTGATCATGATTTACTAAAAATCTAACATCCTCTAAATTCGTATTTTTCAATGCTCCCTTTTCAATTACCTCTGCAAACATTCCTGCAATATCGGTTTTACTTTCATATACTATTGGTCTTCCAATTATTATATTTCCTCTTTTTTCATCTTTTTGAGCACGTATATCGAAGTCATAATTTCTTCTAATTAACTCCTTGTTCATCTTTGTTACCTCCACCCTCATTATTTTTTTGTTCATCCGTTTTATTATTCTCTGCATTTGTTTTATTACTTGACATAGCAATTTGTCCTACTAATTCAGGAAGTGGTCTCATTCCAAATGCTGTACGAACTTCATTTTTATAGCAACTTCCACTATCAACCAGTAAATCAAATAAATCTATTTTTTGTCCTGTATCCATAAAAATCAACTCATGTGGATATAATACAACCGCATTTCCAAAGCCTTTCTCCCTTTCCGTGAATAATCCCATTGTAATTGCTTCTCCTGTTTTCTTAATTATTGGTTCAAGACTTTTTTGATAAAAAGCTTCATATTGAGCTTTTGTATAATCTCCTGTTAATATTGGAAGAGAAACTCCCCAATTTCTTAATATCTTTTCATCAATAAATTTTAATGTTGTTGCATCTACTAATTCTATTTTATTTTGTAATGGTATATATTCTCCTTTTATATCTAATGGTAAAAACCCACTTTCGTTTTTAGAAAGTCTTTCTTCTATGACTTTTATATTCTTTTCCATCTTTCCATCATCTAACAAAGTGTTATATTTAATTACTCCATTAATAGAAAATGAACTCTTTAGAGCTTTAGCAACTCCTTGTAATAAAGTATCATTTAGCTCTAATGTTTTTAATAATGCTTTGTTATCTGGTTGTCCAAATTCATTTCCTCCCATTAGTTCATTTATTGAATATCTATATCTAATATGTATAACATCTGAATAAGCTAATATTGTCTCATATCCATTAAAAAACTTAAATTTAATTCCTAATTTTCCTTTTGGATCTTGTAAAAAAGTAACATCTGTTGGTTGTATTGGATAAAGTGCTGTAAATTCTTTATCTCCTTTTTTATTTCTTACATAAGTTGGAATAATAAAAGCATTATAATTAAGAAATAATTGCCAAAATACTTTTTCAAAGAAATCACTCTGTGTCATTCTTTCATTTGGTTGATTTAATAATCTTTGAATTGTGCTATTTTCAACAGGTACTAAATCACTTCCATTTTTTCTGATATGAAATGGATTTACTTTTGTTAATTCTGTTACTAAACATGATATAGCTTGTTGCACCACATCACTAGCATATATATCTTGACCAAATTGCGAAAAAATTGGAATGTATCCATTTAGCATTTCAGCATATTTCATATTATCATTTTTAGGTTTCTTAAATTTGTTAATAAATTCAATTAGATTCAATGCTTTTTACCTCCTTAATTTCTAAAATATCACATCGTCTATTATTCATATAAAAAGAATACATTGCCTCTTCTTGATTTATCGCATTAATATTCTCGATACGAATATTAGAATTTTTTTGATATTTAATTCTATATTTTTTCATTTACTTCTCCTTACTATCTTATAAGTTTATGAAATTCATTACGATAACGTCTATATACTTCATATAGAATAATCAATGTAACTGCTCCATCAATTCTTTTACTTGCTTGATTCTTAACTTTTACACACATTATATTTCCATAGTTATCCATTTCCATTGCTGAATTTCCTAAACACCATTTGTCCATAGAATTTTTATTATAGTTAATTTTTTGGTCTTGTAACTCGGCTTCTACAAGTTTCATTGCATTTGATAAAACTTTTCCTTGTAAAATCATTTCTGTTTCAAAACTAAATTCATTCATTCTATCTGTAAATGGTTTTGAAAATCTTTGATCATAACCTGCCATGTAAGTTTTTATTCCATAATTTTTATATAATTCATAAAACCAATCCGCTATTTTAGATATATCAATTTCATTTCCTTCATGTATTGTAAGTAACCCTTCTCTTGCCCATTCTTCATATCTTGCTCCAGCTTCTTTATCGTTACTATCCTGTAATTTACTTTCCGGTATCCAATAATGCGAATATACATATTTTGTTTTATCATTTGGTTTCATCAATAATATTTTTGCATTTGATAAGTCTGTTGTTTCTGATAAGTCAACAGCACCTAAACAAAAAGAACCTCTAAAATCTTCTAGATTAAAAGGTTCTGTTTCATAGCTATAATCTTCAAGCATTAACCATGATTGTGCATTATTTTGTTTTATATTAAAATCTTTACAAAGAGTATGCATTCTTTTTGATTTTGATGTTTTAGATTTTTCAATTTCTCCTCTTAATGACTTCCACTTTTTTACCACTCCTAAACCCGGATTTGATTTATACCAACTTTGTTCATCTTGCCATATTTCTTCTTCACTATCTTGTGTATATAACCATGGTAAATAATGTATATCATTAGTTTCATCAAATAAAACCTCTCTTGCATATTTTAATTCATTATCTAAATAACCATCATTTATAAAACCTTCAGTTGTTAAATTTATAAATAATGGTTCATCTTTTGTTGACATTGATTTCTGCCCTGCCTCTGCTATTTCATCATTTGGTGCATCGTGGCTTTCATCCATATACATTTTATCTATATTTCTACCATCTTTGTTTTGAGTCTTACTTGACATTTTAAAAATAGTAATATTCTTTTTTGTATTACATATAGCAGACATATTTCTATGTGTAATTCTCGAATGTGGATCTATTCTTTTTCTCATATTGTCTATTTCATTCCATAAAAGACTGGCCTGTTTGTCATCATTAGATGCACAAACAATGTCCATTCCACCTTCTCCAATTCGCAAATCAGTGTGAGCATCTGCTGCCATTAATGTTGTTTTGCCGTTTTTTCTTGCAATTAGTAAAATTACATTTTGAAACCTTCTTGCCCATCTATTTAATTCTTCATCAAAAAACTTAAAAGAATATACAACTTCTATAAATGCCTTCTCCCAAAGTAATAATTGCATTGGAACATTATAAAATGGTTTTTTACTTTGTAAGCACAAGTTCTCCATAAATTCTATTCTTAAATGACTTTCACTTGTATCATATCTATATTGGGGATTGTCTAAATCTTTAATTAATTTTTGTAATTCTGTTTTTAATTCTAATCCAACTATTATATTTCCTTTTTGTATTTCTTCATAATATTGCTTTAAATAATTAACCTCCAAATTTCTGTCGCTCCTCTAGGAATTTTTGAACTGGATCATCTTCTATTTCATGTCCATTTATCATAGAATACACCATTCTTATTGCATTCATATAACTTTGTGAACATTCCTTATACAATCTTGAAGCTTTAGTTGTTCTTTGTTGAGTTGGATTTTTAGGATTTACTTGTATAAATGGCAATTTTTTTAATTCTTCCATTCTTTCTTCCAAAAAGGCTATATTGTCTAACATTGGATTTATTAATTGTTTCTTGTTATCCTCTATATCTTTAAAAATTTCATCTAAATTTTCCCTTCTTGTCAAATATAATCCCTTCTTTCTGTATCTATTTTTTTCAATTCAAAAAAAATGAAAATTTTGCTTTGTGTGAAAAAGAGGTTCCCCTTACAGTCCCCACCATAAAAATATGAATCTGCCTTGGCGGGGGGCTATTCTTGAAAACTCTCAAACCATTCATTTATATATTTTTTCCAATTTTCATCTTTTGCTCTACTTAAACATATTTCTTTATCACAATCAATATATATAAGCTCTGCACCTAGTTTATCAGCAAGTCTTTGTCTTTCCATCTTCAATGGGTAAGTTCCTACAATAAAAGCATTCTGCCAATTTCCTAATCTCATTTTTACTTGATCTATTAAACAATTTCTTGTTTCAAAAATGTTTTGTTGTAGTTTTCTTGGTTTATTGTACTTATCGCAAAAACTTATGCATTCCCATATTTTATCTATATCTATTATTAAATCATCTGCTGTTCCCATGCTTTCAACCCATGTTGATTTACCTGCACATGGCGAACCATAAACTATATATACTTTTTTAGGTAGTTCATATCCAAATCTATGATGCACTGCATTATGACATTTAAAATGTATAAGCATTATGTTGTCAGGATTAAGACTTATATTATAATCATTTACATTACTATTATTTAATGGTATTTTATGATGTCCTATACAGTCATAAGCTTTTACTATTTCCTCTCCGCAATATTCACAAAGTAATTTACCACTTTCATTTACTCTTTCTAACTTTAATGTTTGTAACAGATTCTTCCATTCTTTTGATTTATATAAATCATGAGCATTCTCAAACATATTTTTCATTCCTTTACCATAAATCATTTTCAGCTTGTTTTTCTTTTAATTCTAATTCACGTTTACTAAATCCTAGCTTTATCATATTTTCCCTACTTTTTCTTTTAGCTTCTGTAACTCTTGTAAGTCCATCTTCTATTCTTTGTATTTTATCAAGAGTTGCTTCCGCTTCTGTTGTAGTTTCTATATTTCCTTGACTATTGTTTTTCTTTTTTATACTTCCTATCGTCATATCTCTTTCGGATTGTTCTAATGTCATTATTCTTCGCATCATTCTTAACTCTCTAATTGTCAATAGTTTATATTCTTCTATATATTCATTTAACAATAAACTATCTGTATTTTCTACTTTTATTTTCTTAAATATGCTTTTTTCTTCGTCTGTTAATACATTTTGAAATATACTTTCGTATTCCCCTGTTGTAACCGCATTCTTATTTCCAATTGGTGGTTGTCCACCTTTGTTGTTTTTTGCATTTTTATTGCCTTTTAGAACTTGGCTTTTATCTCTTGTTAGATTATATTTTCGTATAATCTTTTTTAAATCAGGTAATGTAATGTTGTATTTTTTAAATATGTCTTTATATCGCATTCCTTGTAAATAATCATTTTTTATATTTTCTTCTTTTCTCTGGGTCAATACAACTCACCCACCTCCATTACTTTTTTTCCAATTCTGCTTTTTGTCCTGTTAGTTTTTCCCAACGTCTTATAATAACATCACAATATTTAGGATCTAATTCCATCATATAACATTTTCTATTGGTTTGTTCTGCTGCTATCAATGTCGAACCGCTTCCACCAAACAAATCTAATATTAATTCATTTTCCTTGCTAGAATTTTTTATAAGATATGCTAATAAATCAATAGGTTTCATTGTTGGATGTTCTTCATTCTTTATTGGTTTATCAAATTCTAATACTGTAGTTTGATTTCTACTATCAGTAAAATAATGTGCTTTTCCTTCTTTCCAACCATATAAAATAGGTTCATGTCTCCATTGATAATCTTGCCTTCCCATTACAAATTTGTTTTTTACCCAAACTAAACATTCAGCTAATTTAAATCCTACAGTTTTAAATGCATTTCTAAAATTCATTCCTTCTGTATCGGAATGAAAAACATATATACTTCCTCCACATTTAATAGAATCATACATATTTCTAAAGGCATCTATCAAAAAATTATAAAATAGAGTATCTTCCATATTATCATTTTTTATTGTCAGTTTTTCCTTTGTTCCACCCTCATAATTAACATTATATGGTGGATCTGTTAAAATCATATCTGCCTCTTTGCTCTTCATTAATTGTAGTACCGCTTCTTTTTCTGTACTATCTCCACACATTAGTCTATGCTTACCTAATATCCAAATATCTCCTAATTTTGAAATTGGTTGTTCTATTTCTTTTAATTCTTCTTCTAAATCGAACTCATCTTCTTTTGAACCTACAACATCTTTTAATATATTATCTACTTCATCAAAACTGAATCCAGTTATATCCATATCTATATCTGTTTCTTTTAATTCTGCAAGTAATTCTTCTAATTTAGCATTATCCCAATCTCCTGATATTTTATTAAGTGCTATATTTAATGCCTTCTCCTTGTTTTTATTTAATTCTACAATTACACATTCTACTTCATTATATCCTAGCTCCTCTAATACCTTTAATCTTTGATGTCCACTTATTACAGTCATATCATTATTTATAATTATTGGTGCTACATATCCAAACTCAGTAATACTTCTCTTTATTTTTTGATACTCTATATCTTCCGGTTTTAGATCTTTTCTTGGATTGTATTCTGCTGGTTTTAGTTCTGTTATTTTTATTTTTTGTATATTCATTTTGATACTCCTTAAAACATCTTGTTTCAAATTTACAAGTTTTACACTCTCTTAACATACATCTACCCAAATTCATAGGCATATACCTCTTTTGTAATTATTGGTTGCGGACATAGGATTCGAACCTCGTCTATGGGATATGACCCCATTATGCTTCCTTTGCACCATCTCCGCAATATAAAAAATAGTCACCGACAAATATATCGGCGACCTCATTACAAAGGAGAAACAAATAGATATTCATATTTTTCTCGATTATAATTATAACATAGCATTTTTTATAAAAATATATAAAAAATATATAAATTTTATATAATTTTTCTAAACTTTTTTACTTTTATTATATTCATGTTGCATTTCCTTTATAGATTTTTCTATTGTTTTATGTATTGCAACATAAC
>USMB01000019.1 GCA_900555615.1 uncultured Clostridium sp. | reverse complement strand
TGGAATCCATATTTTCTTATTCCATATTTTTTGTAATATTCATATGGAATTGGATAAATATATCTTTCTTTTGGCATTGTTTGATGGAATGCTGTATCAAATACACCTACCATTGGCTTTCCTGGCATTACTTTTTTACAAGCTTCAATTCCTATTATTCCTGCTGGATTGTGTAATGGAGCTAAATCTATACATTCTTTTAATACATCAACAACTTCATCTGTAATAACAACTGATTTATTAATTTTTTCTCCACCATGTACTAATCTATGTCCAATTGCTGAAATTTCATCTAAACTGTCTATTACCTTATATTCTGGATTTATTAATTGTTTTAATGTAAAATCAACTGCTTCTTCATGTGTTTTAGCAGGATGTTTGATTTCTATTTTTTGTCCATTAACTTTATGTGTTATAAAAGCCTCATCTTCTCCAATTCTTTCATATTTTCCTGAAGCTAAAACTTCCTCTGTTTCCATATTTATTAATTGATATTTTAGTGATGAACTACCACAATTTAATACTAATATTTTCATTTTTCTCTTTTCCTTTCTTGATAAAATGGGGTCGGTCCTTTTTTTCGCAATGCCAAAAAAAGGACCGACCCTATTTTTGCATTACTAATTCTGCTGTTTCGCGAGCAATCATTAATTCCTCGTTTGTTGGTACAACAAAAATCCTAACTTTTGAATTTGCTGAAGAAATTTCTGCTTCTTCTCCTTTTACTAAATTTGCTTTTCCTGATATTTCAACTCCCAATACTCCCAATTGCTTGCATATTTCACTTCTAGAATATGGTGATTTTTCTCCAACACCAGCTGTAAATGTTAAAACATCTATTCCTCCCATGGCAACTGCACATTTAGCTATATATCCAGCAATTGAATAATGATATGCATCTAATGCAAGCTTAGCATGTTTTCCACCTGCTAATGCTTCTGCCTCTATATCTCTGAAGTCTACAGATACCATTGATATTCCATACACTCCTGATTCTCTATTCAATACTTCTTCAATTTCTTCTGCATCTAAACCTTCTTTTTTCATTAGATATGTTACAACAGATGGATCTAAGTCACCTGAACGTGTTCCCATTGGAATTCCCCCAAGTGGTGTTAATCCCATACTTGTTTCAACTGACTCACCATTTTTTATTGCACAAATACTTGCGCCTTGACCCAAATGGCAATTTACTATTTTTAAATCTTTTATATCTTTTCCTAATATTTCTGCTACTCTGTTTGCAACATATTGATGTGATGTTCCATGAAATCCATATTTTCTAACATGATATTTTTCATAATATTCATATGGAATTGGATATATATACTTTTCTTTTGAAATTGTTTGATGAAATGCTGTATCAAATACTGCTACCATTGGTTTGTTGGGTACAACTTTTTTGCATGCTTCAATTCCTAAAATTGCTGCTGGATTGTGTAAAGGTGCTAACATTTCATTATTTTTTATTCCTTGAATTACTTCATCTGTAATAAGAACCGCATCTTTAAATTGTTCTCCTCCATGCACAACTCTATGACCTATTGCATCTAATTCATCCAAACTTTTAAATACTCCATAATGGTCACTAGTTAATCTTTGCATCACAAATCGAATTGCTTTTTCATGATTTTTTGCAGGATGTTCAAAATGGTGTTTTTCTCCATTTACTTTATGTGTAAGAAATGCTCCAACTTGCCCTATTCTCTCGTAATAGCCTTTTACAAGCATTTCACCAGTTTCTGTATCAATTACTTGATATTTTAATGATGAACTGCCTGAATTTAAAACTAGAATTTTCATAAATATATTATCCTTTCTTATATTATTTACTTTTATATATTTGATTAGTTTTGATTTTGTGCTTGTACCGCTGTTATTGCAACAACTCCAGCTACATCTTCACTACTACATCCTCTTGATAAATCATTTACAGGTTTTGCAATTCCTTGGCAAAGTGGTCCATAAGCTTCTGCTTTTGCCAATCTTTGTGTTAATTTATATCCTATATTTCCAGCACCTAAATCTGGAAATACCAATACATTTGCTTGTCCTTTTAATGGGCTTCCTTTTGCTTTAAATTCAGCAACTTCTGGAACTATTGCTGCATCTAATTGCAATTCTCCATCTACTAATAAATCTGATGCTTTTTCTTTTACTAGTTTTGTTGCTTCAATAACTTTTTCTGTTGATGTTGAATGTGCACTTCCATATGTAGAATATGATAACATTGCAACTTTTGGCTCTTTTCCTACCAATTGTTCAAAGCTTTTGCTTGATGAAATTGCTATTTCTGAAAGCTTTTCTGCATCTGGTTCTTCATTTAATCCACTATCTGCAAATATAAATGTTCCATTTGCACCATATTCGCAATTTGGAACTACCATTACGAAAAATGCTGATACTAATTTGGTTCCTGGTGCTGTTTTTAATATTTGTAGTGCTGGTCTTAATGTGTCTGATGTTGAGTGTGCAGCCCCTGATACAAGTCCATCTGCTTCTTCTAATTTTACCATCATCATTCCATAATAAACTGGTTCTAATATTAATTGGCTAGCTTGTTCTTCTGTCATTCCTTTAGCTTTTCTTAATTCATATAATGCTTTTGCATATCTTTCTTTTTCTGCTGATTTTTCTGGATCTACTATTTTTGCATCTCCTAAATCAATTTGATTTTCTTTTGCCAATTCTCTTACTTTTTCTTCATTGCCTACTAATATTATTTTAGCATATCCTTCTGTATTAACTATTTGTGTTGCTTTTAGTATTCTTAAGTCTGTTGCTTCTGGCAACACAATAGTTTTAATTTCTTTTTTTGCTCTTTGTTTTATTTGGTCTATAAATGACATTTTATCATTTCCTTTCCTGAGGATTATTCCTCTTTTTTCTTCATTGTTTAATATATCATACTCTTTTGAAAAAGACAATATTTTTTTTGATTTTACTATTGACTTAGAAAAAACTCCCTTACGTTATATCAATTCCGTAAAGGAGTTTTCTTATTAAAAATTAGGCATTCCAGGGCCTGGATAAAACCTATTATTCATCATGTTGCTATTCATCGTTCCATAAAAACCAGTTGTAGAAATTGTAATAAATTTAATTGAATAAATATCACAATAAACCAAACTATCATTTTCAAAAGAACGTAATAATATGTAACTTGCTCCAACATCTTCCAAGATACCAATTCTATCTGTCATTGTATTAGTTCCAATCAAGAACTCAACTCTCATAAGTTTTCCTATTTGTTCTCTCAAAAAAGCAGGAGTATAAATTGGATTTGTTAAAATCTCTGGAGAATTTTGATCTATATTTACATTTCTGTTTTCTCCTTTAACTTCTCTTTTGTCTTGGCTTTCTTCCATATTTGCCATATAAGAACACATCCTTTCTAGGTTTGTGCATATTTAGAAGTTGGTGTATAAAAACAATGTTTTCCTAACCTTGTGTGAAATGTTCCTGAACCATTACTAGGAAAAATTGAAACACATGAAGGTTTAAAAGGATTCAAATACCATAAACATTCTCCAATTTCATTAAGTCTATTTCCTGATAAAGCCCAGTCTGCAATCTGATAATGGATATATGTTGGATTCATGTTATAGATATTTTGTGAATTATATGCTTGATTTATTGTTTCTCGTGCACAATCAAATTGTCCTTGTTGAAATATAATATTTCTGATATTTCCGCCTTGTGATATTCTTGAATATTCTCCTTCTGAAGAATTTACTCTATTCATTACCACAGATGCAACCGCTTTCATTCCATTGTATCCTTCTCCTCCTGCCTCGCATTGAACAATTCTTGCTAACAATTCCCTTTCTGAATATGCCACATTTATCACCTCTTGTTTAATATTATGCAACACATAAAAAAAGGTGCCAAAAATATTAATTATTTTTGGCAATCAAAGCTTTTATTTTTATTCCTTGTTCTGAAAACATTTTCTCATGTTCAGTTTCTATATTATTTTCCCATATTGGCTCTGCATGTAAATCATAAGTCTTTTTCACAATAGTAAATCCAGACTCTTCAAAATATCCAAGACTTCCATTAAATAAGTCATCATCATCTGTTTTAAAATAGATTTCTCCATCTTTAGCTAAAAATGTCTTATATTTTTCCAATTGTCTTGTATGTGTTAATCTCTTTTTTCTATGTTTTCCCTTTGGCCATGGATTACAAAAATTAATATAAATTCTTTTGATATTGTCTTTTTCTCCTAAAAGCAATGGAATTCTTTCAATATCAAATCTTGTTAAAATCACATTATCAATTTCTTTATTATTTTCTTTAAAAACTTCTTCAACATTTCTTTTTGCAAGTCCAAGCATCGCATCAACTAAGTCGATTGCAATATAATTAATTTCTGGATTCTGAATAGCTTTTTGTGCAATAAATTGACCTTTTCCACATCCTAATTCCAAATGTATTGGATTCTCTTGATTTTTAAATTCCTTTATCCAATTATTTTTTAGTTCTTCTGGATTATCTCTGTAAAAACTACTTGCTTCTAATTCTGGTCTAGCCCAAGCTTTAAATCTTATTCTCATCTTAATTCTCCATTCTGACACAATATTTATTGTATAATTCTTTTATATTTTTCTTTGTTAATGTAGCATCAATTCCCTTTTCACTTACTTGAGTAAATGTTGCTATCAAAAATTTATCTATATGTGGATTAATTAAATTTTTTCTTTCTTTATTCATATAATAATCTAATTGGGTATGATTTGTCCAATTCTTGCCATTATAAGCTATTCCGGCTGCTAATTCATCACATACCATTTCTGCTGCATATTTATATGGCATCATAATTGCTTGTTCTGGCAAAGATAAATCTGTCCAATATTGATAATGATGCTTATTCCTTCCTTTATGGTGCAACCATGCCTTTGAATATCCTTTATCTACTTTACATACTGTAATTGGACTTTTATGTCCATCAAAATATTTTACACTCTCCCAAAATTCTGTTGGAGAAAATTTTGACCAATCATGCATAAATCCCCTCCAAGGTAATCCTATCTTACAGCAAAATTTAAATACTAGCCATTTGTGCTTTGTAACTAGCGCTATATGTTTTATAATCTTCATTATTATCCTCTTTTCCTTGACTATTTAACACTAAAATTGTATAATTTTTTTGTAGAAATGTCAACTTTTTAAAGGAGTTTTTATGATTTTAAAATATATTGTAAAAGAAAATAAATATCAATCAATTAATCAGATTTTAAAACAAAAATTTAAAATTTCTGCACGATTACAACATAAACTTATTACATCTAAGCAAATCTTTTTAAATGGTAATCAAGCAGATTCCAGAATTGCACCTCAAATTAATAATGTAATAACTGTTAACTTAGATTTTAATGAAGAAAGTGAAAATATTATTCCTACCCCAATACCATTAAATATTATTTATGAAGATGAAGCATTATTAATTTTAGACAAGCCTGCAGGAATTGCAGTACATCCTTCTATTTCACACTATACTGATAGTTTAGCAAATGGCGTAAAATATTATTTTGACACTATTGGATTAAAGCGAAAAATACGCCCTGTTAACAGGCTTGATTTAAATACTTCTGGATTAATTGTTTTTGCCAAAAATGAATATGTACAAGAATGTCTAATTCAACAAATGCAAACCAATGAATTTAAAAAAGAATATTTAGCAATTGTTCATGGAATTTTTGAAAATGTACAAGGAACCATTAATCTTCCAATAGCACGCAAAGAAAATAGTATTATTGAAAGATGTATTTCCGAAAATGGTCAAGAAGCCATAACACACTATGAAGTTCTTAAAACTTCTAATGATTTATCTTTGGTACATTGTATATTACAAACAGGCCGTACACACCAAATTCGTGCTCATATGTCTGCAATTGGACACCCTCTTGTTGGAGATACTTTATATGGTTCTAATTTTTCTGATTCAATTACTAGACAAGCTCTACATAGTTATAAAATTTCATTTATTCACCCTATATCTCATCAAATAGTTTCTTTTACTAGTGAATTGCCAGATGATATAAAAAGCAGTATCGAAGCTATCTAAAACTTCAATACTGCCCAAAACTTTATAACAAGTTTTTATTATCCAAACATTTTCTCCCACACATAGTCCCACGGCATGCAATTTAGTTTATAACCAGCTTCATTTAGCTTGTTTACAAACTCATTTGCACTCAACCCAAACTTTAAAAGAAATGTTCTACCATATTCATCACATAATAAAACAGTTTTGGAATTTGTCCTTATATATGTTCCTACATTTTCTTGCGAAATCAGGACATATTTTGGATTAGTCATACTAGTATATGTAAAACCATCTAAATCTTGATCAGATTCAGAAACATCCCGAAATACTTCAAGCTGTTCCTCATCAAATTCTACACTTTTAATTCCTTTTTTTTCCGCAATTATGTGCAGTCTTTCATATAATAAGTTCTTTTCTTCCTCTTCTTTCATTTTTAGGAACCAATTATACTGTTTTCCCTTAATTGTAGCATACAATTTTTCTATAAAGCTCTTTTCTTGGTTGATAACAAAGAAATCGCCTTCTTCATACCCCTCTTTTTTCATAATGTCAAATATTCCATCCCTTTCTGGGCAAACATATGCACTCTTTTCTTCTGTTACAAAAACTACTTGTTCTTGATATTTGCAAAACTTCTTTGGTTCATCCACAACATATCCTTTCATACATATAGAAAACTTTTTTAATTCCTCAAAATTTTTAATCTTAACATTCCGTGTGGGTTGATAAAACATTTAGATTACCTCCAATATTCTTGACGGATTCTTACTGCTCTTTTTAGAGACTTTTATTATTATAACACATTTTGAAAATTTTTTCAATAGACATAAAAAAAGAAGTAAATCTATAAGCCGGGTTCTGTCATTTAAAATAGTCATTTATCTAGACTATATATCACTATATAGTTCAAGCCACGCAATTCAGAAGACGTCGAGCAGACTTAATCTTCTACTTAGGTGTTGCTCCAGATGGGGTTTACACAGCTCCGCATGTCACCATGCAGACGGTGAGCTCTTACCTCGCCTTTTCATCCTTACCTCATAAGAGGCGGTTATTTTCTGTTGCACTTTCCTTAAGGTTTCCCTCACTAGACGTTATCTAGCATCATTGCTCTATGGAGCCCGGACTTTCCTCTCGTAGTTCCTTTCGAAATCTACCAGCGACCACTCAATTTACTCGCATTTAATTATAACATCTATTTTTAAAATTGTAAACATTTTTGCTTTATTTTCTATTGAATTATAAATTTCACTGTGCTATTATAAATATGTTTAAAATTTATAAAAATAATCATAATTTTATTAGAAGCTTTTACTTAAGGCTTCAAAGGAGGAAAAATGGCAAATGATAAAAAAGATGGTGTTAACATAGATAAAACTTATGGCCGTCTATGTAAAACACCTAAAGAAAAATTTATTTCAGAATTTAATATTAGAGAAAATGGCCTAACTAGTAGCGAAGTTGAAGAAAGACTCCATCATTACGGTCATAATGAAGTTACACAAAAAAAGCCTAAAAAATGGTACCACTACTTATTTAGAAGTTTGTTTACACCATTTAACAGCATTTTATTAGGTATAGCCTTGACTTTATCTTATACAGATGTATATTTAGCTGAAGATCCAAATTATGCAAATATAATTGTAATTTTAGTGTTAGTAACTGTCAGTACATTACTAGATTTCGTTTCAGAATATAATTCAAATAAAGCGGCAGAAAAACTAAAGCAATTAGTATCTACTACTGCAACAGTTATAAGAAATGGTAAAAAAGAAAAAATTCCTTTTAAAGATTTGGTCCTTGGAGATACGATAATTTTATCTGCTGGAGATATGATTCCTGCTGATTTGAGAATTATTGAAGCTAAAGACTTGTATGTTGGTCAATCTACACTAACAGGTGAGTCTGATGCAATCAAAAAAATAGCCGATACCAATTTACCAATTGATGATGAAATTGATAATCTTTCTGACATTGACACTATTTGTTTTATGGGAACAAATGTAATAAGTGGTAGTGCAAAAGGAATTGTAGTTTTAACTGCTGATGATACTTACTTTGGCAAAATTGCAAAAACACTAACAACGGGAAAAGCTAAAACAGCATTTCAAAAAGGAATTGAAAATATAAGTAAACTCTTAATAAAAATAATGCTAATTTTAATTCCAATTGTATTTTTACTAACAGTGCAAAAACATAATATTATAACCTCTTTCACATTTGCAGTTGCAATAGCAATTTGTATTACGCCTCTCCTACTTCCTGTTATTTTATCTTCAAGCTTGTCAAAAGGAGCTTTGCGAATGTCTAAAAAGAAAACTATTGTAAAAAAGCTTGATTCAATCCAAAGCTTTGGCTCAATGAATATTCTTTGTACAGACAAAACAGGAACTTTAACAGAAGACAAAATCGTTTTAGAAAGATATCTTGACGTTATGGGAAACGAAGATTTAAGAGTTCTAAAACATGCATTTTTAAATGCTTATTTTCAGACAGGATTACGCAGTAATATTGATGAAGCTGTTATAAATCGTGGTGAAGAACATGATTTAAAAGAAACCACTGCTCACTATAAAAAAATTGATGAAATACCTTTTGACTTCTCTCGTCGTAGACTTTCTGTTATTGTAAATGATGGTACAAAAACTCAATTAATTACAAAAGGTGCTGTTGAAGAAATATTAAATATCTCAACATTAATAGATTATCAAGGTAAAATTTTGCCTATTACAAATGAAATTAAAGAAAATATGAAAAAAATCACAAAAGATTTAAATAAACAAGGACTACGTGTTGTAGCTATTTGTCAGAAAAATGATTTAAATAAAACATCAGATTTCGGTGTTGAAGATGAAAAAAATATGGTTTTAATGGGATTTATTGGATTCCTAGATCCTCCAAAAGAAAGTGCTAAATCTTCAATCGAAAATTTAAATAAAAATGGAATTAGAGTCATTGTTTTAACTGGTGACAATGTTGAAGTTACAAAATGTGTGTGTGACAAAGTTGGAATAAAATCTCCTCAAATTGTCATTGGCTCTGACCTAGACAAACTATCTGACCAAGCTGTAAAAAGACTTTTAAAAAGAACTAATATATTTGCAAAACTTTCCCCTATTCAAAAAGCTCGTGTTGTAAGACTTCTAAAAGATGCAGGAAATATTGTTGGATATATGGGAGATGGAATTAATGATAGCCCATCACTTATAAATTCAGATGTTGGTGTATCAGTAGATACAGCTGTTGATATTGCAAAAGAATCAGCAGATATAATTCTTCTAGAAAAAGATTTACATGTCTTGTTAGAAGGTGTAAAAGAAGGTCGTCACACATTTGCAAATTTAATGAAATATATTAAACTTGCAGCAAGCTTCAACTTTGGAGAAGTTATGTCAGTTATTATTGCAAGCATAATTCTTCCATTTTTACCAGAAACACCTATTCAATTACTTGTTGAGGGATTATTATATGACTTTGGGCAACTAACTTTACCATTAGATAATGTAGATGAAGAATACTTGAGAAAACCTAAAAAAATCGATATTAAAGGATTAAAACATTTCATGTTATTTATGGGACCACTTAGTTCTATATTTGATTTAATTGTATTTGCACTAGTATGGTTTGCGTTCAAAATACACGAAGTTGCTACATTCCAAACAATATGGTTCACTTACAGTATAGTTTCTAATTTAATGGGAATGCATATAATTAGAACTGCTAAAAAGCCATTTGTCCAAAGTCATGCTTCAAAAGCCGTATATACATCTTCTATTCTATTAAGTATAATTGCAATGATTATACCATTTACTTTTATCGGTAAAGCAATTGGACTTACTGCATTAGCATTAAAAGATTATGCAATAATAATTGGTGTACCTATTCTATATTGTATTGTTGCTAGTTTTGCTAAACATATCTATATAAAAAAATATGGAGAATGGATTTAAGCCATTCTCTTTACTTTTTCTTACAAATATGTTATAATTTATTAGTTCGTAATTTATACAGAAACATATACAGTATACTGTAATGTTTCACACGTCCTAAGGAGGGACAATGATGGATACTATTCATATTGTAACTAGTACTAGTGTACAAGCACGGCGGAACACGCTTTCTTTTCTTGGAAGTGGTCTTTTCGTCCCTACATCAGTCAAAATCAATTATAATCTAACAAAAGGCTTACCACCTGTTCATATGATTGACTCATACCCTTTAATTATTAAAGGAACTTTATGTAACATCTCGACAGCTATTGCAGTCTATCACCTTTCAGCAGGATTTAATAGTCCTGGTTCTCGTGATTTACTCGAAATTTTAAGATTTATGAACTTTAAAATTTGTGATGATGTAATTCTTTCTGACCGTTTTGTTAAAAGAAATAAAATTTTTCTGACAATTTTGAAAGATGGAACTATTCTATAATTTGGGGACAAAACAGGTGATAACATGGGATTGATTTTGTTAAAAACAATGCTTCCTCATCAAGCAGAAGCTGCAACACTTGCATTAATTGCAAACGGTTTTAAGGCAAGTAAGTTTCATTTTTCTTATATTGAAGAAGATGGACTTATTCCAAAAGATTATCCACTCACAATCGAGGGAATTTTTGATGATGCTCCTTTTACGGTAAAAGCTTATGGGGTATCTGCTGGTGTAGATAATTCTCAGTCTCAATCCCTTATAAAAATTCTGGAAACAGCTGGTTTTGTATTTGATCATTCCATTTTCTTAACAAAAAAATGGTTTTTATACAATAAAATCAGTGTTACCGGTTTTGTAAATGGGACTGTAACAGACGACTTTAATCTCCATCATTAACCACAAATCAGTCTATCAAAAAATTGATAGACTGATTTTTTATATTTTACAATTTTCTTTTCCTACAATTTCTTCAAAAATTTTTAAAATTTTATCTGTTAAATATATTGCTCCAGATAGTTTTAACTCTCCACCAATTTGAACCATAACACGAACATTATTCTGTTCTCCATTAAAGAATTTTATTGCTCCTCTTAATTTTGCCTTTTGTTCTTCTGAAAGCTCTGTAATATTTAATACTAGAGTATTTGTTTTTGTTTCTCCAAAATTTCTAATATCTTGTGCTACAATTTTAGTTTCATCATCATCTCTAATACTTAATCTACCTTTTACAGTAATAATATTTTCTTCTACTAATACATCTTGTGCTTTCATATATGTTGGTTCAAATACTATAATTTCAACAGTTCCATATAAATCTTCTAATGTTACAAATGCCATAATCTTATTGTTTTTAGTATATTTTTTCTTTACTGAAGTTATTATTCCTGCAATTGTTACCTCTTGCCCATCAACAAATTTAGGTTTTTCTTTTATTCTAATATCAGTCGTTTCCTCATTTGCTGAAATTGAATTAAGCTCATCTATTTCTTTCATTTGTAAAGAAGAAATATTTGTTGTTGCAATAATTTGTTCTTTTATTTTTTCTAATGGATGTCCAGATATATAAATTCCCAACATCTCTTTTTCTGTTGATAGTAACTCTTTATCACTCATTTCTGGTTGTATTGAAAAATTGTATTTTACTTTGTTTAAATTGTTACTTTCCTCTTCTTCCTTTCCTCCTAAATCAAACATAGAAACTTGACCATTCATTCCTTTTCTATTATAAGATTGAACAGTATCTATTATTGTTTCAAAAGATGCAATTAATGTTGCTCTTGTTTCTGGAAAATCTGAAAATGTTCCAGCTTTTATTAGACTTTCTACACATTTTTTATTAACTGCATCTCCAGCCATTCTTTCGCAAAAATCTGTAAAGCCAGTGAATTCTCCATTTTCTTCTCTGTTTTTTACAATATTGTCAACTGGTTGAACCCCAACATTTTTTATACTTCCTAATCCAAATCTAATTTTTCCATCTTCTACTGTAAATTTGCCACTACTTTTGTTTATGTCAGGTTTCAAAATTTGAATTCCCATTCTCTTGCATTCATCAATATATTCTGGAACCTTATCTAGATTTCCTAAATAACTATTTAGCATTGAAGCCATAAATTCTGCAGGATAATATGCTTTTAAATACGCTGTTCTATATGCTACAACTGCATAACATGCAGCATGTGATTTATTAAATGCATATTTTGCAAATTCAGCCATCTCATCAAATATTTTGTTTGCTGATTCTGCATCAATTCCATTTCTTACACAACCAGGCACTTCAACTTTTCCATTTTCATCAACTTGACCATTTATAAATACTTCTCTTTCTTTTGCCATTACGTCAAGTTTTTTCTTTCCCATTGCTCTACGTACTAAGTCAGCTCTTCCTAATGAATACCCTGCTAAATCTCTTACTATTTGCATAACCTGTTCCTGATATACCATACATCCATATGTTACATTTAATATCGGTTCCAAACTTGGATGTGTATATTCATTATGTCCTGGATTTTGTTTTCCTCTAATGTATCTTGGAATTTGATCCATTGGTCCTGGTCGATATAATGAAACACCGGCTATTAAATCTTCCAAACAGTCTGGCTTCAATTCTTTCATAAAGTTTGTCATTCCTTGTGATTCGAATTGGAATATACCACAAGTTTGACCTTCTTGCCATAATTTATAAACCTTTGGATCAGCCATATTTTCATCAAATTCTACATCTATCCCTTTATCTTTTTTTACAAGATTAATTGTATCTTTTATAACTGTCAAAGTTCTAAGTCCAAGAAAGTCCATCTTTAATAGTCCAAGTTCTTCTAGTGTTGTCATTATATATTGAGTTGAAATTTGGCCATCTCTAACATATAAAGGCACATATGTATCAACAGGATCTTTTGTTATTACAACACCACAAGCATGTGTTGAGGCCTGTCTTGGCATTCCTTCCAAAGCCATTGCAATATCTAATAATTTATGTACATTGTCATCTAATTCATATGCTTCTTTTAATTCTTTATTTTGCTCTAATGCTTTTGGAATTGTTATATGTATTTCATTTGGAATCATTTTTGCAAGTCTATCAGCTTCTGAATATGGATAATCCAAAACTCTTGCTACATCTCGGATTACCATCTTTGCAGCCATTGTTCCAAATGTGATTATCTGTGAAACATGGTCATGTCCATATTTTTCTGAAACATAATCAATTACTCTTTGTCTATCAACATCAGAAAAGTCAACATCAAAATCTGGCATGCTTATTCTTTCTGGATTTAAAAATCTTTCAAAAAGTAGCCCATATTTCATAGGATCTATATCTGTTATTTCAATTGCATATGCTAAAATTGAACCCGCACCTGAACCTCTTCCTGGCCCAACTGGAATTCCATGACTTTTTGCAAAGTGAATAAAATCCCATACAATCAAATAATAGTCAACATATCCCATTTTTTTGATTATGCCAATTTCATATTCTGCTCTTTTTAAAATTTCTTCTGATGGATTTTCTCCATATCTTTTTTTAATTCCATCATCACACAATTTCTTTAGAAAATCATAATGTGTTGGATATTCTGGTGGCACATCATAATTAGGCAATATTGTATGTCCAAATTCAAATTCTACATTACATTCATCTGCAATTTTTACTGTATTTTCTATTGCATCAGGAAATGCTGAAAAATAATTGCTCATTTCTTCTGGAGATTTTACATATAATTCGTCTGTGTCAAATCTCATTCTGTCTTCATCACTCATACGTTTTCCAGTTTGAATACATAATAAGATTTCATGATTGTATGCATCTTCTCTTTTTAAATAATGTGCATCATTTGTTGCAACTAATGGTATATCTAATTTTCTTGCTAATTGTACTAACTTTTGATTTGCAAGGACTTGTTCTTTTATCCCATTATTTTGAAGTTCTATATAATAATCTTTTCCGAATACTTTTTTATGCCATAAAGCTATTTCTTCTGCTTTTTCATTTTGACCATTTAATAACGCTTGATTTACCGCTCCAGCCAAACAAGCACTTAGGCATATAATTCCTTCATGATACTTTTCTAATACCTCTAAATCGATTCTAGGCTTATAATAATACCCTTCTGTGAATCCTATTGATACTAATTTACTTAGATTTTTGTATCCTTGGTTATTTTTTGCAAGTAATATCAAATGATTGTATTTATTATCTATGCCAGGTTCTTTGTCAAGCCTTGAACGTGGTGCAACATAGACCTCACAACCTATAATTGGTTTTATTCCCTCTTTTTTACATGCTTTATAAAAGTCAATTGCACCATACATAACTCCATGGTCTGTTATTGCCATTGCTTTCATTCCTAGTTCTTTTGCTCTTACTGGTAAATCTTTTATTCTATTTGCTCCATCTAGTAAACTAAATTCACTATGTATATGTAAGTGTACAAAATCTGACATTGTTATCTCCCTCGATATTTTTTTATAAAATAAAAAAGCAATCCCCGCCTTAGCCGTAAGTTGTCTGAATTTTTAAGGACCTGTCTTCGACAGGTGGGTGCCTACTTGAATATTCCTGGGCTTCTTACTACTCGAAATGTAATAATCATTTGCTAAAAGTGTAAGCTTGCACGCCATACTCAAAGATTTTGGCCCCTCTTTAAACTTGTAGGTTCTAAAAATTCTATGCTACACGCACTATGCAGGGCATTGCCTTATTCATTTTTGTTATAATTATATTAACATATTCTTTGACCAATTGCAACCAATTTATGGTTCAAATTTTTTCAAAATCATATGTTAAATATATTATATCTCTTTTTTTCATATTTATTCTCGCTCTATTTGTTTTTTACATCTTTGACAATTCCCAAATTTTATAGTCCCATTATTTCTTTTGCTACTTCGTTAATTGTCTTTCCTTCTGCTGATGCTCCTAATTTTGCTTTTGCCTCTTTCATTATTGCTCCCATATCTTTCATTGAAGTAGCACCTATTTCTGAAATTATTTTTTCTACTTCTACTTTTACTTCTTCTCTACTTAGTTGTTTTGGCAAATATTCTTGAAGTATAGCTATTTCTTGATTTGTTTGGTCTATTAGATCTTGTCTTTGAGCCTTTTCAAAATCAACTAAAGCATCTTTCTTTGTTTTAACTTCTTTTGCTATTATTTCTAATATTTTGTCATCTCCTACTTCAATTCCTTTGTCTTTTTCTATTTGCAATATTGCAGCTCTTACCATTTGAACTGTATTCTTTTTTATTGTATCTTTATTTTTCATTGCTTCTTTTAATTCTTCCATTAACTTTTCTTTTAACATTTCTAATCACATTCCTTCCTTAATCTTGAACTATAATATCACAATTTTTGAATTTTCTCAATATATTTTTTCACCTGCATCTAATTTTTTTATTTTTTTGTAAATTTCTCCATCTTTTTTAGAATATGTTTTTTCTTGAATTCCCTCAGCAGTACAAAGTTTTACTTTAACAAATCCAGAATTAATTTGTGGATGTCTTAATATTCTCTCTCCAGTAATTTCAACAGGAGTTTTTGAAAAAGCAATATATGAAAATTTCTCATCTTCATATCCTAAATTTCCACCTTTAGCTTGCCTATGTATTGAACTTCTAGCAACTCTAGCATAAAATGCACACCAATCATTTTCTTTAATTGGACACTCACCATTACAGCAACATGGTGCTACAATATAACCACCTTGTTCTTTTATCAAATTTCTAATATTTAAAATATTTTTAAATCCTTCTGGTGTACCTGGTTCAATAACAACCATCAACTTATTTGTTGCTTGCCATAATTTTAATACTGCATTTTCTCTTTTTTGTTCTGGCAATTCATTTATCATATAAGAAGTTAAAACAATATCAGCTTTTTCTGCTATTTCATCTTGTAAAATATTATAACTTTTCCATTGGACATTATCTAAAGCTGTATTTTTCATTAATTTTTTCCCAATATTGCTCATACTTTTTTCTCTTTCAAGACAAGTTATCTGGCTCATGTTTTCAATTTCATTTACAGCCCAAGTACCTGCACCAGTTCCAGCCCCAACATCTAGCAGGCTTGTTATTTCCTCATCATAATTTACTAATATTTGTTTAAACACTGAATAAACAGCTGCATATGTTGCTGGCATTCTTGATATTACATATGATACCGCTTCTGATTCATTTGTAAGCAATCTCTTACCTTTTCCATCATTTTTACGATATCTATTACTTATTGTTTGTGCATTTTCTATG
Source organism: uncultured Clostridium sp. (assembly GCA_900555615.1). GTDB lineage: Bacteria > Bacillota > Clostridia > TANB77 > CAG-508 > CAG-269. The sequence continues at coordinate 13,159 of USMB01000019.1, read as the reverse complement.
ATATTGCTAACTTTATTCTCACTTAACAATCTATTAATTGAATCTTTTAATCCTTCTGGAATATCCACTATTTTCTCCTTTTAAAACATAATTGTTTTTCCATATCTTTTTAGCCATTTATCTATTTCCTTATAGTTTGGAATAAATGATTGTACTAAATTATAAAATTGCTCATTATGATATTTATACTTCATATGACACAATTCATGTACTATTACTGCATCTACCTTGTCCTCTGGAAGCATAACTAATCTTGATGAAAAATACAAATTCTTCTTGCTTGGCATACAACTTCCATATCTTGTAGTAGCATCTCTTACTTTAACTTGATTATAATCAAATCCTGTTATTTGACTCCAATATGGTAACCTTTGTGCTATTAATGCTTCTGTATTGTTTTTAAAAAGTCTTTTTATAACTTTATCTACATATTCTTTTATTAGATTTTGATCAATGTCTTTTGGAACTTTAACTATTAATTCTTTTGCTTCTGTTTTTAATTCTATACTTATTCTAGATAATTTAGTTTCTTCTCTTATTACCGTAAATTCTTCACCTTTATAATATATTTTTTCGCCTGTTTTCCATTGTTTTATAGAATTTACTTCTGAATCTAAAATCTTTTTATATTTATCATATATTCCATCTTCTTCATCTTTTAAAATTCTAGTCAATGTCTTTTTAGATAATCTTGTTGGTTTGTTTATTTGCAAAACATTTCCTTTAAAATATATTTTTACTGATTTTGAATTTTTATAATTTTTAATCTCTATTGGAATTTCTAAATCTTTAATTTTTAATATGTCCATATTATTCCACCATAATCTATAACATCTAAGCCTTCAAATTCTATTATGTTCAAATTCTTGCTTGTTATAAATTCTCGTATTCTCCCATCTGAATCTATTTTATTTAAATCTCCAAACACAATAATTGATTCTTCTAAGCTTGATACACAACCACCTATAAATCCTTTTTTATCACTGTATTTATTGCCATTAAATAATTTTATATCTAAATTGTTATTTACTAGTAATACCTCAATTCCATGGAATTTCAATATTTTGTACAAGCCTTGGTCTGATACAATTGCTGAATTGTCGTCTATTACTGCAATTGAACAATTTGTATATCCTTGTGTTGTATTTATTAACTCATATCCATCATTTATTAATAATTCTTTTAACTTGCTATCAGTATTTTGAAAATTATGTATTGCCTTTTTTCCTATTATGCAAACATTATATTTAATATCTAATGGATATTTTTTTAGAACAATTTCCTGACCTTTAATAAAATTTTCATATTCTTGAAAATTCGCATACTGTGTAGGTTCTACAACTATTTTCTCTCCAACTTTACAAGCAAGTATATCTACATGTGAGGATATTTCAGGATATAAATTCTTATTTTCCTTTACCTCTAACAATTTATATCCTAATTCTTTCAATTTTGTTTTTTCAATATTCCTCATTCTGTTATCTATAATTAATTTTTTCTGCATTTTACCACCTATTTTTCAAGTACTTTAATTGCACATTTTAATCCATCAATTGCTGCTGTCATAATTCCGCCTGCATATCCTGCACCTTCGCCACATGGATATAGCCCCTGTAAACTTGTAGAATTTAAGTTTTCTTTATCTCTTGTTATTTGAACTGGTGAAGAACTTCTTGTTTCTACACCTGTTAAAACCGCATCTTTATCTGCAAATCCATGCAATTTTTTATCTAATTCTACTATTGCTTCTTTCATTGTTTCAGATACGAATTCTGGTAATATTTCATTTAAGTTTGCACCAGTTACTCCTGGCATATATGTTGGCTTTATTCTTCCAAATTCATATGTTGGATTATTCTTTATAAAATCTTCTACTCTTTGTGCTGGTGCATTATAATTCTTTCCACCTAGTTCAAATGCTTTTTTCTCTAAATCTTCTTGAAAATACATTCCATCTAATGGAGAATTTTTAAAATAATCCTCTACTGTAATATTTACAAGTAATGCACTATTAGCATTTTTTCCATCTCTTGCAAAATTACTCATTCCATTTGTAACAATTGAATTTTCTTCAGAACTTGATGCCATTACTTGTCCACCTGGACACATGCAAAATGTATAACATGTTCTTCCGTTTTTGGCATGATATACCAATTTATAATCTGCTGATGGTAATTTCAATTTAGTTGTTTCACTATATTGTGCTTTATTTATATCTTCTTGTAAATGTTCTATTCTTGTACCTACTGCAAAATTTTTAGGCTGAATTTCTACACCTATCTCATATAATCTCTTAAATGTATCTCTTGCACTATGCCCAATTGCTAAAATTACTACATCTGTTTCAATTTTACTATTCTCACAAATAACAGCCTTTATTTTTCCATCTTCAATTTCAAAGTCTGTAGCTTGAGTATTAAATAAAACTTGTCCGCCTTTAGAAATAATGTATTCTCTCATGTTTTTTACAATCTTTCTCAAATTGTCTGTTCCTATATGGGGTTTTGCAATATATAAAATCTCTTTAGGTGCTCCAAATCTAACAAATTCTTCTAAGACTTTTTGCGAATACATATTAGCAGAATTTCCAGTATTCAATTTTCCATCTGAAAAAGTTCCTGCTCCACCTTCTCCAAATTGAATATTTGATGTTGTAGAAAATTTTCTATTTTGAGCAAACTCTTCTACATCTCTAATTCGTTCTTCTACGCATTTTCCTCTTTCTAAAATAATTGGTTTTATCCCATTATCAACTAGCAAAATCCCTGCAAATAAACCAGCTGGTCCCATCCCAATAATTACTGGCTTATATTCACTTTTTCTATTTACTTTTATTGTTTCCCATTTTTGTTCTTGAACTTGTTCAAATTTGGTTTCTCTCTTTTTATTCTTTAATTCTACGTCAATTGTATAATTATAATGAATATCATCTTTTTTTCTGGCATCAATTGATTTCTTATAAATGTGCCATTTTTCAACTTCATCTAATTTGATTTTATTTTTGGCGATTGCTCTTTCAAAAACCTGTTCTTCTGTTAAGTCTTCTCTAATTTTTATATTTTTTAATCTAATCATTATTTTCCTCTTTTTTTCTATATTCAATTACTTCTACATTACTATTTTTACTTCTTTCGACCATACAATTATATACTTGATTTCTCAAGTCCTTTTTCTGTTCTTGAATACTTAAATTTTCATTTGGAAAAAATGGACCATCAATATATGTCACAACTCTAACTTTATCTTTCCCATAACTTTGATATGTATTAGTCATACAAAATGTAGGCTTTTTATATTGAATTGGATATCTAAAAGATACATCTCTAAAAGGCCTTATTTTGGTGTAATATGGCCAAATATGTGCCTCTGGATAAATTGTTATTGGATGTTTTCTTTTTAGATGTGTCTCTATTGCATTAATAAAATTTTTCATTCCATTTTTATTATTAGGTATTGGAATTGCTCCAAGTAATTGAATTGAATTTCCAAGAAATCTCATTGAAACATTTTCTGGATTTACAATAAAATGATTTCTTTTGGGATACATTGGCAAACTTGGAATAAATACATCTGCAAACACTTGAGTATGATTTACATACACAAAATAAGAATCTTTTTTATATGGTTTTAACTTTTCTTTTCCAACATATTTTATCTTCAATTTAAGCTTTCCATATAATAATTTAATTGGCATACTTATTACATTTTGCAATAAAAAAGAACAAAAATCCCACAAGGGATTTTTGTGGATGTACTTGTAGTTCTCATCAATAATCCTTGGTGTGATTTCTGCTCCTGAAAATTCATCATTTAATTCATCTTTGTAGTAATAGATTTGTTTAGATTTCATCATTTACTTCCTCTTTGATTGTTGTATATTCTAGTGGAATTCCATAAAATTCTTCATATATATTTTTCCAAACTTCGAAATTCTTATTTTTCATTTCTTCTACATTCTCTTTTTCTGATAATGTAACATCTGGATAAATTGGCTTTTCTATATGAACATAATATTCTTTTATTGGAAATCCATCTTCACCTATTATATCACTGTCTTTCATTGTTATAAATATAGGTATTACTGGTACATTGCTTCTTGATGCAATTTTATATGCACCATTTTTTAGTGGCTTTGGTTTTTCATAATTCCACCATAAACTTTGCTCTGGGTAAATTAATATAAAGTCTCCTCTTTTTAAAATTGTATCTGCAGCTTTCATGAATTTTATCATTGTTCTTGTATTTGAACTTAATGGCAATGTATCTGCATTCCTAAATAAGAATCCATAAAATCCAGGAAAATTTGTATAATTTCCTTCTCTTATTACTTTATATAATTTTTTCTTTTTTCTTTGACCTGATAATGAAAATATCTCTTCAATTGTAAAAGAATCAAATGGATTAAAGTGATTACATGTTAAAATTGCTCCATTTTTCATTTCACTTAAATACTCAAGTCCTTCAACGTCTTTAATAATCAACTTATTGTCTTTGATTATTGCATCTAAAAATCTTTCACCTAATTTATTTGCAAATTTGTTTTTCCATCTATTTGTTCTTTTTGTTTTTAAATAATCTACATTTTCTGGTCTTAATTCTACTGTTGGAGGGTCGTTTTCAGCATCAACATCAAATTTTCCTTCTTTTTCAAGTTGCTTTATTTTTTCTAATATCTCTATTCTTTCTTGTGACTTTTCTGTAACTTGAATGTTTCTATATTTTCTATCATCTCCAACACAGTCTGACTCTTTTTGAGCTAATGCTCTTAATTTTAAATCAGCTTCTCTATCTTGATATTTCATTTCATCTGAAAATTCATTTTTTATTTTTAAGATTTGGTCATAATATTCTGTTTTTTGTGCAAATCCCCAAAAATAATTTCCATATCTTGTATCATCATAGTGCCATGGCTTGTATTGATAATTGTAATGTATTAATTTTATATCTTCTTCTTTCATATCATCACTTGCTGTTGGCATTACATTCCATCCTGAATCAAGTAGTTTTACTCTTCCTTTACATATTCTATTCAAATAATCTTGATCTTGTACTACTGAAAATTTTACATTTTCCAATAAATATAAGAATTTTTCTTGGAATTGGAACTTTCTAAGTTCATCCAAGTTCATTACTAACATTCCTGCATTAAAATATGTTTTATAACTTGCAACTCCTACAACCTTTTCTACATATTCTTGAAACACTTCATTTTTTTGAATTATATCATCAGGAACTGCTCCAACTAAATTATCTCCAATATCTATATTATATAATTCAGCTATATCTGCTAAAAGTACAATATCACAATCTAAATAAATTGCCTTATTGTATTGTGGATATAGATTCGAGATAAATAATCTGAAATATGTTGTCATTGAAAAATAATCTCTGGTATACAATTTATTTTTTACTTTTTGTATATAATAAGTTAAGTCTACAAATTCAATGCTCATATTTTCTCTTTTATATTTATTTATTTTTTCTTTACTTTTTTCACTTATATTTGTACATAATATTTTTACTACATAATAGTACTCTTGTGACATCTTCTCAACCAATGACTCTAATGTTACTGATAAAAATGGTATATATTTATCATCAACAGCAAAAAATATTGGTATTATCTCTTTGTATTTTTCCATCTAAACTTCCTCTTTCTTTTTCATTCTATACTCTTCTTTTAATTTTATATATTCATCTAAATCTTCGTCAAAATAATAACATTTCAATACTTTATGAACTTCTTCTATATTCCATTGTTTGAAATTTTCTGTATGCGGATATGGTAAAAACATTAATCTTTTACAGAAATGACATATGATTGTGTCTTTTTTATTAAATTTTGATTGTTCATTATAAATTCTTGGTAAAATCTTCTTTTTAGTTGTTGACCAATAAATTGCATCTTGGTCTGCAAATAACATTTTTTTAGTTTTAATTCTTTCTCTTGCTTTTTCTAACAGTCCTGTTTCTTTTATTTTCTTCATGTTTAATAATAACATTCCTGCATTTATATAATCAGGTCTTATTAACCAACATCCATATTTTTCTTTTACTGCCGCATACTCATATTCTGTAATATCTATGTTGTATAATTTAGAAATATCACCACCAGCCATCATATCTATATCTAAATATAATAATTTTTCTGGCATCTCTGGCACTAAATCTGCTAATAATCTCAATAATGTATATGGTGTACAATATGCTCCTTCATTTGCACAATTTTTAAATTGTTTCTCATATATTTCTGTTACATCTACTCTTATTACTTGATTATCTGGATTTTTTTGTTTTACTACCCTATTTAAAAATCCAACTTGTTCTTCATTTATTGCTGTATATTCTGGTTTTATTCTTGTTAATTCTGCTGTAAATATATAGCATCTTATTACTTCTTTTGTTCTGTTTGTTATTGATATTAGTTCTGTTAATGCTCCGTCAAATACTTTTTCATTTCCACATAATAATAAGTTTATCATCTTTCCCTCTTCTTTAATTATTTTCACTTATTAATTTTATCATTTTGCTTAAATTTTATCAAGAATTTTTTTACATTTTGTCGTAAAAATGTAAAAATGGTAAAAATGGGGTCGGTCCTTTTTTTCACGTGTAAAAAAAAGGATCGACCCCATTTTTACTGATCGTTCAGCATTATGCTCATTATCCAATTGAGCAACACCGTGCTGGCCAATTCAAGCTTTCATTCCCACAAAAATTTTTCTTTTATCATCTTTGCTACATCTTCAGCAGAAATATTAGTATTATTTATCCTAAGATAATTTGGTTCCTTTATCTCATTTTCTCTGGAATTGAATCTATACTTTTGAACAGATTTTAATAAATCATTTTGACTCCATTCCAAATTTCTTTTTGATGCTTTATTAGCAAGTCTATTCTCTGTTTTATTTCTTTTTAATCTCTCATCTAAATCTGCTTCCAATTCAACAATATAAATTTCTGCATTATATTCTTTAAATATTTTTATATATTCGTAAATTCGCTCCCATTCTTCTTTATCATCAAAATCCCAAGTAGTAGTAAATATCATTCCATATTGGTCACTTTTTGCAAATTCTTTAAAAATCTGTATTCTAAATTCTTCATTTAATTTTTTAAAAGATTCACTACTATACTTAAAAATCTTGATTAAAATCTCTATTGTCATATGATTATGCAATAATTTTAAATCTGTAATTTTTTCCAATTCTTGACCTACTGTCATTTTTCCAACTGCTTGCGGACCTGTTATTAGCACAAATTTCATACTACCACTCCTTATTCCAACTCAAATGCACCAGTATATAATTGATAATATTCTCTTTTTCAGCCATTAATTCTTCATGATTTCCTCTTTCAATAATCTTACCGTGATCCATACCATCTTGAACTATTTTTTCTGTTCTTGTATCAATACTTGAAGTTGCCTCATCTAAAATCATTACAGGTGGATTATTTATTGCAACTCTCGCAATAGAAATAAGCTGTCTTTGACCTTGTGACAATTGAGCTCCATTTCCAGAAAACATTGTATTATATCCATTTGGCAATCTTTCTATAAATCCATCTGCATTAGCAAGTTTGGCTGCCTGCTTTACTTCTTCATCTGTTGCACTTTGATTTCCATATTTGATATTTTCTTTTATTGTTCCTGTAAATAAATTTACATCTTGTAATACCATTCCAAGTGATCTTCTTAAATCACTTTTCTTTATTTTGTTTATATTTATTCCATCATATCTAATTTTTCCATCATGATGTGGATGTTTCCATGCCCACATTCCTGTTCTTTCTGATGTTTCTACTAATTTGCCATTTTCAATTTTTGCATTTAAATTATTCATTACTTGGTTGATTGGCTGCGAAAAATTTCTTGTTAATTGTAAAAATGATACTATTGTTCCAACTGTTGCTATCAATACATATTGAAGATTTCCTAAATTATTGGCAATTGGCATTAATATATTTGCATATTTATTTGCCTTATACATATCATCATTTAGCATATCATTTAATTTATTAAATTCTTCTTTTGATTTTTCTTCATGTGTAAATACTTTTACAACTTTTTGACCATTCAACATTTCTTCTATATATCCATTTACTTTTCCTAATGAATGTTGTTGATTTATAAAATGTTTTGAACTTTTTCCTGCTATTTTCTTAGCCCATTTCTTGCTAAACTATCAAAATTCTATTTGTTTCATCTTCAATTGGTAAAAAAACAATCATTGTAGTTCCTACATTTTCTTTACTATTAACTGTTATAGTTCCACCAGATAAGTCAACAATACGTTTTGCAATAGCAAGGCCTAAGCCACTTCCTTGTTCTGAATGTGATTTATCTATTTGATAAAATCTCTTGAAAATTCTATCTTTCTCTTCTTCTGACATTCCTATTCCATGATCTTTAATTTGCACTTCTATTATTTGATTTTTTTGCTTTAAAACAACATCTATTTTTCCTTTTAAATTTGAAAACTTAATTGCATTATCAATTAAATTAACCCAAACTTGAAAGAGTAATTCTTCATCACCATAAAAATATTTTTCATCTAAACTTACATTAAAAGTAATTTCTTTGTCTTTCCACTTTGGCTCTAGCAATGCAACTGCTTTTCTTAATTGTTCAGCTACATCTACTTGTTTTTTATTGACTATTTTGTTTTGGTTTTGCAACTTTGAAAGCTTTAAAATATTTGTTGATAAATTCAATAATCTATTTGATTCTTCTTTGATTATTTCACAATATTCTTTTCTTTCCTCATTTGTTATCCTATCATCTTCTAGTAATTGACTAAATCCTTGAATTGAAGTGATTGGTGTTTTTATTTCATGTGATACATTATCTATAAATTCTTTTTGTAGACACTCTATACTTTTCAAATCTTTTACCATTTTATTAAAATTTTCTGTCAATTCGCCTATTTCGTCTTTTCTTTCAGTTTTTAATTCTACATTAAAATTTCCAGATGCAACTTTTTGCGTAGCTTCTGTTATTTGCTGTATTGGTTTCAACATTTTTTTACTTGCAAGCCTCATAACTATTTCTCCAATAATTATTGTACTAAAGGCTAAAAGTGCTGCACCTCTTCTCAAGATTGTTAAAATTTCTTTAATTTGTTCAGGACTACTTGCATTTATTTGTATTAATTTTTCAGCTGCAACATTACTAACAAATAGTGAAAAACCACCAATTGATATTATTACAACAATTACTGTTGCAATAATAAAATCTATTACTAAAGATCTTCTTATTGATCTTCTTTTTCCAAAAATCTTTTCAAACATAGTTTACTCCTTTTCATGAATTATACTCTTATATCCAATTCCTCTAATTGTAACTATTTCAAACTCTTTTGCATCAGCCATTTTTTCTCTAATTCTTTTGATATGCACATCAACAGTTCTATAATCTGATTCACTTTCTAGTCCCCAAATCTCTTCTATCAATTCTTGTCTAGTAAAAATTGTATTTGGAGTGCTTAGGAATTTATATAAAAGCAAAAATTCTTTTTGAGCTAAGGAATATACTTTTTCCTTTCTTGTTACACTCATTTGATTATAATTAAGCACCAAATCTCCTATTTGTATTCTTTTTTCATTAGCACTTTTGCTTCTTTTCAATAAAACTTGTACTCTTAAAATTAATTCTTCAATATCTATTGGCTTTACCATATAATCATCTGCACCAAGTAAAAATCCTTGTTTTTTATCTTGAATATCACTTTTAGCAGTAATTATTAAAATTGGTACTTTATAATCACATTCTCTTAATTCTTTTATTAATTCAAATCCGTCCATTTTTGGCATCATTACATCACTTACAATTAAATCAATGTAATTTCTATCAAGCACTTCTAACGCTTCTTCGCCATTGATTGCTTCATATGTGTTATAATGATTTTTCATTAAACATGTTGTTATCAATTTTCTTAAATTTTTGTCATCTTCTACTACTAAAATATTAAACATTTCTATCTACTTCCTTTATCTGGAATATTATATATTTTTAAAATGAATTTTATATGAAGATATTTGTTCATATTCAGTTCATAATTCTATATTATCACACATAGCAGAAAACTGCAAGCTGAAATAAATCAACTTGCAGTCTCCCGATTAGTGAGTAATCAATGCATATAAACCATTATGCACCAGTGGGGACATAAATTTCGAATATGCCTCAATCATCGCTTCAAAAAATTCATGATCATCAATAACCCAGCTCTTGATATCATCAATTGCTTTAGGCTCATTGATAAACAGTGCCTCCAGAGCTTCTCCAAAAACTTTAGGAGTCAATTTAAGCTCTGCACCCTGCGGGTTCATCCGATAGAACTCTTTGGTCCCATCATTTTTCTGAATCCACACACTGTCCAGGAATTTTTTGCCCTCTTCTTCCTTTGCCGCAAAATAGAAAATTCCTTTAACGGTCTCTGCAGTATAAGAAAGTCTTTTCATTTGTCTTACCTCCATAATAATGTGGTGATATCGTACAATTGCTCTTCGCAATCTTTCTTAATTATACATCTTTATTTACATAAAGTCAATTCTTTTTCTGCAAATTATATACTATATCCACATTATCACAAACATTTTGAGAGTGTGTAACAATAATGACACATTTATTTTCATCTTTAGAAAGATGTTTAAATATCTTTAAAATCTCATTTTCTGTATCTTTATCCAAATTACCATTTTGCCTTCTTCAAAGTCATAGTTTATATTTTTAAATACATAGCTATCCTTTGGTGCATCTGCTAAACTATATTCATCTTCTATTATTAAAACTTTCATTTTATCATCTCCATATATTGATTATATAGAACTTTTATTGAATTTTTATTGAAATTACAATTCAAAAATATTTGCTTTCAACATCATTTGGGAAATTTTAGTTTTTTCACTAAATGGAACTTCCCAACAACTACCTATAATAGAATTACCTCTGATATCTTCTCTTTTTGGCTTTCCTAATACCTTTTTGAGTTGTTTTTGTAGTTCAATCTTATTTGTATATATAGATATCAATTTTTCATCATATAACACATTTATTGTGGTTTCTGTTTCTTCTTTATTTATTTCTTTATATGCTCTTCTCATTATTACACCTTAATTATTTAATATTGATTTAACTACTTCTCCAGCTATTATTAAACCTGCAACTGATGGAACAAATGAAACACTTCCTGGTACTTGATTTCTTATAGTACATTTCCTTTTTGTTCCTGGTGGACAAATACAATTATGTTTACAACTATTTTCTGTTGTCTCATTTAATCTTACTGGTTCTTCTTTTGAATACACTACTTTTAATTTTTTTATTCCTCTACTTCTCAATTCTTTTCTCATTACTTTTGCAAGAGGACAAACACTGGTCTTATAAATATCTGTAACCTCAAATCTAGTTGGATCTAATTTGTTTCCTGTTCCCATACAAGAGATTATTGGAATATTTAATTTATCTGCTCTTACTACTAATTCAATTTTAGCTGTTACTGTATCTATACAATCTACAATATAATCAATTGAATTGTCAAGTATTCCTTCTGTTTCTGGCATAAAAAATTCTTGATGTATTTCTACATTTGCATCTGGATTAATATCTAAAATTCTCTGCTTTGCAACTTCTACTTTAGGTTGTCCAACCGTTTTTCTTGTTGCTAATATTTGTCTATTTAAATTTGTTAAGCAAATTCTATCATCATCTATTAATACAAAATTTCCAACTCCTGCTCTAACAAGTCCTTCTAAAACAAATGAACCTACACCTCCTAAACCAAATATTGCGACTTTTGTATTACTTAATTTTTCTAATCCTTCTTTTCCTATTACTAATTCTGTTCTTGAAAATTGGTTTAACATATTTTGCCTCCTCCTAATACAATGTCTCCAACATAAAATACAGCTGATTGACCTGGAGTTATTGCTCTTTGTGGTTCATCAAATGTAACTTTTACTTGATTTTCTCCATTTGCCTCAATTACTGCTTTGGCTACTTTTGAAGAATATCTTGTTTTTACCTCAACTTCTATTGGATCTTTTATTTCGTCTATTAATAATAAGTTTACATCTTTTACATTTATTTCTTTTTGATATAATTCGCTTTCTTCTCCAACTATTACTTCGTTTTTTAATGGATTAAATCCTATTACAAATAGTGGAACTTTATAAGAAATTCCTAGCCCTTTTCTTTGACCAATTGTATAATTGTACAATCCTGTATGTTTTCCTAATACTTCTCCTTTAGAATTTACTATATTTCCAACTTTAGGCTTTATATCAGAATTATTTTCCAAAAACTTTTTATAGTTTCCATCTGGAACAAAACAAATATCTTCACTATCTGGCTTATTTGCTACTTTTAAATTGTTTTCTCTTGCTATTTCTCTAATTTGGTCTTTACTTTCAAAATTAGCAAGTGGAAATACTACATGTTCTATTAATTCTTTTGGAATATTCCATAAAACATAACTTTGATCTTTTTTACCTGCATTTGATTTTTTTAATACCCATCTGCTATATTCCTCACTATATTCTGTTTTGGCATAATGACCTGTCGCAATATATTCGCATCCTAATTCTTTTGCCTTTTTCCACATATATCCAAACTTCATATATTTATTACATTCTATACATGGATTTGGTGTTTTGCAATTTGAATAGCAGTCAATAAAGTCTTGTATAACATGTTTTTTAAACATTTCTTTACAATTATCCGTAAAGTGTGGTATTCCTATTGAGTTGCATACATTTTTGGCATCTATATATGTGTTTATATTACAACAACTACTTCCTGTAAATAATTCTAATGTTATTCCAATTGGTTCATATCCATTTTGTTTTAAGAGTAAGGCAGATACACTACTGTCTACGCCTCCACTCATTCCTAATAATACTTTTTTATTCTCCATTTTTTATACCTTTTCTTTATATTTTAGTGGCAACAATTTATTGTTCCTTTTCCACTTTGATCATTTTTATTTAACATATCTTCTAATGTATGCCATGCTAAAAGTGCACATTTTACTCTTGCTGGCATATTTGATACATTTTTAAATGCTATAGCATCTTCTAATTTTTTTAATTGCTCTTCATCTGTTATTTCTCTTTTTATCATTTCTATAAATGTTTTTATAATTTCTTTTGCTTCTTC